>NZ_JBLTJB010000010.1:0-124854 GCF_053470005.1 Bacillus sp. N1(2025)
GTTAGAATGTTTTACGTTCATTAAAAGAACCTCTTTCCTATACCATATGGCGAATAAGCAGTAAGGTTGCTTATAAGCAGTGATGATTATATCATAAAAATGGAAGATTTGTTCTTAAAAATGAACTAAAATAAATATTTTTGTTCTCAATAAGGTATATTTGTGTGGTACAGGGAGGTATAGATACTTATAAATACATGTAGATATTCATAGATACGTGTATATCTAGCTATATCATAGAGAATATAGGGAAATCGAGAAGCTTCTGCCTGTTCTTTCACCTTTATTTCAAATATAGTATAATTTTGGAAAAGGGGGAGAGGAAATGAAAAAGCTAATCTTTTTGGTTGTGATTTGCATTGGTTTTATATTGAGTTTTAACACACCAAGTGCTGAGGCGAAGCTTACATTAGACTACAAAAACGTGAATTTTCACATGAGTGAGGATTCAGAGAGTTTTTCAATGGCAGACTATTTTGATCGGACTTATGATCGCACTTGGCTCTTCTACAAATTCACAATTAGCAATGCTGAGGGGTGTACTCTAAATATGAAAATCAGTAGGATAACTCTTGCTGGCTGGGTATTCCCACGTAGTGAAAAGCAGTTTGTAGGGAACTATGCCGACTATACTGCTGCAGATCGAGTAGAGGGAGATGCAAATCGTAATCATGTGTTAGAGATTACAAAGAATCCAGGCTGCGGAGATGTGTGGATTAAAGGTATTTATGGATTTGAACATGAAGATTCATTTGATTGGTAAGCTTAATACATAGTCAAGGTATATCCTTGACCTTTTTTATGTATATGATGATAATTTAAAGTGATCATACCTAATGAATGTGGGGTAGTTAAATTGATTAAATCAAATCTAAAGCCGATATTAGACGAAAGGAATATCAGTATTCGAAAGCTTTCCAATGATATTGACCATGGTTTTAACACAGTTAGGAAGCTTTATCACGATGAAATGGAACGGTATCCAAGGGATCTGCTTGATAAAGTCTGTACATATTTAGACATTGAGCTGCATGAGCTGTTGATTTACAAAAAAGATCAACAGGGTTGTTACAGTTACTGAGGAATATAGAACTCATTATAATTTAAGTGACGGTATTAGAAGATGTAGATGAATTCTCTTATTGCCTCGATACAAACAAAATGGAAAACGACGAATGTCCAGTAATAGTTTGGGCAAATGAAGCCGGGTATGGTGACAAGGTTGCAGATAACTTTCTGCAATTTTTCTTGGAAGAGCTTGAAGAAGCAAAAGAAAATTGGGAAGAGGACGAAGATTGGGACGATTAAGTAGAAGTATTGCAAAGTTAAGCTCTCTTTTTGAGAGCTTTTTTTGTATGAAATAATGAAATAAGATACTGTTGATTGAAAAGAAACTGTTTTTCCATCTATTATATTTGGTGGAATTTAAGTTGAATATCTCGCTGGAATTACCGATAAATAACATGTGAAATAATACCAAACAGAAGGAGTTTGTTATACAAAGGTGAAGCGAACATATACAAATATGACCCTATACTTGGACAAAACAAAGTTGTGATAGGATGGGACAAATACATTGAAATTCCAATGAACGAACTTCCTTCAAATGAGATTCAAGTTGAAGGTCTTGGGAAAAACATGAAAATCATTTATAGCAACGTTGTAAAATTCGAGAGAGGATGAATGTTATGGAAGGTCTAAATAACTCTTACAATATCACGAAAGATCCGAAATTTTTAGCGTTTTGCAGTTTAGCGACAGAAGGTGCAGGAATTAGTTCGAATCAGCAATGTTCAATTGGTTTTAATGAATTCAAAGAAGCGCTGGAGAATGGCAAAGTAGTTGATAATAAAAACCTTAAAAGCAGTTCAGAGTTAAATCACCAGTTTGATTACTGGAAGTCCAGAATAACTGGGGGACGAGCTGTAACTGAAACTGATAATCAAGTGTTAGATATCATCAAACAAGCATACAATCTTGGAATGGTTACGAAAGATAATATGCTTTTGAGAAATCAAGCCATTAACGCGTATAAAACATCTATTTAATTTAAAATTAAAGCCCCTTATTCAGGAAGGGGCTTTTGCTTTGCAACTTATTCTTTATGTTTAATCTAAAACCATAATCCTGCACTTTTGTTTCTTCTTCAGGCAAATCAAATTCATTAAGTTTCTTTTTAGTACGGATATCAAAAATCCCCATATAGCCACCAATGCCTTTTTTGTTTTCCTCTTGTGAAATCACATAAAGTTTTTGATCTTTAAACTTTGCATTCATATACGGAAATTGTAAATCGAATTTTTCAAAAGAAAAATCTTGATCGTACTCAAGTAAGCAGGCGTATCCGGATTTATTAATATATGTAACGTAAAATTTACCGCTTTTTTTGTCGTAATACACAGCGTCCGCTTGTTCGAGATCATCAGGATATTTTATGAATTTTGATTTCCATGATCCTTTTTCGATTACAGTTAGTTCATGTTCTGAGCTAGCCACAACATATTTTTCAGAGTGATCAAATACATCTCCATAGGAAGCTAATCCAATCGTTTTAATAATCTCTTCTGTTTTTCTATCAATGACGTACAAAGACATTCCTTGAATGACGTAAATATACTTATCATCGCTTTCTCCCATGGTTACGAGGGAGGGCAAAGTCAGGCTGTATTTTTTATTGAACTTTTTATCATTTACTTTCAGTTCATTTCCATTGGTGTCGACATTATAGGCTTTTACAGAAATATCTTCTCCTTGATGCCAAAAAGCAAATGGATTGGATAATTTATGTTCTTTAATGGTGTTGTTTTTTAATGTGTAATAATATGGTTCATGTTCAGCTAACAAGACGATATCGTCTGAAGAGGGGGTTTTTTCTGGATATATGGTATATCCGGTACCTTAAAGTATCGTTTATTGAATTTTTCTCCTTGTGATGTGGATATGAGTACGCTTTTCTTGATGAGTGAATTTGAATAGATAAAAAAGATTTTATCCTCGGTTGGATTAATTTTAGAAGTACTTACAGAGTGTTCACCTTTATTTATAAAGAATGCATTGATCAACAATATAACTATTGCACCAATTAGAACTCCTGAAATCCCATATAAAACATAAGACTTTTTCATATAACGCTCCTTATCTTTTATATAAAATAAAAACACACTTGCAGAATAAATCTGCAAGTAAAATGATTAGTAGCTAACAGTTTTTGATGAACGATCAATA
Source organism: Bacillus sp. N1(2025) (assembly GCF_053470005.1). Lineage (NCBI taxonomy): Bacteria > Bacillati > Bacillota > Bacilli > Caryophanales > Bacillaceae > Bacillus > Bacillus sp. N1(2025). Next base: position 3,226 of record NZ_JBLTJB010000010.1, read on the forward strand.
TCTGCAGGTGTGACAAGTGCGCCTCCATTACTGTCTAGGTCGGTTCCTTTTGTGTTTTTGTATGATTGCCACACAAGTTTAGAGCAATACTATTTATTTGTGCTTTTTTGGTTGCAGCCACTGAATAAGGCTTACCTGTTTTACTACTAGCATATCTCTGGGCCTTTACCTTATCATAGATATCTGCGCCCTTAACATACTGTTTCTTTTTGCTTTTGAATCGCTTACCCCAGTTGTTCTGATAATTCCTTACCCCTTTTCCAGCCCATGCTTCCATAATTTTGTTACGGACGGGATAAGAAATAAATATGGATCTAAAGCGCTTACGAGCTGTTTCATATACACCTGGAGGCACAGCTTTGCATAGAGCAGGTTTGACGGGCGGACACAAATCATAAAATAAAAAGCCCACTCATATGAGTAGGGCTAAATTAATTAATTTTTTAACCTCCGACTGGCCTTTCAGCTATCTGGATGTTAGATGGTGAATCTGTACTCAATTGCGTTAAAGCTACTCCACTTAAAATTACAGTTAAAATAGATACGCAAAGCATAATTTTTTTCATAAGATTCCCTCCACCTGATTCATTTTCTGTTCAGCCCAAATTTTTTCATTGAAAAAGCTTGTTGCTTCTTCAAAAGCACCTATTGATTCAAACCTTTTTGCAGCTATGTAGGACAATTCATCTACACTTTCAAGGTCATTTTGTTGTTTTAAAAACTCAATGTAACGGATGCAATTATTGAAGTTGTTTTTTAATTCACCACAATATAGGTTGTATAGGATGCTAATTTTGGCTTCGTATATCTTATTCTCCATTAATATGAGTCTTTCCTGTGCTTTATTGTAAAAATTAATGGCTTTCATTTTTTCGTCAATTTTAAATTGTTCCTTAATCATCATGAATAAAGAATTTATATAATAATTTGAATTCATCCAAGATTCATTTCCAATAGCTTTTTCGAGAGATTTAATGCACTTATCAGGTTTGTCCCAATCAGAATACACGATACTAAGGTTGTGATATAACTGAGCTTCCAAAAATTCATCCTTTGTTTCTTGTGCAATGTCTATTGCTTCTAAATAATATGTTTCTGACTCTTCAAACCGTTTCATATCGGAATAGTTTGCAGCCGCAATCATTGTTGAAGTTGCCAGTTTGCATTTATAGTCAGGGTGTCGCTTATATATTGCAATTGCATTCTTGATATAGTGTTGTGCCACAATGCTTTGTTTAACAAGAGTGTATAAGTAGGAGACCTTGGAGTAGAATTCAGCTGCTTCAATTTCATCCGGAATTTCTGCAAGCTTTTTCTCAGCTAATCCATATAAGTTAATTGCTCGATCATAATTTTTGTTGTATGCCTCGTACATTGCTTCAAATAAATAAAAGTTATATTCCAATTTATCGTTCGTTCTTTTTATGAAATTTTCATTCTCTTCAGTGAAATAAGTGTGCTTTTGTAATGGCTCTCCGCGTGAAGAATGTAGCAACATTTTGTGTCTTTCTTCTAATAAACTGTAATATGCAAGAACTTCTTGATCTTCTTCCATGTCATCGAACAGGCTTTTTATCTCTGAGTAATATTTTATTGACTCATTTACCTTTTGTTTCTTTATAGCAATGTACCAATCATTCAGTGTAGTAGCGACAACTTCTGAAGCGATCTTGCTCATCCAAACCCCTCTTTCTGAAAATTTCCAAAATCCCTTGAAAATAATCATAACATGTCATTGAAAAAAATGTAAAAGGATGTAGAGTTTTTGTGGTTTCTAATTTGAAAAAACGGAAAAAATACACTCCTCGTTAGAGAAGGGTACGTGATCAGTTTGCTGTTGCTTTCAGAGAAGCAAGCCACTCATCTAATGTTCCGGAGAAACCTTGTTGAACAGCTAATTCATATGCTGATTTTCCATCTTTACCGGCAGCACCAGTAGCTCCAGTAATGCCTTTTTCACTTTTTAATGAAGATAACCATTCAAAAGTGATGAATATTCAAGGCGGGAGTAAGGGAAATTAACAAAAAAATGTGAGGGAATGTAGATGAAACGATTTACCTTGGTTATACCTTTATTGGCTGCTGTTATCGCCTCTCCAACTCAAATGAAAGCAAGTCCAATGCCTTGTACTGCAGTACTCGAACCGGTGAATCAAAAACTGAAAAATGCGAAGGGCGCGGCACTAATCTATAAAGTGCAGTTATACCCGCCAAGTGCTGCAAGAACGAATATGAGTATTCTTGCTGTCCACCTTCCTCAACCATCTTATTATGGAAGCTACGACGGTTATGAAGGATTTGCCGCCAAAACAGGGGAAATCAGTTGGCGATTTAAACTATATCCGACTCCCGAGGAAGAGAGCCCTAATTGGGCTGGAAGGATTGATTCCATATCAGCTGAAATGACAAATGTTAAAGTGCAAGTACGCCTTTCAAATTCTAAGACACAAAAGTTGGGGCCGAGTGTATTAACAAACAATATTCAATCTTGCTATTAGAAATGTAGAGCTCTTATCAAAGAGAGCGATGCGACTGGATCTTTTGAAAAAATTCTGGTGAAAAATGAAAAAGATTCCATAAAGGTGGAGTGCAAGAGGGCAACGGTATGAATGATGAGGAATTAAGAATCGTTCTGAAATCAATTCATCATTGACAGAACAGAGCCGGTAAAAGTCGATATTGCGTTTGATTTTGTACAAGAAAGACGGCATAAAAAGAAATGGTTAGCTAAAAAAAGGCAAAGAGTCAACGCTCTTTACCATCAGGTGTTTTCCTTAAGCGGTCTGCAATATGCTTAATTAAACTCAGTGCAGCAGTCACTAATCCAATAACTAAAACAATTTCAAGTAAGAGGATAAATCCAAAATTTAAACCGCGACTTTCAAAGTAATCACCAGTAAAAGAGAGCAATTGATAAATACCAAGCATTAGCACAATAAAGGAAGCGCCTATAATCGCCAGAGACTTTTTAGAGAACTCCTTAGTATGGTTAAAATTATAAACCAATAAGAACAAAAATAGACAAGCCATGGCGATCTTATGAGTCAATGAATCACTTGCTGAAAACCCTTGCACAAGTAAGGAGATAATTAATCCGGTCATTCCGATTATTTTGTTCAATATATCACCTGCTTTGTATAAGTATGACTTAGATGTCAGCTTACCAATTAAAGGTGATATTCTCAACATAATGCAGTTTAAAGTTAACTTAAAATGTGATTATTTTAAGAAAGAGGTTGAAATATGCTCGGTTGTCAAAAAGGGGAGCAAGTAAGGTTTTTGAGAATGGAGAATTGGGAATTATATTGTGGACGACAATTCGAGGTTCTGTAGGTGTTGAATGGGACTCTGGTGAATATGGTGAATACAATGATAAAGTCGATGAGCTATTAATGTTAGCAGATTAATATGTTTTCCGAAAGTTAAACGAAAGCAGTTCATTAAAGGAAGGGTTAGACAATGATTAAAATACCGCTATTCCAAGATGAATATTGCAATGGTGAATTGTTGAAATTGATAGGCTATTAAATGGTTTCATAAAAGCAGAGTTAATTAATATTGAAGTGATTGATATCAAATACATTTCACTAAATACTGTGTGAACTCATAATACAGCTCTGCGTATATATAGAGAAAGGACTTAAGATCACTAGGACGTGAAGATGAAATCATGATTTTAAACGGAGTAAGAAGAAGAAATGAAAACCTATGTAGCAACCAAGGAAACTGAGTACTTTACCAATGAATCAATTAAAGAGGTGCTTTATGCTGGTGACAATAAAGAAGCTGTCTTTAGCAAAATTGATGGCACTTCAGGCAACAGGATAATTTTAGATGTTTGTTTTGATGGCTTGAGGATTAAATCTTTTATCAGAATTCATAATGGTGATTGGCGAGTAGCTTTTGATAAATTGGGCAGCACAAAGAAAGAAGTTGAAGACTACAATGCCAAACTAATTGAGGCAAAATTTCTTTTAAATGTTGGAGAGAGCTGAACAAGTCTAGATAAAAGAAGAAGGATTTTATCTAGACTTGTTTTTTGTGTGGGAGCAGCCTTGAATATTCGATTGTATTACCAATATATCGTAATTTTTACAAATAATCCATTTCTGTCTTACGATAGTTTTTAACGAATACAAAAAAGCCCCACGAATGGAGCTGCTAAATTACGTTTTATTGAACATAGCCAGAAAAGTCGCTCGGAGCAGAGAAAGATAGATAGTAAAGCGCATTGGCATCTAGATTTTTTATTGTTCCTGTAGCTGTACCATTAGCATTTACAGTTAGTGTTTCAGTAGCAAAAATCCAGTCGGAATCATTCCAAACTTTCACAGTTAGTTTAGTTCCAATATTGTTTGTAATTGAATAGCTTATCGTAGATTTGCCTTGAAAATAACTGTTTGAATATAATGTATTGCCAGTTGCTTGTCCAGCGAATGTCAATTTGTTTTTCGTAAGATTTACAACGCTATTTGAATTAGGAGGGTTAAGACCAAAAGCTTTAAATTCACCTTCGACAGAGCTAGTAAGCTTAGTTGAAAACCTAGAATTGTCGGTCTCAGCAGATGCGGCAGTGGCAATGCTCAGAGAAAGAATGGCCACCATGGTGCAAATAATAAAACTAAACAACTTTTCCAAATTAAACACTCCTTTATTTGTAAATTAAAGTAAATAATAACATTTAATTTTAGGAGGTCAATAGGTTTATTCAAACTGGAATGAATCTGTCACAAAATATGAAGAGCATTTTGGTGAATTACAGCTAAACGATTTGGATAACTTATTGTATTACGTACTTGACTTTAAAAGGCTAAGCATTAAGGAGTTATGTAATGGAGAGATTATACTCTCCAAGATTCAAAGGAATGTATGCGGAGTTCCATGTAGTCCTTAAATCTATAATCACTTTCAGCCAGCTATAAGAATGTTTATTAATCTCATATGGGGAGTTAGCTTTTTTAATACGATTCCTTCAAGATGCTTTTCTTTGGTAGCTTAAAGTAAGCTAAACCGTTTCCCTGCAGACCTTCAATAACAAATACATTGTAATGTTCAAGTTTAATGTCTAAAAGCATGTTTTTTCGTTCAGTGAGCGGCTTATTAGCAATTGAATGCCCATTAATATAAATTACATCGACTACACAGTAAACGACCTTATGGGCAGATTTTTTAGACATAAAGCGTCCCATTACAGTCTCAAAGTCAGGAACACCACCTTGGGCTGCAAAAACAACAGTACCATTGAGCATATCAAGATTCGAGAGTTCTGGGAACTTGTTTGTTACTTTATTGTTGTGACGAAGTATAAAGCTGGAAGGTTCAGTGTGAGCTTTAGGGGCTGAATTTCTTAGAGAAAGCACTGTATGAAGAGGGATTTTAATTAAATAAAGCAGACATTAAGCCTGCTTTATCTTTTTGAACATTAATATGCATTATGTTCTCACCAAATGCCCGTCCTTAAGATTTTAAATTCTGGGCACGATCAGACTTTTTAGGGAAAATACATTCTAACAAAAGAAAAAATAAAGTTAATCCTAATGATAATTTAAAATTGTCGCTGTTCCCAATTGAACATAAGATACCCACTATATAAATGAATAAAAACCTAAACAATGAGGCAAATATAAACTTGAAGAAGTTATCCCCAATGAGATGCCTTCCAACAGCCACAAAAATATTATCAAAAGTAAAAGAATAAACAACCATACACACACTTGTTATAACAATCTGTTTAAATTCTATTTCTAATTCAAAGAAGCTTACAAGCACATTTGCTGATCCTGTTGCAAATAAGATTATCACCATTATGACTGCAGTAGGAATGAGTGATAAAACCAAAGCTCCTATTACTGTAGATAATAAAAATTTTTCATTTGTGTTTTTTTCTGCAGCTTCTTTCTTTTCTCCTCTGTACATAAAAATAAAAAAGACGATGAGAGATAAAAGATAAATTGATAACGTCATAACAAGCAGATTCATGGTGATCTCTCCTTACCTAATTAAAACAAAAGAGTGAAGGTTGTAAGCCTCACTCTCTTGTTTTTAATGTATAGTTATACCAAAAAGAACACAACAACCTTCGCAATTAACTGTGCATCAGCTAATGGAATTCCGGCTTTCACTAAGGCCACAGTAACAGCTGTTTCTCCGAAATTTGTAAGTTCATCTATAACGTCCGCCGCTTTGTGTCCCCACTTAGAACAAGCATCACCAGCTTTTTGAGCCCATTTATATGGGATCTTTTTAATAAGGTTTCCTAAAGCGGGGCCACCAACCCTAAGTGCTTTTACTAATATTTGTTTAGCGAAAGGAATGCCCTGTGTATGTACTTCAGAATTTGAAGCTAAAGGAGCCTGTACGCTATTTTGAACTACAGGTGCTTTTTTACTTTCTGCTGCACTTGCATAGCCAGGAGAAACAACTGATATAGCCAGCACAGTCAACGTGAACACCATGATAAATGAAATAAGTTTTTTCTTCATTTCTTCACCATCCTTAAATAACCATTAGTTTAATATATTTACAACTATATTGGATATTTGTAATAAAATCAATATATTACCTAAAAATTTTCAGTTATAAAAGAAGGAACAAGAATTTTAAAAACATACTTTTGTTATTATACGAGACACAACTTTTTTAAAAAAGAACCGAAAGTCTCATTGGGGATGCCCATTTTATGCCGTGGAGAAGATTCAATAAAACTGTAGTTTTAACAAAAACAAATATTTTCAGGGTAACGTCTGAGTGTAATATCATTAAAACACTCAGAGGGGGAATTAGGTTTGAGAAACACCATTGACAAGATTGGAATTTTACTGAAGTGGTTTGCTTTATGATTTTGGGGCAGGAGTTTATGCGAAAGAGCTAACTCAGACTAGGAATGATACTGAAAGCAACGTCTACCATCAATCAATATACTTAAAACCGCCTCAATTATTAAGACCCCTAGTTTTTCGACAACTGCAGATGATTGGGAGGATGCCGGAACTACATACGGGATACCAAATTTGACAAGTACTCAACTGCCGCTCTCGTTCAAACATAGGATTTGCTTTTAAAGTTGCCTACAGGGGGATGGTCATCTTATTTAGCTAGATTAGCTAATATGATCATTCTAGGTGAATATAAAATTGTTTACTTTAAGGATAAGAAGGAATTTAAGATGGCAGTGGCAATTTTAATGACAAAACACCATGTAACGATTTATGAAGATAAGGATAGAAAGAAAAAATCGGGAGTGACAGCTTTATCATCACAGACAAAAGCGGCTCAAAAGCTGCTGCAATGTGATAAAAAATAATCCTGCCTTAGGTGGGAGGATTATTACATGCTGTTTATTAAGCTGTAAACAATAAATAATGGATAAGAGATAATAGCAATTAGTTTTGAAGATTTGCTCTTTTTTTTAAATGTGTATATTAGTGCAAATCCTAAAAAGAATATTGTGACAAACCAAGAAGAATAGGATGGGTACAATGCAATAAGTAAGACAATAAGAGTGGATAACGCAAAAGAAGAGTTTAGTGTTATTTTCTGATCGTTTTTCAAATAAACCGCCTCCTTACACATATTCTCCCCATATAAAAACACTTAAACATTATATTAAGTCAGCATATGATTAAATGATAAACATTTTAAGTAAAGAACAAGATAAAGTAATCCGGCATTTCAAGGACAAGCTGAACATGTCTGAAAAACTGTACAAATCCTTAGTACATTTAAACTGCTTATAGATAAGCAAAATGATTAAGCGGAAAGGCTAGATAGACTTATAAGTCAGACCTTACCTAAACATTAGATCGCTTAAAGAAGGTGATGTGGTTGATCAGCCAATGGAATATTTCATGATGCAATTGTGCGGTTCTATAATGGTGAAGACCTCGCCGTGTTCCATTTGTCCAGGGGGAATTTGTTTAAATTCATAAACATGAGGCGTTTTAGTCTGTCATTTCCTAAAACAGTGTTTTATCCTTGTTACAAATATGCAAGAAGGGCGGTTTGAACTTGTATAGAGTGTTTATAATGCTGTTAATTTTGTTATGTATAACATTAGGGTGTCAAAACCAACATAACAAACATTTTATGGAGGCTGAGCAAACCATGGTCGGCTATGTCATTTTAAAAGGAGAGAATCAAGCAATTCTCATACCTAATGAAAAAGCTGATGTTAAAGACTATGAAAATCTTAGTGAAAAAGAGATTATTGAAAAGTATAGATCGGATATAGTTTTACTGGGACTTAGTGAACTTAACAATAAAGATGACTTGAGCAAAGGACAAAAAATTCGTATTTGGTATAAAAAATTAAATGAATCTTCACCTCCAAAAACAAACATCTCAAAGTTTGAAAGTATTTAGTACATATTCTTTCATTCCTAGGAATGCCGCTGCAAAACTGAAGCGGCATATTGAACAGAAATTAATGTCTTCAAACCTCACCTCATTCGCGGTGGCTTATTCCTGCCCCAAGATTTATTTGACGATTGTGACTCAGGTGCAGAGAAGGCACATATCAAGAATTCATTTTTGAATTACTGGGCACCTTGAATAAAACCAGCATTCCCATATTCATATGCGAAGAGATCGGTACTGAACGCTGGATAAAGAAAAAAGTTAACGATACATTGAACAAGCTTGTGAGGCTTTGATAAAGAAAGAACAGTCAAGAGACGAACCATTACATACATATAATACTCCTGTGAAAGCGGGGGTGTAGTTTTGGAACCTTACCAACGTTATGAGGAATTAAAGAAGAAAACAATAAAGGTTGTCCATAAAGATAATTACAGTATCCGCTATATAGATCAGGATGAAGCGAGTAATGACTTAGATGAATTTTATAAACAATTTGCTCAGCATTTATTGGAGGCTGCTTTGGAAAGGAGTGCAGAGTAAGCTTCTTTTTTTGATTTGTTTGTAGTAAGTATCTTAATAAACGGCTTTATCGGTACTGATATTAATCACATGCGTCACCTCTTGCAGCAAAGCGGCTTCTGCGACATTTTGTCCGCCGATAAGGTTGGTTTGAATGGCTTCAAAGGGATTATCCTCACATGTCGGAACCTGCTTCAGCGCAGCTGTGTGAAAGACAATATCAACACCTTTCATCACTTGGTTGACTCTTCTGTAGTCACGAACATCGCCGAGCACAAACGACAGTCTTTGTTCATCCGCGTATTTTTGTTTCATCACATATTGTTTGCTGTCATCTTTGCTGAACACAATGACTTCTTTAGGGGTTAAGAGCAAAAGGCGTTTTACTATTTGGCTTCCGATTGATCCTGTCCCGCCTGTGACGAGAACAGTTTTATCGTGAAAAAACGGTTGTAGCTCTACTGCTTGCTGTTTAGGCATGGCTTATCCTCCAACTCTCGTTTCTCTACCATGCATCATATGTTGAACAATTTCAGCGAGTTAATGAAAGAAACCAATAAATCAAAAATTAGAGAAAAACATTAATCTGTGCGCTTTCACTTCGCTTTACCCGATTAATAGAATAGAAATACAAATAAAACATTGTACTAAATATTCATTTTAAATATTTGCTCATGTCAATTTTTTCTCTCCATAAATTCTCATATTCGTACAATCTTCACAAAAACTTAACACTGAACTTCCTGTATGTATTTTACAATTAAAGTGAACGTTCATTAAAAGGAGGAAGGAAAATGAATCATTCAAAAACACTTTTGTTAACCGCGGCAGCCGGATTGATGCTCACATGCGGTGCGGTTTCTTCCCAGGCCAAGCATAAGCTGTCTGATCCTTATCACTTTACCGTGAATGCGGCGGCGGAAACGGAGCCGGTTGATACAGCCGGTGATGCAGCTGATGATCCTGCGATTTGGCTGGACCCCAAGAATCCTCAGAACAGCAAATTGATCACAACCAATAAAAAATCAGGCTTAGTCGTGTACAGCCTAGAGGGAAAGACGCTTCATTCCTATCATACCGGGAAGCTGAACAATGTTGATATCCGCTATGATTTTCCGTTGAACGGAAAAAAAGTCGATATTGCGGCGGCATCCAATCGGTCTGAAGGAAAGAATACCATTGAGATTTACGCCATTGACGGGAAAAACGGCACATTACAAAGCATTACAGATCCAGACCGCCCGATTGCATCAGCAATTGATGAAGTATACGGTTTCAGCTTGTACCACAGTCAAAAAACAGGAAGATATTACGCGATGGTGACAGGGAAAGAAGGCGAATTTGAACAATACGAATTAAATGCGGATAAAAATGGATACATATCCGGCAAAAAGGTAAGGGCGTTTAAAATGAATTCTCAGACAGAAGGGATGGCAGCAGACGATGAATACGGCAGTCTTTATATCGCAGAAGAAGATGAGGCCATCTGGAAGTTCAGCGCTGAGCCGGACGGCGGCAGTAACGGAACGGTTATCGATCGTGCCGACGGCAGGCATTTAACCCCTGATATTGAAGGACTGACGATTTACTACGCTGCTGACGGGAAAGGTTATCTGCTTGCATCAAGCCAGGGTAACAGCAGCTACGCGATTTATGAAAGACAGGGACAGAACAAATATGTTGCGGACTTTCAGATAACAGACGGGCCTGAAACAGACGGCACAAGCGATACAGACGGAATTGACGTTCTGGGTTTCGGGCTGGGGCCTGAATATCCGTTCGGCCTTTTTGTCGCACAGGATGGAGAAAATATAGATCACGGCCAAAAAGTGAATCAAAATTTTAAAATGGTGCCTTGGGAAAGAATCGCTGATAAAATCGGCTTTCACCCGCAGGTCAATAAACAGGTTGACCCGAGAAAACTGACTGACAGAAGCGGAAAATAAACATGAAAAAAGCAGCTTATCCAAGCTGCTTTTTTTGATGTGAAGAGCGTTTCATGAGAAAGTCCTGGAACGGATAGCCGCAAGCACAGCCGGCAGCCGGTCATACGTGTACGCCGGTACTGTCTCTTGGTAATTAAGCGCCGCGATTTGTTTACGTTCACCCGGGTTTGCCATATAAAAATGGATCTTATCCGCAAAATCCGCAAGCCCGCTGTAAGAAACAAAGGATGAAAACGGGGGCGCGGGAGAAAGGTCTGTCAGCTGAAAGGCCTGACAAGCCGCAATGTCTAAGCTTCTCGTATTTAAACTGATATTTTCGATGCCGCGTCCGTTCTGATTGAGCGCAAACCGATAAGAACGGTGAGGGTTTAAGACCACGTCTGCGCTGTTGTAATATAATGCGGCATGTTCGGGTGCAATCCATTCATCCATTACGAGCACATTTTGCTGCCTGGCGATTTTTTTAGGCAGATGTCTGCGCCATCCCTTCCCGATAATACGAAGCGTATACGGAAGCTTCGCCGCTGCTTTCACCAGTTCAACGCGGTTCGGGTAAGGGTATCCGATCAGAAGCAGATTTGTGTGAAGAGAGGCTTCAGCAGGTTGTTTCTTAAAAAGCCGCTGATTAACGGGGATCGGGACATAATATACGTGCTGTAAGCCCATTTGCCGGTAAGCATCAAGCGCGTTTTGTTCTATCGTCAAAACGGCATCGGCGAAAGGGGCGATTGTCATGCTCACATCGAAATAAAAAGGATCCTCCGTCATCCATAGATAAACGGGAATCTGTTCTGTCTTCAGCCATTGAAGCCATTCAGACGGAATACGGTCTCCCGTCATCATCAGACTGATGTCTGGTTTGAATGCCCGTATACTGCGGATGGTATCTTCCTCAAACTCAGAAACAGAAAAAAAGCGGACGGAAGACTGTAAAAAGCCTTCCTCGATCCAGCGGTCAAAATACGTGTATATGCCTTTATATCCTGAACGGATATATAAAACGTTCATATGCTGTTACGAAGTGAACGTGACACTTTCAACTTTGTCGACGTCAAGCAATGTTGTAGCAGAGCCTGCCGGTGTAACGGAATTTTCCTGCGTAACAAAAACGATTCCGTGAATTTCGTCAAAGGCAACAAATTGAACCGGGCCGATCATGTCTCCTGAATCCATCACAATGCTGATGACAGTGCCGGGCTGAATTCTTGCAAAAATCCATCTCGCCGCTAATGAAATACCGCTTCCCAATACAGATTGTGCGCTGAGACTGTCTTTCGCCGCTGCTTCATCTACTTTTGCATCAATTGCCGATTCCAATAAATCTTTTACTTTGTTTTCCACATTATCTCCTCCATCTGTGCCGCCAGATAAAGCGCTGTTGTCAAATACAGGGGCTAAAAGAGTTTTCAATAACTCCTTTTTAAGCTCCAAACGATCCTCGCTCATGCGAACATACACCTCCTTTAACAATTTCAACCTCACGTTTATTCATATTCCTGATTGAAGAGATTGGTATAAGTCGAATGCCGTTTTGCTTGTGTTTTTTTCAATATTTAATCAAACAGCTGAATTTTCGAATCAGGCTTTGTTTGCCTATGCGGATTGTAAGAGTATGACATACGTTGTATAGATTAAAAAATGAAGGAGAGGAATACTTTGGATTCAGAAGAAACTGTAAAACACGGGGGTTTTGAGGAGGAATTTCAGCTCGTACTGCTTCTTCTTCTTTTGTTATCCCGTCAGCCGTCCGGAGATCATTCAGATTTGCGGCGTCAGCTTGTAATGGCAAAAGAGCTTGGGGTTCCTGTATCACGCGTCAATCTGATTAACGGCAGCACACTGCAAAACGTAATTGTCAAAGAAGTGCTGTCAGATTTGGCCGTTTTTCAAAATCCGCTCAATAATACGAGATCAAACGTCGCGATTTCAAGCATCGTCAGCTGGGGTGCTTTTTAATAACGGATATCAGGCTCTGTCTCTTTCGGAGCCGTTTTTTACGTTTTACAGAAGGGGTGATGGGATGGAAAAGAAGATCTCAATTATCTTAACGAGTTACAACAAACCGGATCTTGTGAAACAGGCGATTGAAAGTGTTTTGCATCAGACCTACAGCAATTGGGAGCTGTTTGTGATGGATGATCATTCAAATGAAGAAACTTCGGCTGCCATCAGTACGTATATAAAAGATCCTCGCATATATTATGACAACAGTTTTATCAATCCTGCCGAACGGCTGAAGTCGACCCGGTATGCCGTTTTGATTAATGATGCGCTTTCACGGGCTAAAGGCGAATACATCACTTATTTGACAGACGACACCGTATTTCATCCGGATAGGCTCAGCCGCATGGCGGAAGTTCTTAATCAATGCAGCGGGTTTGATGCCGTCTATTCCAGCCAGAAGGTGATACATGTAAACGGGCGCGGAACAGAACAATTCCACTTCTATCGTTTTGCTGAAGAGGTGCTTGATCAGGCCGCTTTTCTCGTTGATCACTGTTCGGTGATGCACCGGAGATCATTGCTTGAGCGTGTGAAAGAGAAGTTCGGCAACTTTTGGGACGAAGATGTTATGCATTGGAATCACGGAGACTCTGTTTTTTGGAGCAGGCTCAACACATTTACATCATTTCTGCCGATAAAAGAAGTGTTGGATACGACCTATAAAACACCCCACTCATTTCAGAACACGTATCAATCGCTTCCGTCTGTCCTGATCGACGGGTCCTTTGTAAAGGGGACGGATCAGAAAGTATATCAGCTTGACCGAAATAAAAGGAAGCCTGTAAACGAGCGCTGGCATACGTTATATGAAGGGCGAACCGTCGTCATTCCGGATCCGTTTTTATTTCAATATGAGGAAGAGAACTCCGTCAGTATTCCGAATTTTCAGCTCGTCAGGGATCAGTTTCATGTTTATTTTATAGAAGACGGGGAGAAAAGGCTGGTTGATCATAGCGCATTTCGCTTTTACCGATTTAAACGGCATGACATCCCGGCTTTAGAACGGGACGAAATACAAGCGTTTCCGGACGGTCCGCCGATCAGCCGGGGGACATCGGGCTGTATTCAACATCTGCCCGGGAGAATGCTGTTTCGCATTGAACGGGAATTTTATGTTTATTTGAGAGGGGTTCTCCATCCGATCAGTCATGACGTAGCGAAACGCTTTTTTGCGAATCAGAAGGCGATACCCATTTCCTTTCAGCAAATTAAACAATTACCAATTGGAATGCCGTTCTATCCGGTGTACGATGAAATTATGAGAAATCTCAATATAACAAAAGGTTGAGAGATGCAGTTGGATGTGTAAGGAAAAGGAGAGCTTTTATGACCGATCAATTTGATAAAACCGAGAAGCAGTATATAGAGCTTACTTCCGGCATTCAGAGGTTCGAGCATTTCAGTGTATATACGGACCCTTTTTTGCCGCAGATTTTTTCGCATAACTTTATTCAGCTGCACCATACATTTCCGTTAGACAAACTCCTGCCGTTTTTTTCGTCCGTTCCGGGCATGCTTCAAGCCAATTATATTCATGTGAAAGCGGCTCCGGAGCACACGTTTCCGCTTCTTCTGAAACAAACTCTGGTAAAGCAGGGCTGCGTAGTGGAAGATGAGCTGTTTTTTGCAAGGAAACTGGAAAATGGGGACCTGCAGGCCGGACACCCGCTCACTGCTTGGGGAACGGAAAAAAGCCTCGCCGACGGGTCGTCTATTATGAACATCTATGATGCCCTTTACATTGGCGAGGCGGCGGCCGAACAAAAGCTTGAGCGGAAATATCCTTTGTATAAGGACGGAACGGTTATGCTTGTCGTGTGCTACAGCGATGCCTCACAAACGATTCCGATCGGCTGCGGAGAGCTTTTCATCAACAAAGCAGATAAAACCGCAAAAATAGAAGAAGTCGCAATTCTGGATCAATTCCAACGAAAAGGCTACGGATCGATATTGATGAATGAGCTGATGGCGGCGGCAAAGCTGAACGGCATGGAAACCGTATACCTTGTGACGTCCGGGATGGACGGTGTAAACCGCTTTTATGAAAAACTCGGCTTCAAAAGATTTCGGCGCGTGCATACAATTTTTCATTATTTTCTTACATAGTTGGGCATTCGCATAAACCAATTGGGAGTTGGCCCGCATACAATGCCGTATATCGTAAGAAGAAAGGATGATTTGCGTATGTACGGATACGGATATGGCTACGGCTGCGGCAGTTTTGGCTATGGTTACGGGCACGGCGGCTGCGGAGGCGGAACCAGCACTTTTGTGCTGATTGTGGTATTGTTTATTTTATTAATCATCGTCGGTGCGGCTTTTATTTGTTAGACTGAAAAAAATCCTATAATGAAAATCAGCCTGCAGAGAACATCACTTTCTGCAGGCTTTTTGTTATTTCCATGCTGAAAAATCAGCTTGAAAAACATTTTAATACATATTACCTTTCTGGAGAAGGGGGCGAAAATGTGGACATAACGATTGAAGAATTACCTGAATCAAGAATTGCTTATTTCCGAAACGTCGGAGAGTATGGCGGAAAGCAAAACAAAGAACTGATGGAGTCATTTAAAAACTGGGCGCAATTGAATGGTCTGCTTGATCATTATGTCATTTTAGGAATTCCGCAAGATCATCCGAATCGTACTCCTAAAGAGAAATGCCGCTATGATGTTTGTCTTGTTATCAATCAAGACCATGTGCCTGAACCAGCCCGGATCGGTACATTTTCCGGAGGGAAGTACGCTGTTTTCTTGCTTGATCATACAAAAGAGGCAGTCAGTGGATTTTGGAACACTGTTTTTTCTGAGATCGAAAAAAATAATTTATCAATCAGAGAACAGCCCATTATCGAAAGGTATACTTTACAAAAGGTGAATCATCATTTGTGTGAAATATTGATTCCCATACAGTAAAGAAGACGGGAATTTTCCGCTTTCTGCTTATACTGATTCAGATCAAAAATGATGTGATGATGAGCTGAGCAAAGAATAAAATCAACAATAGGAATAGAATTTCCAGAACGCTCTTCAGGCTGTCGGACATCTCCGGCAGCCTGTTTTACAGAAAGGTATTTTCTGCAAAAAACTTTCTGAAGGATAAGAATGCGGTTATTCATCTGTTCATACAATGAAGCAAATGGGTTTTCGAGGTGGAAAGATATGGGGAGCTATTTAATCAAACCGGAGCTTGACGGGAATTATCCGTCAGTCAGTCATGGAAAGGGATCATATGTGTATGATCAGGAGGGGAACAAGTATCTTGACGGAGCATCGGGGGCGGTCACTTGCAATATCGGCCACGGCACGGAGGATATTATACAAGCTTTAAAAGAGCAGCTTGACTCCGTTTCGTTTGTGTATCGCTCGCAATTCACCAGTACTCCGGCAGAAGAACTGGCTTTATTCCTGGCCGATCATCTGCCGGGCGGGCTGAATTGGTCATTTTTTGTAAACAGCGGCTCAGAGGCAGTCGAAACAGCGATGAAAATAGCCGTTCAATATTGGCAGGAAAAAGGGCAATACCAAAAATCCGTCTTTCTATCAAGATGGGGCAGTTATCACGGTATTACTTTGGGAGCGCTTTCATTATCAGGATTCTACGAACGGAGATACCGCTTCACCCAACTGCTTGAACGGTTTCCGGCCGTTTCAGCGCCTAATATGTATCGTTCTGAGCTGCAGGGAGAGGAATTTGTGAAGGCTGCGGCGGCTGAACTGGAAACGGCTGTTCAGCGGGTCGGTTCCTCATTTATCGCGGGATTTGTCGCAGAACCGATTGTCGGAGCAGCCGGGGCGGCCATCACTCCGCCGGCAGATTATTATGAAGCGCTTGAGGATGTCTGCCGCAGGCACGGTATTTTGTTTATCGCGGATGAAGTCATGACGGGGCTCGGGAGAACAGGGCGGATGCTTGCTTCTGAGCATTGGAGGATCGCACCTGATATCGCGGTGCTCGGAAAAGGGTTAGGCGCCGGTTACGCTCCGATAGCGGCAGCTGTTGCGTCTGATGACATCGTTGAAACGATCAAGCGGGGCTCCGGGGTCATTATGAGCGGACATACGTACAGTGCCAACCCATACTGTGCAAGAGCGGCGCTTGAAGTGCTTCGCTATGTTAAGAAACACGAGCTGCTTCGGCAGTCAGAGGAGAAAGGCGTAATGCTGAAACGGAAATTAGAAGAAATCAAAGAGCGCAGCGGGGTGATTGGGGATGTCCGCGGTAAAGGCCTCCTGATCGGGGTTGAATTCGTTAAGGATAAAACGACGAAGGACGTTTT
Source organism: Bacillus sp. N1(2025) (assembly GCF_053470005.1). Taxonomy (NCBI): domain Bacteria; kingdom Bacillati; phylum Bacillota; class Bacilli; order Caryophanales; family Bacillaceae; genus Bacillus; species Bacillus sp. N1(2025). The sequence continues at coordinate 20,332 of NZ_JBLTJB010000010.1, forward strand.
TTCGAAAAAACAGGCCTTCACCGAAAAAATCATTAAAGCGGCAAAAAAACGGGGCCTGCTTATTTACCCTGCAAAGCCCGGTATTGACAGCGGGGAAGGAGACGCCGTCATCATCGCCCCGCCGTTCACGATTTCATATGCTGAGCTGGATGAGCTGTCAGATCTATTTTCCCAGGCCGCAGAAGAAGTTGAAAAAATGATGAAGAAGGATTGAGCTGATATGTCTATTTTTCATAAAAAAACCGATATTCATGAAGCAATTGCCGATGTCAAGGACGAATCTGTCATCATGTTCGGCGGTTTTGGGGGAGTGGGTTCACCTCCGTCATTAATCGAAGCGATTTTGGAAAGCGGCGTTAAAGAGCTGACCGTCATCTGCAATGATGCCGGATTTCCGGAAATCGGCATCGGCCCGCTTATCGTTCATAAACGGGTAAAAAGGCTGATCGCTTCCCATATCGGCTCAAATCCTGTCGCGGGCAGGCAAATGACTGACGGAGCGCTTGAGGTGGAATTTTCGCCGCAAGGGACGCTTGCTGAACGGATTCGCGCAGGCGGAGCGGGGCTAGGCGGTATTTTAACTGATATCGGCATTGATAACGCAACCGTTTGTGAAAACAAAGAAACCGTAACGATTGACGGAAAGTCCTATTTAGTTGAAAAAGCGCTGACGGCTGATTTCGCTTTTGTGTCCGCACATACTGCTGATGAATTTGGGAATCTGACGTTTGACAAAACGGCGCGCAACATGAACCCTCTGATGGCTGCGGCGGCCGAAAGAACATTTGCTGAGGCTGCAGAGATTGTGCCTGCCGGCGAACTTGACAGCGAGCATATTGTAACGCCGGGCGTTTTCGTGGAGGGTGTCGTGCAAAGTGAAGGAGTGAAGTGGAGATGGGCTTGGGAATAGCGGAAAGAGAGAGTATTGCGAGGCGGGCCGCCAGTGAAGTTACCTCAGGAATGATCGTCAACTTGGGGATCGGCATTCCTTCTTTAGTGCCGAATTTTCTGCCGGACGGCATGGAGGTAATGCTGCAGGCGGAAAACGGCGTCCTGGGGATCGGCGGAAGTCCGGAGCGCGGAGAAGAGGATGAGCTTTTATGCAATGCGGCCGGATTTCCTGTCAGTACAGTTAAGGGTGCTTCCTATTTTGATTCAGCTCTGTCTTTTGCCATGATCAGAAAAGGGCTGATAGATATTACCATTTTAGGCGCGCTCCAAGTCAGCAGGACAGGTGATCTCGCCAATTGGCTCGTGCCGGGGAAAAAAGTGCCCGGAATGGGCGGGGCGATGGAGCTTGCCCAAGGCGCGAAAAAAGTGGTTGTCGTCATGAGCCACACCGATCAGAAAGGCCGGCCGAAGCTGGTCGAAAGCTGTTCGTTGCCGCTTACAGCAGCGAGCTGTGCAGATCTCATCATTACAGAGAAAGCCGTCATCAGCATAGATGATGGGGCTTTTGTTCTTGAGGAACTGCTGAATGGCACGACCATAGACGATGTCATTCAAACAACGGATGCCGAAATCAGATTGGGAGAATGTTTTCTTAAAAGGGGGTCTGTCCATGGATCAATTAGAAAAGAAAGTCACTGAGTGGGCGGAAGAAAACACAGCAAAAGCGGTAAGCTTGCTGAAACGGCTGATCGGGGAAAAAAGCACGTTCGGCCATGAATTTAACGCACAGGCAGTCGTTTTAGAAAAACTGAGACAGTTTGACATGGATATTGATGTATGGGAGCCGAGTGTCAAACATTTGAAAGAGCATCCTTATTTTGTATCGGAACGCGAAAATTTCCATGAAAGCCCGAATATCACAGCCGTAAAAAAAGGGGCCGGGGGCGGAAGATCACTGATACTGAACGGACATATTGATGTTGTCCCGGAAGGAAATCCCGCCGCATGGACGTATGAACCGTTTACCGCTGTTGAAAAGGACGGCAAAGTTTACGGCCGCGGTTCAACGGATATGAAGGGCGGCAATACAGCCCTCTTGTTTGCGTTAGAAGCGCTTGAAGCCTGCGGGATTACGTTAAAAGGAGATGTTCTGTTTCAAAGTGTCGTAGATGAAGAGTGCGGCGGCGCGGGAACGCTGTCGGCTGTTATGAGGGGCTACAAGGCTGACGGGGCGCTTATTCCGGAACCGACTAATTTAAAGCTGTTTGTTAAGCAGCAAGGATCTATGTGGTTCCGCATTACGGTAAGAGGATTGTCCGCACACGGCGGCACCCGCTATGAAGGGGTGAGCGCCATTGAAAAAAGCCTGCATGTCATCACAGCCCTTAAAGAGCTTGAACACGTCCGCAACGCCCGTATCACAGACCCGCTTTATCGGGACGTTCCGATTCCGGTTCCCATTAATATCGGCACCGTCCAAGGGGGAACGTGGCCATCATCGGTAGCTGACCGTGTGGTGATAGAAGGCAGGTGCGGAATAGCGCCGAATGAAACGCCGGAAGCAGTAAAAGAAGAACTGGCAAGCTGGCTGAAAGATTTGGAGTACCGGGATGAATGGTTTAAACACCACCCCGCGGAAATAGAATGGTTTGGGGCTCAGTGGCTTCCGAATGATCTCCCGGATGAGCATCCGCTGATTTCCGCTCTGGAATCTTCTTTTGAGAAAATGAAAGGGGCAAAACCGGTTCGTGAAGCGTCCCCGTGGGGAACGGACGGAGGGCTTTTGCAGCACGCGGGACAGACGCCGGTCATCGTCTTCGGTCCGGGAGAAGTCAAGGCGGCGCATCAGGCGAATGAATACATTGAAATCCGGGCGTTAATCGATGCCGTCAAAATCATTTCTCTTTTTATGATGGAATGGTGCGGGGTGGCAGATGGGGGTGACGGAGCTGATAAAGGAACTGAGGGCTGAAAAGGGGGCGGCTGAGATTGATGCAGACCGTTTCAATGAGCGGCTCAGAGTCATTCGTTATGACGGGCAGATTACGGCGCTTATTCCGGCCGTTTTGGCAGAAGCAAAGCAAGAAGGAGCCCAAAAGGTAATTTTCTTTGCTAAGCGCGGCGATGAGCCGGAATTTGTCAAGCATCTTTTTATTGTTGAGGGTGTCATAGACGGGTATTACAACGGGCATGAGGCTGTTGTGATGGTGCGCTATTTATCAGAGGAACGGAGACGGTCAGATTCATATGTATCAGAAGATTCGACTGTTGACCGTTTATATGAGACACCGCAGCGGGGACTGACTCAGACTGAAAGCGCGCTGATGTTCAGAAAAGCGGACGAAGATGATGCAGACCGCTTATCGCACTTATATAAACATGTTTTTCTTACCTATCCGACTCCTGTCTTTAATCCCCTTTATATTAAAAAAACAATGAGAGAAAACACCATCTATTATGCCGCATTTGATCAGGATCGTCTCATTGGGGCGGCAAGCGCAGATATCAATCCGGTATTGGGGCACGCTGAAATGACCGATTGCGCGGTTCTGTCAGATTACAGGGGGAACTCCGTAACAGCACACTTGTTTAAAGCGTTGGAGCAGGAACTCGCTGGCCGGGGAATCATTCATCTTTTTTCCTTGGCCCGTGCAGCGTCTTACGGGATGAATGCCGTTTTGTACCATGCGGGATACGGCTACAGAGGCAGGCTTGTGAACAACTGCCGCATTTCAGAAGGGCTCGAAAATATGAATATATGGTGCAAGACTTTACGTTTGGCCATTCATAAGGAGGAATTCGTTTGACAAACAAATGGTTTCAGCCAAAGCGTCATTGGAAGGAGATTGAATTGTGGAAAGATGTGCCGGAAGAAAAGTGGAATGATTGGCTGTGGCAGCTCACCCATACTGTAAGAACCGTCGATGACCTGAAAAAAGTCATTCATTTGACCGAAGAGGAAGAAGAAGGCGTCAGGATGTCTGTAAAAACCATTCCCCTGAACATTACGCCTTATTATGCTTCTTTAATGGATCCCGATAACCCGAGATGTCCGATCCGCATGCAGTCCGTGCCGCTGTCAGAAGAAATGCACAAAACGAAATATGACCTTGAAGATCCGCTGTTTGAAGATGAAGATTCACCGGTTCCCGGTCTTACGCACCGCTATCCCGACCGCGTTCTTTTTCTGGTGACAAATCAATGCTCGATGTATTGCCGATACTGCACAAGAAGGCGTTTTTCCGGACAGATCGGAATGGGGGTGCCGAAAAAACAGCTTGATGCGGCAATCGCTTACATCCGGGAAACGCCGGAAATCCGTGACTGCCTGATTTCCGGCGGAGACGGGCTTTTAATCAACGATCAGATTCTGGAATATATTTTGAAAAACCTGCGTGACATTCCCCACCTTGAAATTATCCGGATCGGAACGAGAGCGCCCGTCGTATTTCCGCAGCGGATAACGGATAACCTTTGTCAGATTTTGAAAAAATATCATCCGGTCTGGCTGAACACTCATTTTAATACGAGCATCGAACTGACGGAAGAATCGGTTGCGGCGTGTGAAAAGCTCGTTAACGCAGGTGTTCCGGTCGGTAACCAGGCCGTTATTTTAGCAGGCATTAACGATTCGGTGCCGATTATGAAAAAACTCATGCATGATTTAGTGAAAATCCGCGTGCGTCCGTATTATATTTACCAATGTGATTTGTCAGAGGGAATCGGCCATTTCAGAGCGCCTGTGTCGAAAGGGCTGGAAATCATTGAAGGACTGAGGGGCCACACAACGGGCTTTGCCGTGCCGACCTTTGTCGTCGACGCCCCGGGCGGAGGCGGTAAAATCGCCCTGCAGCCGAACTACTTGCTCTCCCAAAGTCCGGAGAAAGTTGTGATCAGAAACTTCGAAGGGGTGATTACATCTTATCCCGAGCCGGAAAACTATATCCCGAATCAAGCCGACGACTATTTTGAATCTGTTTTTCCGGGAACGATGGCCAAACAAGAGCCGGTCGGACTGAGCGCCATTTTCGCGGACAAAGAGGTTTCGTTCACACCGGAAAATGTATCGAGGATCGACAGGAGGAAAACGTTTACATCAAACCCTGATCATGAAACGCTGAAAGACCGCAGGGAAAAGAGAGATGAATTGAAAGAAAAGAAATTTATTGCACAGCAAAAGAAAGAGCAAAAAGCAGGATCGGAAGTCGGAGGTGAATCGCCGTGAAGCCATGCGAGTGGTGCGGCAATCAGAAGGCGTCAGCTTGTCAGGCGGCTGTGTACTGGGAGCTTCCTGACGGTACGAGGGCCATAGAAATTACAGAAACACCTGCATTCGCCTGTTCCTCCTGCGGCATGACTTATCAGGAGGAAGCGGTCATAGCAGAAATCGAAAATCAGCTTTTTTTAGTCAATGCAAAAAAATTACCGGAAACACTCACATATCAAGAGCTGATGGAGACAGAACGGATCTTGAAACGGAATTATTTTGACTTCTCCTAGTCTTCTTTTGTTGTAATTTCACACTTGAATTGTATAATAGTACAACAAAAGACAGTCATCAGGAGGGGAAACCCATGAAATCCTTTTATCACTATTTGATGAAATACAGGCATCCCAAACCGCAGGACGCAATCAGCCGGTTTGCGAATCAGGCATACGAAGATCACGGCTTTCCGAAAACGTCAAGCGATTATCACGAGCTCAGTTCTTATTTAGAACTGAGCGCCGACTATTTAGAAACGATGGCGACCTTTGATGAAGCTTGGGAAAAATATGAGACCGAGGTCCATCACGCCTGACGAAAAACCGCACATTGTGCGGTTTTTTTCTGTTGAAATCACTCGCTTATGAGGTGCCGTATGATCAAATCCCGCAACGCCGTCCGTTTTGATCAGCACGTAAACAAATCTTCCTGACGGCACGTATCTTAAGGCAGTAGAATGTATAGCTGCAGAGTTCAACGGATCAGGCCTGCTGCCGGCGGGGTCCCGTGTAAGGAGCATCTTCACTGAGAAATGTTTTTAATGAAGTGAGGGGAATCGAATGATCCATTAGGTAAGGCTGATGAGGCACTGACGTTTGGACGGAAAAGGGGATTTTATGTGACAAGGTTGAAGCGGATTGAAGCTGTGGCTTCATTGAAAGTCGAAACGAGTTTGGTTCTTCATGATACACAAGCCATTGCAAATATGCAGCCGGAATTGGATCTCCATACACCTTCGATGATGTGTTTCACGGCAAATCTTGAACATCACGGCGGTGATATTGTCAACATGCCTTCGGGCCGGGTATTTTCCTTTGCGTCATAGAGAAAAAATAGAAGCTTTTTGTCTCAGTATTGTTACTGCTCATTCGATCGAGAGCGGAATGTCATCGGACGCTTCAGTTACGGTAAGTGAAAAAACGCACAAGCATGTTGCGGTTTTTGACATTTTGAACAGGTGCAGAAATAGATATTTCCTGTGGTTTTCATGCCCATGCGAAATTATGGCGGCCGGCATACGATAGCGTATGACAGTCCGCGGCAAGGGGGAGACAGCATGAAGCCAGATAAACCGAAATTTCAAGTGGGAGACATCGTGGTCGTCGTGATGTACGGAACCGTCGGCACCATTACGAAGGTTCATCAAATTGATAAACATTATCTTTACGAAGTCAATCATAATGAAGTGCTTTATTTTGAATCGTCCATCCAGCTTTATAAAGATTATGAGGGCGTGATCGTCGATATGGAGAAATTGGATATTGAATATGAATTTCTGATCGGCGACGTCGTATATGTAAAGGACTACGGAAAGGAATTATTCCGTGTCATCGGCCACAGAACTGAAATATGGAGATATTTAGAGGATGGCTGGGAGGATATTATTTATGAGCTGACTCGGCTGAAAGACGGAGAGTGGCTTGAAACGGAGGAAGAGGATCTCACGCTGGTTCTGAGAAAATATGAAATGGATCAGTTTGTGCATCAGCTGCTGTTTGTCCACTATGTTGGGGAAGCATCTCATGAGATCGGCGAGGATACCGTCGCGTCTGCTCTTCTTCAGTTTGAAGGCGATGCTGATGATCCCGATACCCTGCATGTGCTGGCGGTATCGATTGTAGATGAGCTGCTTGATATTTATAACGATTATAAGATTCTTTATCATTTGTTCGGTGACGAAGAATATAAAGATATGATGAATTTTGTGCTGGAAAGCCTGCGGGAGCATTTCAGCTAGCCGGCAAAAAAACGGACGGTGACATATAAAAACCAGGGCAGACAGCCGGCAAAGATTACAAACGACATTCCTTTCAGCACTTTTTCCAATACGATATCAAATCCATCTCCGTCCAAAAAAGCCATCATTTTCGTCATCATCTTTTCTCCCTCCGGGGCTTGTTTTTTAAAAGTATATGAGCGGACAAAACGTTTAGAACTTTCGGGTATAATTTGAACGGTTTTTTCATAAAACATAAAAAAGGAGGCGGTGTTTGCATGAAAGAAATAGATCTTGTGATTGACACAGAAGAAATAGCTGATTATTTTTACAGTCAGCTTGCTATGCGCGGGTACATACCGAGTGAAGAGGAAATCTTCGAAATAGCCGACATCACCTTTGATTATTTATTAGAAAAATGTATGATAGACGAAGAGCTTGATGAAGACTGAAACTGCGGAACCGAAGTGAAAAAGCTTCGGTTTTTTCAATCGGCTCGGGAGAATGAAACATGGGGGGAAAACGTTGTACAAGCCAGCAAGTCTTTTCGCATTGTTTATTCTGCTCGCAGCAGCGATCCGGATAGAAGCCGTCCGGGCTTTTGATGAGCGTGTGATAGAAGCGGCTGTCAGGATCAGGGCTGCCTGGCTGAATGAATTGATGTTATGGATAACGGAGCTCGGCACGACCGCGGTGCTTTTACCGCTTCTTCTTTTGACAGGCGCGGCTCTGTATATGTACAAAAAAACGCCGGATGTTGTTTTTTTGCCGCTTCTCTTTCTCATTGAACGGATTGTAAACATAAAAATAAAAGAATTGATTGAAAGAGCCAGACCCGCTTTTGAACCGCTCGTCCATGAAACCTCATACAGTTTTCCGAGCGGCCACTCCATGAATTCGGCAGTGATGTATCCCGTCATCGCTTACTTTTTGATTAAGCATGTTCCGTTTTTTACGAAAAGAAAACGGGCCGTCACCGTCTTTACCGGAGTTCTCGTCATTCTGATCGGACTCAGCAGAATTTATTTAGGCGCGCATTTTCCGACGGATGTCCTTGCCGGATTCAGTCTCGGACTTTGCCTCGTTTCGCTTTTTGCGCTCTTTGACGAAAAGTATCATCCGTTTCGACAAAAATAGAGACAGGAAAAATGAGAAAAAACGCTAATACTATTAAGAAATAAGAGGGAGGGATCTTGATGCTGTTATCGCTGCCCGTGTTTAAAAAAAAGACTTGCGCCTATGATGTGACGATTTTTCAAACACCCCGCTACGGCGAGAAAAAGGGATACAGGGTCGTCTATCGGACAGAGCTGGCCGCTGACAATCATCAAGACGCACTGGAAAGGGCATTTTCTGTTTTTAATGTGCCTGATACGGTCCCAAACGACTATCAAGCCAGATTCATAGCGACCGGAGATGTCATACTCATAGACGAAGGAAGAAAAGGAAAGACCTATTACAGGCTTAACCCTGCGGGATGGAGCAAAATTAACCGGCTGCTCGTCCAGCCGAGGTAAGACGGGGCCGGCTGAATCTTCAGCCGGCTTCCGTATTGTCTGGGAAAGACAGTGTTAAGGCTTCCGTTTAGCGGCGGAATGCTCTTTTCCATGCGCTTCATCAGCTGCAATGACGTCTGAAACGGGCACATGATTGTTTTTTTTCTGGCCGGTCACCCGGTTGCGCTGTTTTTTGCCCATTATGTTCACTCCTTTTTCTTTAGGCTTGTCATCCCGCATATTCTGCCCAAGATCGCCCTGATCATGCTGATGATTGTCTCTTACCGTTATTCAGTGTACAATGGGTGGGAGTTTGAATAGGCAGGAGGAAAAGGAAATGAGTGTACATATAAACGCAGAAAAAGGCCAAATTGCGGATACAGTGCTTTTGCCGGGAGATCCGCTCCGAGCGAAATTTATTGCGGAAACTTATCTTGAAAATGTGGAATGCTATAATGAAGTCAGAGGAATGTACGGATTTACGGGTACATATAACGGCAAAAAAGTATCAGTCCAAGGCACAGGCATGGGTGTTCCGTCTATCTCTATTTATGTGAATGAACTGATTCAAAGCTATGATGTTCAAAACTTAATCAGAGTCGGCTCATGCGGAGCCATCCGTAATGACGTGAAGGTGCGTGACGTGATTTTGGCTATGACGTCTTCAACGGATTCACAGATGAACCGTGTCGCCTTCGGCAGTGTAGATTATGCTCCTTGCGCAGACTTCGAACTGCTTCATAAAGCGTACCAGGAAGCGCAAAAAAACAATCTTCCCGTAGCGGTCGGGAGCGTATTCACCGCCGATCAGTTTTACAATGAAGACTCCCAAATCGAAAAGCTTGCCAGATACGGCGTGCTCGGCGTAGAGATGGAAACGACTGCTTTATATACGCTTGCCGCTAAATACGGCAAAAAAGCGCTGTCTATCCTGACTGTAAGCGATCACGTATTAACGGGAGAAGAAACAACGGCAGAAGAGCGTCAAACGACTTTTCATGATATGATTAAACTGGCGCTGCATACTGTATCGTAAACTTGAGATGAGGGTTATGCTGATTAAAGCAGCCCTCTTCTTTATGCATCGCCCTGATTCAAAAAAAGAAAGGTAAGGGTAAAATGAAGAAATCCACTAAATGGTTCTCGCTCGCTGCCGCTCTCAGCGTAACCGCAATCGTGGGAACCGGCTGCAGCATTTCAGGCGGCGACAGCCACAAGGACACAAAAACAGCAGCTGAAACAAAACAATCCGATGACACATCAAGCAAAAAAACAACGAAGACAGAAAACAGCGATTTTGTATTGGAGAGCAAATATTTTAATGATGTTAAAGAAGTGAACGGGCTTGAGACCATTCAAAACCCGACAAATACACTTGCGCTCGTGAATAAGACATACACGCTGCCGGGAGATTATAAACCGAATGATCTCGTGATCCCGAAAGTCGAATTTTCTTTTACTGAGAAAATCGAGAAACGATATATCCGCAAACCTGCCGCCGATGCTTTGGCGGAACTATTCAGCGCCGGGAAAAAAGAAGGTTATGACCTGGTTGCCGTTTCAGGATACCGCTCTTATGACAGACAGAAAGTTATTTTCGATAATGAAGTCAGTCTGAAAGGTGAAAAAAAGGCGAAAGAAGCCGTCGCATATCCGGGGCAAAGCGAACACCAGACGGGGCTTGCCATGGACATTTCCAGCAAAAGCAACGGATATGAGCTGAATGAAGCGTTCGGAAACACAGCGGACGGCAAATGGGTGAAAGACCATGCGTATGAATACGGCTTTATCATCCGCTATCCTAAAGGCAAAGAAAATGTCACAAAGTATGAGTATGAACCATGGCATTTACGCTATGTAGGCAAAAAAGCGGCAAAAGCCATCCATGACCATCAATTAACGCTTGAAGAATATTTTAATGAAGTAAAGAAAGTGTAATAAGAGGAAGCCCGCTTGAAAAATAGAAAGCGGGCTTTCTTTATTACCAGAAGAGTAAACCTCCAAGCGCAAATCCGGTAATTAAACCAAGGCCGATACCGTAGGCTGCTCCCCAGCCTCCCCAGCCTCCCCAATAGCCGAACCCGTACCCTCTGTGACGGCCGTCGGCAGGAGCGATATACACTTTGCTGTTAGTCACCCGTACGATTCTTCCGACGTGGACTCTGCCGTTTCGTTCTGTAATTCTTGCTACTTTTCCCTGGTGCTGCCGGCAAAGATGATAATAGTTTTGCATCTTTTCTCCTCCTATCCAACCTATCTTTCTATGTCAGCTTATGATAGAGTGCGGTAAAAAGGTTGGACGAAAACAGGAGGACAATTGCCGTTTTACTTGTAAGCGACAAAAGCGCAGTGTCCCATATATTCACGGTACGTCTGCATAAGCTCGTAATGAGCCGTCAGCGTATCGTAGTGAACCGGCTGAATAACGGGCGATAAATCCATTTCTGTAGTCGGCTCCTGCGCATTGTTTTCATAGACAGCGGGAATGAAATCCGCTTTCTGAAAGCCTTGCTGAAGCAATCTCTGTTTCCATGCCGTTTCATCCTGCAATACGGTAAAACCGTAGAAGTCTTTTATCTGCGTGATGGCGTTTTCCGGCATGGGCTTTTGTAAAGCAGCTTCAATGCCGATCAGCATACCCCCGGGTTTAAGGACCCGCAGGATTTCAGACAGCGATGCATCAAGATTTGAAAAGGTGAGAACTGATTCGGAAAGAACGGCGGAAAATTGATTTTCAGCAAACGGAAGCCGCTCAAGCTCCGCCAAATAGCCCGGAATGGTTAAGCCTTCAGCGGCAAATCGTTTTGCTGCTTTTTCAAGCATAAGGGGGTCCTTATCAACACAGGTGACGGGATACAGCAGGTGGCCGAGATAAGCGGCCGTCTGTCCCGTTCCGCAGCCGGCGTCAAGAATCGGTTCGCCAGGAGGAGGAGCCGCTTTTGTGAGAACGGCTTTGGAAAAAGCGAGTCCCCCGGGGTGAGCCCCTCCGACTCCGAATAAGGACAGCATTTCTAAATATTTGCTCAAAGGCCGAATCCTCCTTTTTTCCTCAGCATATGTTGAGAGAAAAGCATAGGTTTGGGTAAACGGGAAAGAAGGGCGCCTCACGTTTGAAGTTGACGAATGAGCGTTCGTCTATGATAATAATGTAAGAATAAAAAGGTGGTGTTTTCTTGAAGCGGCAATTTAAACTGTTTTTTATTATATTGATCACCGCGGTCGCAGCCTCGGCGCTTACGCTGTTTATCACGGGCAATACGACCATCTTCGGACAAGGCTCGGCTGCTTTGACGAACAGCAAATTTGAGAAATTCAATAAAGCCTACGAGCAGATTAAAAGTGATTACTATCAAAAAACAGATGACAGCAAATTAGTAGACGGAGCGATAAAAGGCATGATCAGTTCCCTGGATGATCCATATTCTTCTTATATGGACCCGCAGGAAGGAAAGTCTTTTGAAGAAACAATTTCCGCTTCGTTTGAAGGCATCGGCGCACAAGTGGAAGAAAAGGACGGCAGCATCCTGATCGTATCGCCGATTAAAGGGTCACCCGCGGAAAAAGCGGGGGTTAAACCGAATGACCAGATCTTGAAGGTCAACGGCAAAAGCGTTAAAGGCCTTAATGTAAACGAAGCCGTCGCATTAATCCGCGGCAAAAAGGGAACAAACGTCAAGCTCGTGCTGCACAGAGCGGGTGTCGGCGATCTGAACCTGTCGATCAAACGTGACACCATCCCAGTTGAAACGGTGTACTCTGAAATGAAAAAAGGAGACATCGGCGAAATCCAAATCACATCCTTCTCCGAATCGACGGCAAAAGAGCTGAATTCAGCCATTGACAGCCTTGAAAAACAAGGAGCGAAAGGATACATTCTCGATTTAAGGGGCAACCCGGGCGGCCTGATGGATGAAGCCATCAAAATGAGCAACATGTTTATCGATAAAGGGAAAAATATCATGCAGGTCGAATACAAAGACGGCACGAAAGAGGTCATGAAAGCGACGAAAGAGCGCAAAGTGACAAAACCGACAGTCGTCCTCGTCAATGACGGCACCGCGAGCGCCGCGGAAATCATGTCGGCTGCGCTGCATGAATCATCGGGCATTCCGCTGATCGGCGAGAAAACGTTCGGAAAAGGAACCGTGCAGACGGCAAAAGATTACAGCGACGGTTCTACCGTTAAACTGACAATCGCTAAATGGCTGACAGCGGACGGAGAGTGGATTCATAAAAAAGGCATCAAACCGCAATATCAGGTTAAGCTTCCTGAATATGCGAACCTGCCGTATTTAGATGCGAAAAAAACATACAAATACGGGGATTCCGGAACCACCGTCACAAATGCGCAAAAAATGCTGAAAGCGCTGGGGTACAGCGTGAAAGTAAACGGCACGTATGATAAAGCATTTGAACAAGCCGTTAAACAATTCCAAGCAAAAGAGAAACTGAAACAAACAGGCATTGTAACGGGAGACACAACGGCAAAATTGATGACGGATCTGCAAAAACAGCTTGCGGACAACGATACACAAATGAAAAAAGCCGTTGAAACATTAAATAAGAATATGAAATAGTAAAAAACACCCGATGCGCTCGCGCATTGGGTGTTTTCTGTTTGCGAAAAGCCCGTCTTATGTCGTTTCCTGTTCAAAAAGGTGGCTGTTCGCCTGAATGAAAAACTGTGATTGCTCATAGTGATAGGTGACTTTAGAGAAGTCAAACGGCTGGCCGTTGGTTAAATGAAAAATCGTTTCAACGCAAAGCTTAGGCGCTCCTGTAAACAGACCTAAGTACTCCGCTTCTTCCTCATTTAACATCCCCGCGTACAGATATAAATCTGAAAAACCGCGCTTTAACCCGAGACCTTCTCGAATATAATCAAATATTGATTCTGCCACGATCTCTTTATTCAAATACGTAATAATCGATTTGTTGTAAAATGACTCTTCGATACACAATGTCAGCCCGTCAATATATCGGATTCGCTTGACATAATACACGTCGCCGTCAGGGGGCATATTCAGATTTTGGGCAGCCTCAGGCGTGGGTTTTCTCACTTCCAGCGCTAATAATTTGGAAGTGACATTAAAATCTTCAAGTGATTCTTTAAATCCCTGATTAGAAAGCAGACTGATATACCCTTTTCTTTTATTCCGTCTGACAAAAATGCCGCTTCCCCTCACTTGAAACACAATCCCCTTTTTTTCTAATAAATCCAAGGACTTGGTGATCGTGCTTTTGCTCACGTTAAACCGGCTCATTAAGGTTTGCAGCACAGGCAGTTTATCCCCTTGCTGCAGCTGATGTTCTTCTATGTATTTTTCAATATCTATCGCGATTTGCTGGTATTTTAACATATACATTCCTCATTCATTTATTGTCCCGCTTCTTTCAGAATTATAGCATAATCGTTTTTAAAAGCCATTTCGTAAAGTAACTATAATTGTTTATGTATTGATAAATTATACCGGTACAATTATAATGTAAACGTATAATATGAAAATAAAGGCAGGAATTCTTCTACACTATCGAAGCGGATGCTTGAAGCGGCTGCAGTGCATTTATTCGGCATGCAAGCGGCAGTCAAATAAAGGAGGATATAAACGATGGGGACATTGCCAAAAGATTTTTTATGGGGAGGCGCTCTCGCCGCACACCAATTTGAAGGGGGATGGAATAAAGGCGGCAAGGGGCCGAGTGTAGTGGACGTCATGACGGCAGGCGCGCATGGTGTGCCCCGGAAAATAACAGATACAATTGAAGAGCGGGAATTTTATCCGAATCATGAAGCGATCGATTTTTATCATCGTTATAAAGAGGACATCGCATTATTCAGCGAGCTGGGTCTGAAATGTTTAAGAACGTCCATCGGCTGGAGCAGAATTTTTCCTAAAGGTGATGAAGCGGAGCCCAATGAGGAAGGATTGGCTTTTTACGACCGGGTGTTTGATGAATTGCTGAAACATGGGATTGAACCGGTAATCACGCTGTCACATTTTGAGATGCCGCTGCATTTGGCGAGGGAATACGGCGGTTTCAGAAACAGAAAAACAGTCGGATTTTTTGTGAAATTCGCTGAAGTGTGTTTTGAACGCTATAAACATAAGGTGAAGTATTGGATGACGTTTAACGAAATCAATAATAAGATGGATGTGAATAATCCGATCTTTTTATGGACGAACTCGGGCGTCGCCGTCAAAGAAAACGAAAACGCAAAAGAAGTCATGTATCAGGCCGGCCATCACGAACTGCTGGCAAGCGCATTGGCTGTTTCGAAGGGAAGAGACATCAATCCCGAGTTCAGGATCGGCGCGATGGTATCACATGTTCCGATTTACCCGTACTCATCTCACCCCGATGATGTGATGCTGGCTGAAGAAACGATGAGACAGCGTTTTTTCTTCCCGGACGTGCAGGTTCGCGGATATTATCCAAGCTATGCGTTAAAAGAGTTTGAAAGAGAAGGCTATCAGATACACTTTGAAGACGGTGATGAAGAGATTTTGAAAAACGGCCGGGTGGACTATCTCGGATTCAGCTATTACATGTCTACAACCGTAAAAAGTGATGTATCAAACGATAATACCGGGGATGTCGTAAACGGAGGATTGCCAAACGGCGTGGACAATCCTTATATTACAGCGAGTGATTGGGGCTGGGCGATTGACCCGACCGGTTTACGGTACACATTAAACCGCTTATACGACCGCTACCAGATTCCATTATTTATCGTGGAAAACGGATTCGGCGCCATCGACACATTAGAAGAGGACGGTTCAATTCATGACGCAGCAAGAATTGAATATTTATCGTCACATATAAAAGCTTTGAAAAAAGCAATCACATATGATGGTGTGGATGTAATGGGCTATACACCATGGGGAATTATTGATATCGTGTCATTTACAACCGGAGAAATGAAAAAACGCTACGGCATGATTTATGTTGATCGGGATAATGAAGGCAACGGTTCAATGAGGCGGCTTAAGAAAGACTCATTTGAATGGTATAAAAAAGTGATTGAAACAAACGGCTCATATGTATCCTAAAGGTGTAAAAAGGGAAGGCTTCACCGTTGTGTGAAGCCGGCTTTTTATCAGTATTTTTGAAAGCGCATTCATTCAAGCGGGAAGGAGGTGACTGTCCGGCTTTTCATTTAGGATCGCTTATAAAAATAAGGAAAGGGATGGTGGCTCATGTTTTTTAAAAAAGGTCTGCACATGACGCTGGTTTTTCTTATGTTTTTCTTTTTCATATCAAGCAGCATGACCGAAGTGTATGCGGCTGATCGGAAGGCTTCAGACAAAAACAAAGTAAGGGTGTGGTTCAGTTCTGAAAAAGATCCGGCTTCCCGTACGTGGTATGACGGGCCGCAGGAAGTGAAATACGCCTTAGACGAACAAACACCGCTTACATTGACAAAAAAGAAGGCTTCTGACACCGCCGCCGTGTATATTGATCCGTCGCGCCGCTATCAAAGTGTGTTAGGCGTAGGATCGTCCCTGGAAGAATCCACAATCCATAATTTATCAAAAATGACACCCGCAAAAAGAAAAGAAGTGCTGAAAAAACTGGTTGATCCCAAAGATGGTATCGGCATGGACGTTATGCGCATAACAATCGGGACATCTGATTTTACGGCACAGGAATTTTATACGTATGATGATATGCCTGAAGGCCAAACAGATCCTAAGCTCCGTCATTTCTCGATCCAAAAGGATATTGATTTACACATTACAGCAACCATCAAGGAAGCGCTGGCGATAAATCCGGAACTGAAAATCATTGCTTCACCGTGGAGCCCGCCGGCTTGGATGAAAACGAATGAAAACCTTAAGCGGGGAAAGCTGAAAGATAAATATATCGGCGAACTGGCCGTTTACTTCCGCAAATTTATTGAGGCGTACGAAAAGCAAGGAATTCCGATTTATGCCATGACCCTTCAAAATGAACCTTTGCTGGAAATCGACTATCCGAGCATGTATATGTCGCCGTCTCAGCAGCGCAAACTGGCACTGGCCTTAAAAAAAGAAATGAAAAAACACGTAATTGACACGAAAATTTGGATTTATGATCACAATGCGAGCGGGGCGTGGAACTATATTCCGCCGATTTTAGATGATAAAAAAGGAAACCGGGCGGCAGACGGCATCGCTTTTCACGATTATGACGGTGACCTTTCCGTCATGTCGGAGATCGGAAAGAGATATCCTGATCAATCTATTCACTTAACGGAGCGGTCTGTCTGGGGGACGGCAGGGGCGGACCGGATCGCGCAGTATTTCCGCAACGGCGCGTCGAGCTACAATGCGTGGGTGACGATGCTCGACAGTCAAATCAAGACGCATCATTGGATAGGCACCCCAGACCCGACGCTGTTTATTCAGGATGCTAAAAACCCTGACCGCTATTGGAATATCCCGATCTTTCATATGACAGGCAACTTTTCAAAATTTATCGACCGGGGAGCAAAGCGGATAGAAAGTAATTACGGCTCCAAAAACACAGTCTCGAATGTATCGTTCCTTAATCCTGATCAATCCATTGTGACAGTCGTAATCAACCAGACATCCGCCGACCAAAAATTCCATGTCGTTTCAGAAAATCGGCAGTTTGAAGCCGTCATCCCGGCTAAAACCGTGGCTACCTACAAATGGAAGCAAAAAAAGTAAAAACCGGCACATTTACGTGCCGGCTTCTTTCTGTTAAGCGCCTTTTTGGTTCAGTTGATCAGAAGGCGCTTTATTGAATAAACCGTCTTTGACGGCGTTTGAAGCCGCTTTTTTTACAAAAAACGGGTTAAGGATAATAACGGCTGCCATGTTAGCGGTCAAACCCCAAAAGCCTTCATATATACCGTGGGCGGATTGGGTGATATTTACCGTGAATGTCACGATAAGACCGACGAGAAGACCGATAATTGTCGCTTCTTTCGTTTGATTCTTCCAAAACAGACTGACGGCGATAGCCGGAAAGATCTGAACCATGCCGGAAACACCGAGAAGCTGAAGGGTAACGAGCGCAGTCGGGAACAGCATGCCGAATAAAAGCGCGAGCCCGATGACGACAAATACCATTGAACGGGTGATCATCGTCAGCTTGCTTGGTGACACATTCGGGTGAATCAAATCCCGATATAAGTTATTCGCAAATAAGTTTGATGCTCCGATGGCCATGATAGAGCAGGGAATCAATGACGCAAGGGCAATCGTGGAGTAAGCAAAGCCCTGCGCGACCCCGCCGTAAGACGTTTGAATCAGCTTCAATAAAGCGAGCCGCGGATTGGTATCTTCCGGCAGAACAAGAAACGCGATAAAGCCGAGAAAAATAACAAGAATCAAAACAATATTATAAAGCGGCAGAAACATGCTGTTTTTGCGGACGGCATCTGCGCTTTTTGCCGTAAATACGCCGGTTGCCGCATGCGCCCACATAAAGAGCGCCAGCGCAGATACGATGGAAGCTGTGATAAACCAAGGAATTCCTTTCGGCCCCGAGTCCGGGATCGTCAGCATTTGCGGCGCTTTTTCAGCCAAAGTGTGAATCATCGGCGTCCAGCCGTGAAAATGGATCAGCGGGAGTGAGACGACCATAAACAGCATAATCACCCACACGAGAATGTCTTTAATAATCGCCGTAAACGTCGGCCCTTTAATTCCGCTGAAAAAAGTATACAGCGCTACAAGAATAAAAGAGATGATGACGACCATATTGACATTAATGACACCCGTTCCGGCCACCTGAAGCGTATCTTGAATTCCGCTCAACTGGAGACAAATATAAGGAATGAGCATAAGAACGCCGACAATCGCGACAAGACTGGCCAAAAGTTTACTGTCAAAACGCTCACGGGCATAATCGGCAAGTGTCGTTAATTTGTGTATTTTTGCCACTTTCCACAGCTTCGGCAGAAAGAAATAAGCGATAAAATACGCCAAAACAGAATACGGGATTGCAAAAAAAGCAACGCTTCCCCCTGTGTAGGCTGTGCTTGTTAAGCCTAAAAACGTATAAGCCGTATAAAGATCCGCGCCGACTAAAAACCAGACGAGGAGCCCCCCGAACCGTCTGCCGCCGACAGACCATTCCTCAACAGAAGTGCGTGATGATTTGTCTCTCCCGGCTATAAAGCCGATGCAGACAACGGTTAAAACGATGACGGCTGTAATGATCAATGCTGTTATATTTGCGGGCATCAGTCCAGTCCTCCTTGTTTCTTCTGCAGCCTATAAATAAGAAACGAACATAATGGAGTGACTGCGATCCATAAAAGCAGCCAGAAATGAAAAAAAGGCAGCCCGATAATGATCGGATGAACCCGATTAGCGACTGACAGCAGGGCCAGCTGGCTGAAAGGGATTAAGATGAGAACGAAAATTAGTGCTTTTCTGACCATTTACTTTCCTCCTGAAACTTGATAATGCTCCTTATCATAGCAGGTGTCAGAAAAGATCACAAGATATTTTTCAGAAAAAAAAGAATTCTATTACTTTTTTAACTGAAACACTTTAGTTGCATCTTCATTCATATTAAATTAGAATAGTTAATATCTCGAAATCAAGATATTTAGGAGTGAATACATTGAATACACAAGGATTGCACCATGTTACCGCATTTGCAAAAGATCCTGCTGAAAATCTTCGGTTTTATACTGAAGTGCTGGGTTTGCGGCTCGTTAAAAAAACCGTTAATTTTGACGACCCGGCCACTTACCACTTTTATTTCGGCAACCAAAACGGAGAGCCGGGCACGATCATTACATTTTTTCCTTTTCAGGGAAGCCGCCCGGGAACCGTGGGAAAAGGGCAGGCCGGAAGAATTTATTTCTCCGTGCCGAAAGGAGCACTCGCGTTTTGGAAGCGCCGGCTTGAAGAAAACGGCTTGTCTGTAAAAGAGCAGATCATACTGTCTGAACAAGTGCTTCTCTTTAATGATACAGAAGACCTGCCGCTTGCCATAATGGAAGATGAAAGAAGCGGACAGAGTGAATGGACGCCTTCGGGCATTACTGAAAAAGAAGCGATCACAGGCATGAGAGGTGTTCTTTTGTACTCGTACCGTCCTGAAGCAACCATTCAATTTCTCATAGAACGCTTCGGTTATTCAAAGACAGGAGAAGAAAATCAGATTGTCAGGCTGCAATCGGAGGCCCGGATCGGACATATTATAGATGTTGATCTCGCGCCGAAAGAAGCAGGTATCGGCGGTTACGGGACAGTCCATCATGTCGCTTTCCGCACTACCGAAAAAGAGCAGGCGGAGTGGAAGGACATTCTTGCTGCTTCTCATCTTGCTTCATCTGACATTCTTGACAGGTCTTACTTTACTTCAATCTATTTCAGAGAAAGCGGCGGCATTTTATTTGAAATGGCAACCGATGAACCGGGCTTTATGACGGATGAATCCTTTGAAAATCTCGGAACAGAGCTGAAGCTTCCGGAATGGCTGGAAGAGCATCGCAGCCAGATTACAGCTGTTCTGCCCAAAATGGAGAAAGGAGAATGATAATGAAACATGTGTTTGAACAAGGGACGTCAGAAAATGTTCTGCTGCTTTTGCACGGAACGGGGGGAAATGAACATGATCTTCTGTCGCTCGGACGTTTTATCGATCCGAAAGCAAGTTTGCTCGGGGTCAGAGGATCAGTGTCGGAAAACGGCATGCCCCGTTTTTTTAAGCGGCTGAAAGAAGGCGTATTTGACGAGAAAGATTTAATTGAACGGACGGAAGAATTAAAGAATTTTATTGATGAAGCGGCGCAAATGTACGGATTCAGCAGAGAAAACGTGATTGCTGCCGGCTATTCAAACGGCGCCAATATTGCAGCAAGTCTTTTGTTTCATTATAAAGATGTACTGAAAGGAGCGGTTCTGCATCATCCGATGGTGCCGATACGCGGAGTGAAGCTGCCTGATATGGAAGGGCTGCCTGTGTTTATCGGTGCGGGAAAACGCGATCCCCTATGTACAAAAGAAGAATCGGAGGAGCTTTATCAGTATCTGACAGATGCTCATGCATCCGTTTCTCTTGTTTGGCAGGAGGGCGGTCATCAGCTCACACAGCAGGAAGCAGAGCAGGCAAGAACCTGGTACAGTGAGCGATTCCTATAAAAAACCCTTAGTCTGCTTAAGCGGACTAAGGGTTTCTTTCATTTTACAGCCAAGTTGACACTTTAGATACAGGCAGCCGGTTGCTTTTATGCGCCGGCTTAACGGCTTTGCCGATTGAAATCAGCATGACGGGCACGAAACGCTCGCTCACGTCGAATTCCTTAACGAATTGCTCTTTATTGAATCCGCCGATCGCGCAAGTATCGTAGCCTTTTGCTTTAGCGGCAAGCATCAGCTGCATCGCTGCTAAAGAAGCGTTTAAAAATGCTGAATCACGGGCAAACTGATCATTTTGGTATGCACCGTTAATCTGGCCTAAAAGCGTTTGTTTAATCTCTTCTGTGATATTGCCTTGCTCAGCCAGTTCAGCATAAACGTCTTCACCATTTTCATTTGCTTTTAAATCGCCTAATACGGCAATAACTGCTGATGAATCAATAATCTGTTTTTGATTAAAAGCAACCGGAAGCAGGGCAGCTTTTGCTTCATCACTGTGAAAGACTTGAAAATGCCAATGCTGAAGGTTCCAGGCGGAAGGCGCTTGCGTTGTGATTTCAAGGAGTTCTGTTAATTCCTCTTTTGTAATGACCGCGTCTTTATCGTATTCTTTAACAGATGCGCGTTCCTTTAAAACGTCTAATACGGATGTCATCATGTTTCCTCCTTCGGATAAACGTGTTATCATAATAGAAAAGTTAGAAGCTTACTAAATGTAACTTGAAAACTAATTTTAATGGATCACAAAAAACTTGTCAATTCATAGATGAAGGGATGAACTCACGTGGGATATACAATGTGTCCTAAAATGGAATCCGCTTTTTCTCTTTTGGGAAAGCGCTGGAACGGCCTCATTATCCATGTACTGATGGACGGGCCGAAACGATTTAAAGATATGACCGAAACGATACCGACAATCAGCCAAAAAATGCTCGCGGAGCGGCTCAAAGAGCTGGAACAAAATGAAATCGTCGAGCGTCAGGTGCTGCCTGAAACACCTGTCAAAGTCATTTATAAACTGACTGATAAAGGCATGGCCCTGCAAGCCGTTTTTCAGGAAATGCAAAAATGGGCAGACAGTTTTTGCGAGCCCGGGGGATCTGCCAACGACACATGTGATGAATAACAAAGGCTGCCCAAGGCAGCCTTTTCTTAATAATAATGTTTACTCGTCATAAAAACCATTAATATCAAAATTGTTCAGATTGAGGTTCAAGCCTTTTAATTGCTTTAATAAAGCATCGAATGTAAGGAAATGATCATTTTTACATTCCGCCGGAACATCATTTGGAGAAAATAGTTTCATTCCCCCCTCAATCCACTGTTTCCGGTATAACTGAAATGCCGCTTCAATTAAATGATCAGGCGTTACAATAAACCCTAAGCTTACGTCATGGTCCTCACTGTAGCCGAATTCAAACCCGCAGCAGGGGCAAATATCAAATGTTTTTTGATATTCGCCGTTATAAACGGGACTTGTCTCTAATCCTTTAAATCCGCATATCAAACAAGGGTACAACTCACTAACCAACATACATCCCTCTTTTATTCAGTTTGCAATCATTCAGAACAAGCGGGGGGGCCTTTTACAGTTTCCCGGTTAAAAACTGAGCCTCACCAAGCCCGAAGCTCCAATCGGCGTTCCCGTTTTCTGTAATGGAAATCATGACGTCCTCGGGTGATATGCCGCATTCTGTTTTAAGCTGATCAGCCATCAGTTGATATAATGTTTCTTTTTGATGTTCGGTGCGCGCTTTGCTGACAATGCTGATGATGACAAGATCTTTGCTTCTTTTGAAACCGAGCCCGGTATCTTCAATGATAAGCTCATGAGGCCGATGCTGGTGAACGATCTGATAACGGTCCGTTACAGGGACGTCAAAAGCTTTAACCATGGCGTAATGGGCGGTATCCAGTAATTTTTTTAATGCTGCGTCATCCCGGCCTTCAATAACGTCAAAACGAAGTAATGGCATATTTTATTCCCCCTGATGGTTTTATAATGTCGCAACTTGTAAAAAATTATAACAGTTAATCAAAATGTAATCAAATTATAACCAAAATATTTATACATTAATGCAATATCAGAGAGAGGCACATGTTGTTACAATCGCCCAATCAATTTCCTCATTTTATGAATACGCTTAAGAATAGGCAGACATAAAGGAGGAAAAACATGTACCCTCGTCATGCATTGTATCGCGGGAATTTCGGTCCTGCCGGATTTCCGGCGAGAAGTCCTTTTTTGTTCGGCGCTCCTTTATTCGGCGGATTTTTAGGCGGTCTTCTCGGAGGCGTAATTGCCACAGGTTTTACAAGACCCCGCTATCCGTACGGGTTCGCTGGTTACGGATACGGAGGCGTCCCATACGGCGGTTTCGGTCCGGGAGCCGGCGGTTATCCGCCATTTTATTAAAGAAAAAACGGCCTGCATCGCGCGGGCCGTTTTTTTTATCTTAAAATCTCCACTTCCGATAAATTGTAGTCTTCCTGTTTTGAAAACATAACTTCAATCATCCCGTCTTTATAGACTGCTTTTGTTCCTTTCCGTTTGACGAGGCTCGGAAGGATGATTTCTTTTTTTCCTTCTCCCAGACTGCTGTTCTCTACAACGAGGCTGTGTAACGTATGCTTAATCCTGATACGGTCGAGTTCCTCTTGTTCTGCGGGAATTTTCGCAAAAACATGATCGGATGTTTCAAAAAGGTCAATTTCCGGCTTGGGCGGTTCCGCTTCGACCGGATCGGCCTTTTTGGACATTGGGTCGCGAAAAGGGAACTGTCCGGCATAACCGGCGCCGAATACGCTTTCCATCACTCGGTTGACATATGTCTCGACATCTTTCGGATCAGCATTTTTAAACGTTTCTTTAGAGAACTGATTTTGGAAGGGAAAATATCTGTTCCAATCAAACACGGCATCTCACCCTTTCTTAACGGACAACATAGTATATGCCCGCCGGAAGCATCCCGTGATATAATATAATCTGTTTACAGAAAGGAAGGGGAAGGCCGTGCAAGGGAATAACGCAAGAAAAGGAATCATTTATACCGCTTGTTCTTTCGCCATGTGGGGGCTGTTTCCGGTCTATTGGAAACTTCTTGAACAAATACCCGCATTGGACATTTTAGCTCACCGGATTTTATGGTCATTTGTTTTCATGTGTGTGCTTTTAACTGTGCTTAAGAAGTGGAAAACCGGATGGCGTGAACTGCGTCTTTTGAAATCGGAAGGGGGCCTGCTGGCGCTTTTTTTCGCTTCCGTTTTAATTTCCGTTAATTGGTTTGTGTACATATGGGCCGTCAATCACGGCTTTTTGCTTGAAGCAAGTCTCGGGTACTACATTAATCCGCTCGTTTCCGTTCTTTTGGGCATCCTATTCTTAAAAGAAAAGCTTAACAAGATGCAAACAGCAGCCGTTTCTATTGCCGGGGCGGCCGTGATCATATCTGCGTTTCAATATGGCGCGGTTCCTTATATCGCATTGCTGCTTGCATTCAGCTTCGGCCTGTACGGCTTATGTAAAAAAAGAACCCGCATGTCCAGCACGATCGGACTGACGCTGGAGACGCTTTTGATTACCCCGGCTGCACTTATTTATTTAGGATATACAGCTGACGGGAGCACTTCCGGGTCCTTGGGGGCAGGAACATGGGCGCTCCTATTTTTCGCAGGCGTATTTACGGCCCTGCCGCTGTTACTGTTTGCAGAGGGGGCAAAGCGTCTGCCGCTGTATCAAGTCGGCATTTTGCAATATATAGCGCCGACCATTACCCTTATGCTCGGCGTATTTGTGTATCATGAACCGTTTTCCGGGCAAAAAGCGTTTACCTTCATTTGTATATGGGTAGCATTGCTTTTGTTTACCTTTTCACAGATCAAATGGAAGCGGCCGATAAAAAGCCGCTAAGCCTTTCGCTTTCCAGCGATAGCTTAAATTATGTATAATCATTACGAGTATGTAAAGGAGCTGTACAATGGGCACTGATAAAGACATAGCAAAAGCCTATCAGACACTGTGGAATAACCGCACTCTCCCGGCTTCAACTCTTGAAGAAGCGGAGAAGGCAATTGATCTTGAACTGCTTGATCAAAGAACACATCCGAGGCTCCGGAAGTCACCCGAGGAAAAGTTTGCTCTGGCGGTGCAGCGAATTGTAGATTCCCGGCTGCGGCCGATTGAGAAATATGAATTGGTTGAACTACATACGAAGCGTTTGCAATTTTTAAAAGAAGAAAGAGGGGAGCAGCTATGAAAGCGATCATAAAAGAAGATGTGCAAACTTCTTTAGAGCGATATGCCGATCGTCCTGTATATATCCATTTGGAAACAACGACCGGTTCTTATTCAGCGCATCTGAATGAGAAAAACATGACGGTTGTAGCCTATATACGCAATGCAAAAGTGACGTACCATCAGGCGAAAATCAAAGGAAACGGCCCGTACCGCGTCGGTTTGAAAACAGAAGAGGGCTGGATTTACGCAGAAGGTTTGACTGAATATACAGTAGATGACGAAGACCGTCTGTTAATGGCAGGGCATCTGCCGGGCGGAAAATTGGCGATTTCGCTTCAAATCAGCGAAAAGCCGTTTACAGTTTAAAGAAAAGGGTGAAAATCATGAAAGAACATGTACTCGTCATCCTGCCTCACCCTGATGATGAATCATACGGAGTGGCAGGGCTGATTGCTTTACACAGACAAAAAGATATTCCCGTTACGTATGCATGCGCAACGCTTGGCGAAATGGGCCGAAACATGGGAGACCCTTTTTTCGCGAACCGTGAAACACTGCCGCTGTTAAGAAAGCAAGAGCTGATTGACGCATGCAAAGCAATGGACGTTACTGACCTGAGAATGCTCGGGCTTCGTGATAAAACACTTGAATTTGAAGATGACGAGTGGCTCGCGGATATGATGGAAGAGATTATCGACGATGTAAAACCGAGTCTGATTGTCACATTCTATCCGGAGCACGGCGTCCATCCGGATCATGATGCATGCGGCGAAGCGGTCATCAGAGCGCTTTACAGAAAGAAAAAAGAGGACCGCCCGCGCACGCTTTGCATGGCAATCACCCGCAACAGGGAGGAAGCCGTCGGCAAGCCAGATGTCATTCTTGATATTAAAGAGGTTGCCGATATTAAAATGAATGCCTTAAAAGCGCACCGCACCCAAACGGAAGGCATGCTGAGAGAGCTGGAAGAAAAAATAAAAAATAACGAGCCGGTTCTTCAGACATGGTTTGAAGAAGAAGTGTATTGGACATATCCGTGGAAAGACTGATAAAAAAAGGGATAAGGCTGAAATGCCTTATCCCTTTTTTTGTGTCAGATCGGAAGCGATCGCTTCCGCAAGCGAAGACCGTATTGATAAATTTGAAAAACTCAGTCCGAGCTGCACCGCGGTTTGGGCGATTTCAGGACGGATTCCGGATAATGTCGCTTTCACGCCGAGCATTCCGAGTGATTCAATTAAGGTGAAAAGCTGTTGGGCAACCATCGTATCAATCATGGCTACGCCCGATAAATCAATGTACAGCTGAGTGATGCGCTTCTCTGAACACTGGTGCAGCGTATTCTCCAAAATCATTTTGGCTCTTGCCGTGTCAATATCCCCGATCAGCGGCAGCAGTCCGACATTGTCAAAAAGCACAATTACCGGCGAGCTCAGCTCGGTGATCAATTCTTTTTGCGCTTCAAGCTGAATGTTTGTGTTTTTATACATTTCCTCTATGAAAATATGAATGACCACATCAAACGATTTGATCAGCGTATGGAATATATCTTCGGCATCTTCTTCTGTCACGGTGTCCGAATGAAGTCTGGTAAACTGCTTGACATGGCCGACATACAAATCACGAACTCTGATAAACTCGCGAATAATATAATGGATGGGAGTTTTTAAATGTTCTTTATCCCGTGCGGCTTCAAACGCCCACTTTTCCAAGGCCGCTGTATATACTTCCTTCTCTTCAGAAAAAATCCGATTGAGTTGATAATTAAACGCCAGATTTTGTTTTTTCAGATTTGTGAGTACAGCCGGGTCAGTAGAAGCATAAACAGAATCAGGATCCGTTTCATGAAGCGTATCAAACCATGTCTGACTGATGTCCTCCGCCCGTTCAGTTAAATAATCGTACAGCAGTTTATGTTTTGGCATTGCTGCTCCTCCTTTATAAAATCATCATTTTCTTTACATAACGCTTTTGCAGTTTCATCAGTCTGAAGAATAAACCGACAGCTCCTGCGGCAAGTCCTGCAATTAACCCGATCCAGTAGCCGTATGCCCCGAGGCCCGTGTAAGTGCCGACTGCGTAACCGACCGGAAGCCCGATAATCCAATACGAAACAAAAGCCGCGCCGAGTGTATAGTTAACATCCTTATATCCTCTCAGAGCGCCTTGTATCGGAGCTGCTACGGCATCAGAAAGCTGGAAAAACAGCGCATAGATTAAAAAGTGCTGCGTCAACATGAGCACCGCCGGATCTGATGTATACATTCCGGCGATTTGCGGCCTGAACAGTAAAATGAAAGCCGCCGTGCATAAAGAAAAACTAAGCGCCATCACGATCCCGATATAGCTGTATGAGCGGGCATCTCTATAGCGCTTTGCGCCTGCTTCAAAGCCGACCAAAATGGTCATGGCCATGGATACGCTGAGCGGCAGCATATACAAGAGGGAAGCAAAATTCATTGCCGCCTGGTGGGCTGCAATCGTCACCGTCTGAAAATGGCTCATAAGCAGTGTGACAGCCGCAAAAATGCTCGTTTCAAAAAATACCGCAAAACCGATAGGCAAACCGATTTTCAAAAGCTTTCTGCATTCAGACGGAGAAAAACGGTACAGTTTCCGAAATACAGAGTACCCGGCAAACGGCTCAAATCTGCAGACGATAAAAAAGCTGATGGCGCAAATACACCAGTAAGTCAGGGCGGAAGCGAGCCCCGCACCGACTCCGCCCAATGCCGGCATGTTGAATTTCCCGAAAATAAATACATAATTTAAAACAAAATTAATAGGCAATGAGCAAAGCGTAATAAGCATTGTGACTCGCGTTTTGCCGAGTGCATCAATAAACGAGCGCAAAACGGTGTACACAAACAAAGGAAAAATACCGAGGGATAAAAAGCCTAAAAAGTGTTTTGCGATCGTCCGGACACGAGGTTCCAGTCCCAAATGTCCCAAGATCATATCAACGGTGAAAAAGCCGATCAGGATAACTGCCGCACTGAGAACGGCCGCTACATAAACGGCCTGGATGACGGAAAACGGCACTTCCTTTTGTCTGCCGGCTCCAAACAGCTGCGAAACAACGGGCGTAACGGCCATTAATATTCCTGCAAGGCCCGTATAAACCGGCGTCCACAGGCTTGAACCGATTGCAACCCCGGCTAAATCGGCAGCGCTCACTTTCCCTGACATCACCGTATCCAAAAAGGTGATCAGGGAAAGGCCCGCCTGTGTGATTAAAATCGGAATGAAGATATGTAGCAGCTGTCTGACCTTTTGGCCGATCGTGTTCGTTTCTCTCAAGTTAGGTTCCCCGTTTCTTTATTTTAACGAGAGAAATTATAACATTTTATGTATAAAAAGCAATGAAAGCCGGCCTACTCTTTTTTGTCCGGTTTCGGCTTTTTAAACATCTTGGCATAAATGAATGAAAGTGAAATGACCCCTAAAAAAGTGCAGATATATTGCATCAGCCGTGCGAATTCCATATGATGTGCG
Source organism: Bacillus sp. N1(2025) (assembly GCF_053470005.1). NCBI lineage: Bacteria > Bacillati > Bacillota > Bacilli > Caryophanales > Bacillaceae > Bacillus > Bacillus sp. N1(2025). The sequence continues at coordinate 48,761 of NZ_JBLTJB010000010.1, forward strand.
CCTCCTTTCATGATTATGGTGCACACAGCGGCGCATATCCATGCGCGCGATGCAGAAAATAAGGGAAAGGAGCTGATGTGACATGCGCCACACTCAAATGACGGAAAGCGCGTTTACCGCTGCCGTTCAAACGTATTTGAAACAAATTACGGAGGATGCCGGAATGATACTGCGGACATTGGATGAAAAAGACCAATGCCTTCTTTGCGAATTAGATGAACTGGGACATACGTTTCAGGAAATGCAGGCTGTCGCTTCGTCGTTTTACCTGCAGACATATATCGAACATTTTACGCCTTCCTATACAGAGCTGGCGAGGGCCGTGCAGCATCTGGCGGAAGAAAAACACGGAGCGCTGATTGTGATTGAACGTGCAGATCCGCTGGACGGAATAATACAAAAAGGGACCAGCCTGCATGCCGAGATCAGTTCAGCTTTAATTGAGAGTATTTTTTATCCCGGCAATCCGCTTCACGACGGAGCCGTATTGGTCAGAGAAAACCGGGTTGTATCAGCAGCCAATGTGCTTCCGCTCACAACAAAACATGTCGATCTCAAATACGGGACGCGCCACAGGGCCGCGATGGGACTTTCGGCCGTGACTGATGCACTCGTGCTCGTTGTTTCAGAAGAAACGGGAAAAATGTCCTTTGCTAAAGACGGCGGACTGTATCCGCTTGTTTCGCCGCGGGCGCTTCATACGAAATAATAAGAAAATGGGAATATTGTACCCATTTAATATTAATAAAGTGAACATCTTTACCTTTTTCTGTATTGATGTTATCGTTTAAATATACATAAAATTTAAAAGAATAGGGAGTGGAAAGATGGCAAATGTATTGATGATCGGTTTTCCGGGAGAAGGCCATATCAATCCGTCTTTAGGCGTCGTAAAAGAACTGAAGGCAAAAGGGGAACATGTCGTATATTACGGCGTGAAGGAATATGAGAACAAAATCGCGTCAAGCGGAGCGGAATTCCGTGAATATGAAGATTTCCGAAAAGATGAATTCGGAAAAAACGCAACGGGTGATGAACAGCGGGACGCTACCGAGTTTTTACTATTAATGATTGAGACTTCCAAAAAAGCCGCTCTCCGTATTCTTGAAGAAGTAAAGGATGAATCCTACGACTACATCCTGTATGATCATCATTTTCTGGCAGGAAGGCTCGTGAGAAACCAGCTGAAACTGCCGGCATATTCACTTTGTACGACATTTGCAATGAATGAAGCATTTATTAAAGAAGTGTTTTCAAATACAAACCTTGTATCAGAGGAATCATCTCATTATCCGGCTTATACCGAAGCGGTCAGCCGGCTCAATGAAGAATTCAGCGCAGACATTAAAACGCCGTATGATATTTTCTCAAATGACGGCAGAAAAACCATCGTGTTTACTTCAAGAGCGTTTCAGCCGAAAGAAGAAGAGTTTGGCGATTCTTATCTCTTTGTCGGCCCGTCCATAACCAAAAGGGCGGCGGCTCAAGATTTCCCGTTTGAACAGCTTGAAGGAGAAAAAGTCCTGTTTATTTCCATGGGCACGATTTTTAACAATCAGAAGGAATTGTTTAATAAATGCTTAAAAGCGGCCAGAAACTTTAACGGAAAAGCCGTCATGTCAATCGGCAAACATCTTGATCCGGCGGAGCTTGATGAAATTCCTGAGAATGTCATTGTAAAGCCTTATGTTCCGCAGCTTGAGATCCTGAAGAGAGCGGACTTATTTATCACTCACGGCGGAATGAACAGTACGAGCGAAGGGCTTTACTACAAAACCCCGATGATCGTCATTCCGATGGGCGCAGATCAGTTCGCCGTCGGAAGCCAAGTGGAAAACACGGGCGCGGGCAAGATGTTTAAAAAAGAAGATGTAACAGCGGAACTGCTCACTGAAGCAATAAAAGAATTGAGCGAAAATCCTGAATATCAGACAAAAGCTTCTGAAATCGGAGAATCCCTGAAAGCGGCCGGCGGAGCACAGCGTGCAGCGGAATTGATAGCAGAAGACGTGAAAACTGCCGAGACCCGGGTTCTGTAATCACAGCCGTCACCCGCTTCCTTTAAAGGAAGCGGGCTTTTTTTGATTGTTTTTCGGGAGGATTTTTCACGCCGTAAAGAGAATTGTATGAAAAACAGACAAGAAAGGTGGAATGTCGCGGAAAAAAGCCATGTTATGAAAATGATTCTAAAGTCTTTTGTGAAATGTTCTCAATTTATGTAAAATGTGTGGCATTGGTGATGATCTAAGGCCAAATGAATCGGAATTAATGTCGACTTCTGAATGAATCCTGCATAACAGGCGGCGTCCAAAGAAAAGGAACGTCCCTTTCAGCAATGATAAATAGGAGGTTTTTCGTTATATGAAGAAAAAAATCGCAGCCGGACTGGCTGTATCTGCAGTAATGACTTCAACCTTCGCCGTGCATCCCGCTGAAGCAAAAACCATTCAAGTAAAAAGCGGCGACTCTCTTTGGAAGCTTTCCCGGCAATATCATACAAGTATTTCAGCCCTGCAGGCGGAAAATAAACTGAAATCAACGATACTCCATCTCGGACAGCGGCTGCACATTCCTGACGGCAGCGGCACACATAAAACGGGTCAAAAAGGAAAACGAAGCACGGGTGCTTACACAGTTACATACGGAGACTCATTATGGGTGATCGCAAAAAAATACAAAATGAGCGTTTCTGAGCTGAGAAGCCTGAACCGTTTGAGTTCAGATGTCATCTATCCCGGCCAGAAACTGAAAATTAAAGGGTCTGCCGGCGGCACGGACGGAGGCGGCAGACAGACAAAGCCTGATAAAGGCGCATCAGGGACTTACACTGTGAAGCCGGGTGACTCGCTGTGGAAAATCGCCAATCAAACCGGCGTCACCATCGCCGAACTGAAAAAGCTGAATCAATTAACATCAGACATGCTGTATCCGAATCAAGTGTTAAAGATCAAAGGTTCTTCACATAACGGAAACAGCGGCACAACACCGCCAACTCATTCAAACCCTTCTGAGAAGCCATCCACTTACAAAGTAAAAGCAGGCGATTCCCTCTGGAAAATTGCTAATCGGTTCGGCATCACCGCTCAGCTCATCAGAGAAAAAAATAAATTGACAACTGATGTGCTTCAAATCGGACAAGTTCTGGTGATTAACGGAACGGGAAAAACAGAAGATCCTGTGCGGCAGCCGGATAACAAACCGGCAAAGCCAAACAAGCCGAATACTCCCGAACCTCCGGTGACAGGGTCAAAGATTGACAGAATGATAGGCGAGGCGAAAAAACATGTCGGCGTGCCTTACCGCTGGGGAGGCAATACGCCTGCGGGCTTCGATTGCAGCGGTTACATCTATTACCTTTTAAATAAGGTAAGCTCTGTTTCCCGTCTGAGCACGGCCGGATATTGGAATACGATGAAACATATCAGCCAGCCGTCAGCTGGCGACTTCGTCTTCTTTACGACATATAAAGCGGGCCCTTCTCATATGGGAATGTATTTGGGCGGAGGAGATTTTATTCACGCAAGCTCCTCCGGGGTTGAAGTTTCAAACTTAAGCAATCCGTATTGGAAAAAAGCGTATTTAGGAGCGCGCAGTTATTTTTAAAAAAAGCCTTTCGGGGCTTTTTTTGTTTACCATTTTCACGTTTTGACAAGACTGATGGGTAAAAAAATAAGGGGGAGGAAGCATGAATCGTCTCTTGCTTTTTCTCATGCTCGCATCAATTACGCTTTGCGGCTGCGGGGGGAGACCCGCTCCTGTTTCGCCCAAAAAACATGAGGAAAGCCGCGCATTGGAAGCATCTGCATACCGTGAGCATGCCGGACTCATCAATCAAAACGGAAAAACGATCGGATATATCGAAGTGAGGGAATCTGATGATGAAGGATCAGACATTCATATATCAGCGGGGCATCTGCCGCCCGGCACTTCTCTCGGATTTCATATTTATGAAAAAGGGACATGTCAGGCACCTGATTTCGAATCAGCCGGCGGTCCGTTCAACCCTTTGAACAAAGAACACGGCTTTAACAATCCGATGGGTCATCACGCCGGGGATCTCCCCAATCTTGAAGTGGGGGCTGACGGTAAAGTGGATGTCATTATGAACGCGCCGCAAACTTCATTAAAAGAAGGGAGCAGACTCAGCCTGCTCGACCGGGACGGAAGCGCGTTCGTCATCCATGAACATACGGACGATTATTTAACAAACCCGAGCGGAAATTCCGGAGCCAGAATCGCCTGCGCTCCCCTGACAAAAAGCGCCCGCAGGGAATGAGCCCTTTTGTATTGAGTATACAAGGGCTTTTTTAGTATACTCGGTTATGGAATACAAATGGAAAGGAAACATCACCTATGACTTCAGAATTACAGCACCTATCACTTCCGGAAGATATACAAAACAAACTGCAGGCTTATCAAAATCATCCCGTTTCCCAAGAATTCCGGGATTTAATCGGATCATCAGGCTATGAGGCCGAAGATAAAGCGATTGTATTCGATGCCGTCATCGCTTTGACAATGGGAAAAAATATCTTATTAAAAGGACCGACGGGTTCAGGGAAAACAAAATTGGCGGAAACGCTTTCGAACTATTTTCATAAACCGATGCACAGCGTCAACTGCTCCGTAGACCTCGATGCAGAAGCGCTTGTCGGCTATAAAACGATTGAAAATGAACAGGGACAGGCGACAATTGAATTCGTTCCCGGACCTGTAACAACCGCAATGAACGAGGGACATTTTTTATACATTGACGAAATCAATATGGCAAAGCCTGAAACCCTTCCGATTCTAAACGGCGTGCTTGATTACAGAAAAATGATGACAAATCCCTTTACAGGAGAAGTGATTAAGGCAAGCGAAGGATTCGGTGTTATCGCCGCGATTAATGAAGGCTACGTCGGCACCGTTCCGCTGAACGAAGCCCTTAAAAACCGTTTTGTCATCATTGATGTTCCGTATATTAAAGGAAGCCTCCTGAAACAGGTGCTGACCTCTCAGTCTGTCTTAAAAGATGAGAAATTAATTGAACGCTTTATGACGCTGTCTTCTGATTTAATCGCACAAGCGCATAACGGACAAGTGTCAGAAGAAGCGGCGTCCATCAGGGCTCTCATTGATACGTGCGACTTGGCTGCGTACATCCCGCCGAAACGGGCGATTGAAAGAGGCATCGTAGAAAAACTTGACGACGACAGGGAAAAAGCCGCTGTCAGAAATATTGCAGAAACGCTGTTCGAATGAGGGATATACAATGAAGTTTATCAAATTTAACGACAGCACGATTGATTCGTTTTTGTTCATGATGCTGACTGACCTGGCCAAAACACTGACCAGAAGCAGTGAAGTTGAAGTGGAATACGGCGTGCAGTCTTACTACAATCCCTTTGAAAAGAAAATTTACATGAGCCACTTTTGGAAAGACCGATCAGCCGGGGATATGGAAGCCGGCCTGAAAAGCGATGTCTATTTGCGCGCTGTCGGAACACGCAGCAGCTCATTTCGGGAATTTGCGGGGTTTTTAAATGACGTTCACCGGCACTTCACCCGCCAAAGCTTTGCCAAGCAGCTGTTTATGCTGCTGGAGGATATCAGAATTGAAGAGCTGATCAAAAAAGAACGGCCGGGAACGAAACGTGTTTTTCAGAAGCGGAGGGAGATGTACAGGAAGTATTTCACGACGCAGCTGACATTGAATTTAGAACGGAGCATTTTCACCGACGCTTTGTATTGCGCGATGTTTGTCAAGCTGACGGCTGAGTCTCCGCTTGAAGGCATTCCTTCCATGCATGAACATATTGATATGATGATACCGTATATTGAACGTCAGCTCATCCGGGTGTATGAGGCGGATTCTACGGAACAAATTGCAAGAATAACGGAAGACCTCATGGAAGGCCTTGATGAAGTGCTTGAGAAAGATATGCTGAACACGTACTTTTTTCTGCCGGAACTTGATTACGAAAAAGCGGCTGAAGAGCCTTTATTCGAAAGCGTAAAAAAAGCGCCTTCGTTAAGTGACGATCTCACGCTCCCTGAGTCTTCCGACGGAGATGAAGAAATCCTTGAAGAGAAAATGAATACGTGGCACCGGGAAACCGAAGCGCCGTCAAAAAGTTTCCTTCAATTTGATATTGAGCACGGCGCGAAATCAGATCTTGGGAAAGACGCGGCCAGAGAAGGCGATGACGGTGACCAGGCGCTCGGCTCCGTTCAAGGTTCCGCACGTCAGACGAAAAGAGAGGATTACTCCAAACTGGAAGCGCTTGAATCCATTCAGGATGAACATAAGGGCGCGGGGCTGGCTGACGGAAAAGAAAACAAATTTGCCTTCCCGGTTTATCAAACGCCTCATAAAGCGTCTCCTGAAGAGGAGCAGTCTTATAAAGAACAGGCAAAAACGATAGAATCATATCAAAAACGCCTGAAGCAGATGATACAAAAAACACTTGAGCACAAAAAAACGCTCCCGCGGACCGACCTTCACGCAGGCCGGCTGAATCGCAAACTGATCCGCTATTTTACGGAGCGGAACCCGCGCCTTTTCTATAAAAAGCAGGACCCGTCTTCAGACATTGACGCCGTTTTTACATTGCTTGTCGATTGTTCGGCCAGCATGTTCGACAAAATGGATGAAACAAAAAGAGGGATCGTTCTTTTTCATGAAGCCTTGAAATCAGTGTCCGTACCGCACCAGATCGTCGGGTTTTGGGAGGATACAAACGAAGCGAACGAAACGAGCCAGCCGAATTTCTTCAATACCGTCATTCCGTTTGAAGAGTCGCTGCTGCAGGCGGCGGGTCCGCTGATCATGCAGCTTGCGCCTGAAGAAGATAACAGAGACGGATACGCCATCAGACAAATGACGAAACAGCTGATGCGGCGGAGTGAGGCGCAAAAATTTTTAATCGTGTTTTCAGACGGAGAGCCGGCAGCATTCGGATACGAACAAAACGGCATCGTCGATACGAGCGAGGCTGTCATCGAAGCGAGAAAAAAAGAGATAGAAGTCATAAATGTTTTTCTGTCCAATACTGCGATAGAAGAATCACAGATGAAAACCATTCAGGATATGTACGGAAAGTACAGTATTTTTGTTCCGGATGTCGATCAGCTGCCCGATGTGCTGTATCCGCTCTTGAAAAAACTGCTTCATAAAAGCATAGGATAGGCTTTTTCCTATGCTTTTTCGCTTTTTATTTTAAAATGATTTAATTTTTTCGGTATTGATCTGTTTTTTTTACTATTTTGTGAACAATCAAGGTAGAATCCAAACGCAATCAGTGGTAAAATATCCTTGGAAGCGTTTTTATTACATAATTTTGGGCACAGCGTTCAAAAGTTATTTCAAGATAGTGAATTGATCACTTGATTATCTAGGTTGGGGGTAATATTCAAATGTTTCAAAATAATATGAAACAAAGAATGAATTGGGAAGATTTTTACGGACCGAACCTCGGCTACGCACTGGAGCTGTACGACCAATATGCTGAAGATCCAGACAGCATTGATCCGGATCTGAAAGACATGTTTGACGAACTCGGCGCTCCGCCAAGCCAAATAAAAGAGGCATCGGGAACAAAGGAACAGGGACGCGTCACCGCAGATCTGATTCAAAAGATCGCAGCAGCAGTTAAACTTGCAGAAGATATTCGAACCTATGGCCATCTGAACGCTTCCGTCAATCCGCTCAGAAAGGATCCGAAAAAGAGCGAGCTCTTTCCGTTATCCGAGTACGGGCTTACAGAAGAAGAAATGAAAGCAATACCCGCGTCTGTCATCTGTAAAGACGCACCTGCCAATATAACAAACGGCTTAGAAGCCATCCAGCATTTACGCAATACCTATAAAAGAACCATCTCCTTCGAGTTTGACCATGTGCATGATTTCGAAGAGCGCGCATGGATTACAAAAATGGTCGAATCCGGAGAACTGTTCCGGAAAAATTCACCGGAAAAACTGTCAGCCGTTTTAGAAAGACTGACGGAAGTAGAAGGATTTGAACAATTTTTACACCGGACATTCGTCGGTCAGAAGCGTTTCTCAATTGAGGGATTAGACGCGCTTGTGCCGGTTCTTGACGACATTATCGCCCAGTCTGTGAAAGCGGGCACAACCAATGTCAATATCGGGATGGCGCACAGAGGCCGTTTAAATGTGCTTGCGCATGTGCTCGGCAAACCGTATGAGATTATTTTCTCGGAATTCCAGCACGCGCCGAATAAAGACCTTGTGCCGTCTGAAGGATCGACCGGCATCAGCTACGGCTGGACGGGCGATGTAAAATATCACCTCGGTGCAGACAGACAGCTTCAGGATGCTGAAACCAAAAGCGCGCGGATTACGCTTGCAAATAACCCGAGCCACTTGGAATTCATCAATCCGATTGTGGAAGGAAGCACGCGGGCGGCACAGGAAACAAGAACGCAAAAGGGGTACCCGGTTCAAGACGAAACAAAATCGCTCGCCATTTTAATTCACGGTGACGCAGCGTTTCCGGGAGAAGGCATTGTCGCCGAGACGCTGAACTTAAGCTCTCTGAAAGGCTATCAGGTCGGCGGGGCCATTCATATCATCGCCAATAATATGATCGGCTTTACAACAGAAAGCGATGAATCACGGTCCACGAAATATGCCAGTGATTTGGCGAAGGGCTACGAAATCCCGATCGTTCACGTCAACGCGGATGATCCGGAAGCATGCCTGTCAGCCGTTAAATTTGCGGTTGAATACCGGAAGCGGTTCAATAAAGATTTCTTAATCGATTTAATCGGGTACAGACGGTACGGCCACAATGAAATGGATGAGCCGTCAACGACACAGCCGATGCTGTATGACGCCGTCAGAAAACACCCGACTGTCAAGCGGATCTTTGCGGAAAAACTCGTAAGTGAAGGACTGATCAGCGAGGAAAAAGCGCAAAACATCGAAACGGCAGTGACAAAACGTATTGAAGACGCCTATAAAAAGGTGCCCGCCAAAAAAGAAGACGCCGTACGGGAAATTGAATTGCCGGAACCGGTGTCCAACGGTTTTCCAGACGTTGACACAGCCATTGATTTTGATGTTCTCCGCAAGCTGAACGGCGAACTTATCAACTGGCCGGAATCTTTTAACGTGTTCGGCAAGCTGAAAAGAATCCTGGAAAGACGTGCAAAAGCGTTTGATGATGACCGTAAAGTTGAATGGTCATTGGCTGAATCGCTTGCGTTTGCTTCCATTTTGAAAGACGGCACGCCGATCCGGCTGACCGGACAGGATTCAGAGCGCGGAACGTTCGCTCAAAGAAACCTTGTGCTGCATGACAGCGAAACAGGAGAAGAATTTGTTGCCCTCCATCACTTAGACGACTGCGCTGCTTCATTTACGGTGCATAACAGCCCGCTCTCTGAAGGATCGGTTCTCGGCTTTGAATATGGATACAACGTGTATTCGCCTGAAACGCTTGTGATGTGGGAGGCGCAGTACGGGGACTTTGCCAATGCGGCTCAAGTCTATTTTGATCAATTTATATCTGCAGGACGGGCAAAATGGGGACAAAAATCAGGCCTGGTCATGCTGCTGCCTCACGGTTACGAAGGGCAGGGCCCTGAACACTCCAGCGGCCGCGTCGAGCGGTTCCTGCAGCTGGCGGCGGAAAACAACTGGACGGTGGCCAACCTGACAAGTGCGGCTCAGTATTTCCACATTTTAAGAAGACAAGCGAAAATGCTGCTTCGTGAGGAAATTCGCCCGCTTGTGATCATGACGCCGAAGAGCCTGCTGCGCAACCCGAATACGGTATCTGAAGTGCAGGAACTGAGCGAAAGCCGATTCAAGCCTGTCTATGAGCAGTCCGGACTTTCCCATGCTTACGAAAAAGTGACTCGCGTCGTATTATCAAGCGGAAAAGTGTCAATTGATATCAGCGATCACTTCAACAAAATGGAAGGCGATAAGGATTGGCTTCATATTGCCAGAATCGAACAGCTGTATCCGTTCCCGGCAAAAGATACGAAGGAGCTTTTCGCCAAACTGCCGAACCTGCAAGAGATCGTTTGGGTTCAGGAAGAGCCGCAGAACATGGGGGCATGGAGTTATATCAGCCCGTATCTGACGGAAATCGCGCCAAAAGGAGTAAATGTCCAATACATCGGCCGAAGAAGACGATCCAGTCCCGCAGAAGGAGATCCGACAGTCCACAAAAAAGAACAGGAACGCATTGTATCTGATAGCTTGACTCGCAAAAACTAAGGGGGAAATGAAAAAATGGCGGAAATTAAGGTACCTGAATTAGCAGAATCAATCTCAGAAGGAACGATAGCCCAATGGTTAAAGCAGCCCGGTGATTATGTAGAACAGGGTGAGTACTTGCTTGAACTGGAGACGGACAAAGTAAATGTTGAATTGACAGCAGAAGAATCGGGTGTTCTAAAAGAGGTATTGAAAGATTCGGGTGATACCGTCCAAGTAGGAGAAATTATCGGTACTATTACAGAAGGCGCTGGCGAAAGTTCTGCACCCGCCCCTTCAGAAAGTGCTCCAGCCAATGAACAAACGAAAGAGGAAGCAAAAGCTGAACCTGCTGCACAAGAAGTCAGCCAGGAAGCACAATCAGAAGCGAAATCCAGAACGATAGCGTCTCCGGCTGCACGCAAGCTGGCAAGGGAAAAAGGAATTGATCTATCACAAATTCCGACGGGGGACCCGCTCGGCCGCGTGCGCAAGCAAGATGTGGAATCTTATGAAAAACCGGCTTCAAAACCTGCGGCACAGCCGAAACAGCAGGCTCAAAAAACACAGCAAAGCTTTGACAAACCTGTCGAAGTGCAAAAAATGTCCCGCCGCAGACAGACGATCGCGAAACGATTGGTTGAAGTGCAGCAGACTTCTGCGATGCTGACTACATTTAACGAAGTTGACATGACGGCCGTTATGAATCTAAGAAAACGCCGCAAAGACCAATTCCTTGAGCAAAACGATGTAAAACTCGGTTTCATGTCGTTCTTTACAAAAGCCGTCGTGGCTGCATTGAAAAAATTCCCGCTCCTTAACGCTGAAATTCAAGGCGATGAGCTGATCGTGAAAAAATTCTATGACATCGGTATCGCTGTCGCGGCTGAAGAAGGGCTTGTCGTCCCAGTCGTGCGTGACGCTGACCGCCTGACGTTTGCCGGCATTGAAAGAGAGATCGGCGAACTTGCGAAAAAAGCGCGAAACAATAAATTAACATTAGGTGAGCTGCAAGGAGGCTCCTTCACGATCACAAACGGAGGTACATTCGGATCGCTTATGTCAACACCGATCCTAAACAGCCCTCAGGTTGGGATCTTAGGTATGCACAAAATTCAGCTGCGCCCAGTAGCGATTGATGCGGAGCGCTCTGAAAACCGTCCGATGATGTACATCGCTTTATCATATGATCACAGAATTGTAGATGGTAAAGAAGCGGTCGGATTCCTCGTCACCATTAAAAACCTGCTTGAAGATCCGGAACAGCTGTTGCTGGAAGGATAATTTGAGACAGACAAAAAGTACACTGCCCTTACAAGCAGTGTACTTTTTTTATTGAGAGAAGGGGAGAATTTATATGCAAAGCTGTTATCCGCTTGAGATCGAATTTGAATATAATGAAGAATTGCATTCTATCACTCCGGTTCTTCTGCAAGACGAACATGACACGATATTAATAGACTGCGGATATCCCGGTTTTACAAACCATCTTCAACATGCTGCCGCCCGGCATGGAATGTCGCTTCATTCATTGACAAAAATTATTGTAACGCATCACGACATAGACCATATCGGCTCACTCGCTGCATTATACCGTTTGCATCCGGATGTCAGCGTGACAGCACATGAGCGTGAAGCGCCGTATATTGATGGCTCTAAAAAATCTTTACGGCTTGAGCAGGCTGAATCAACGTTTTGTTCATTGCCAGAGGATGCAAAGCCTTATGCAAAACAGTTCATCCGCTCGCTTCAATCAGTCGAATCGGCTCCAGTTCACCGGACAGTTACTGACGGCGAGCTGCTGCCTTGGTGCGGAGGCATTCGCGTTGTAGCCACGCCGGGTCATACACCCGGCCATATCAGTCTTTATCTGCCTGCCGAAAAAACAATGGTCACAGGTGATGCGGTCGTCATTGAAGACGGAAAGCTGAACCTTGCTAATCCTAGCTATACGTTACATATGGATGATGCGGTCCGTTCTGTGCGGCGGCTGCTCGATTACGATATCCGCCAATTGATTTGTTATCATGGAGGTCTATTTCAGGGGGATGTGAAAAAAGCGCTTTTGCGTCTGTTTCGTGATCTGCAGAATAAAAAAGGATAGGAGCGGCCAGTCTATCCTATCCTTGTTCAGTTATGAAAACGGAATCTTTGCCGTTTCTTCTACCTCGGCGCTGTTTTTCTCTTTTTTCTTAGACCAGTAGGTGGCAAGAACAGACCCCGACAGATTGTGCCATATGCTGAAAATTGCGCTCGGCACGGCTGACAAAGGGGAGAAATGCGCTGTCGCAAGCGCTGCGCCCAGTCCGGAGTTTTGCATTCCGACTTCGATCGCAATCGCTTTTTGTGAAGCATAATCCATTTTGAACAGCTTTGCAGTCAGGAATCCTAACAAATATCCGATTCCGTTATGTAAGATGACGACAGACACAATCAGCAGTCCTGATTGAAGCAGATGCTCACGATTTACGCTGACGACAGAGGATACAATCGCTACGATGCCGATTACCGACACGAGAGGAAGCGCGTGCACGGCTTGTCCGACCTGTTTTTTGAAGAACAGCTTCACAATCACCCCGAGGACGATCGGCAAAAGCACGGCTTGCATTATGGAAACAAACAGTGAGCCGAAAGAAACGGGGAGCCACTCTTTCGCAAACAGCATAATAAGTGCCGGCGTTACAATAGGAGCAAGCAATGTTGAGATCGTGGTGACCGCAACAGAAAGCGCCGTATTGCCTTTCGCCAAAAATGTCATGACGTTTGATGCCGTACCGCCCGGACAGCATCCGACCAGAATGACGCCCGCGGCGATTTCTGCGGGGAGGCGGAGCCCGATTGATAAACAGAAAGCCGTAAGCGGCATAATCGTAAACTGGGCAGCGACTCCGATCACGACATGCCAAGGCTTTCTGATTAATTCTTTAAAATCGTCTGCTTGAAGAGTAAGCCCCATCCCAAACATAATAATACCAAGGAAAATCGTCATATAAGAACTGATCCAAGAAAACAAATCAGGGCAGGCGAATCCTAAACCGGCAAAGACGATAACCCACAAGCCAAAGGTTTGGCCCGCAAACCCGCTTATTTTTTTCAGCCATTCCATAAACACAGCTCCTTTTACATTCAATCAATCAGTCAGAAAATATGACTGACTTTTCTGTATTCCATTATAAATAATTTTCTGAATAATTCAATATTAAACATAAGTTTTCAATAAAATTATTATGTAAACTAACATCTTCTTGACTATTCAGACATATATTCTTACAATTGATTTTTATACTGAAATGAATTGGGAGTGCTGAAGTGAAAGAAGCTAATCAATGGTCATCTAAGCTGGGATTTATTTTAGCTACGGCCGGCTCTGCAATCGGGCTCGGCGCAATATGGAAGTTCCCTTACGTAGCGGGAACCAGCGGAGGCGGCGCTTTTCTGCTTGTTTTTATTTTATTTACTGTTTTAATCGGACTGCCGCTTTTGCTTGCTGAATTTATTATCGGCAGAAAAACACAAAAAAACGCCGTTGAATCCTATAAGGCGCTCGCGCCGGGGAAAAAGTGGCACTGGATCGGATATCTCGGAATCATTACGTGTTTTATTCTATTATCCTTCTACAGCGTAGTGGGGGGATGGATATTAATCTACATTATAAAAGGCTTTACAGGCGGTTTATCGCTTTCTTCGGGGTTTGATACGTTATTTATCGATACCATTTCAAATCCTTATGCAGCGGTTTTCGGTCAGCTGCTGTTTATCGTGCTGACGATTTTAGTTGTGGCAAAAGGGGTGAGCAGCGGCATCGAAAAGGTAAGCCAGGTGCTGATGCCGGCTCTGTTTATTCTGTTTATTCTTTTAATGATCCGCTCCGTTACGCTGCATGATGCAGCGAAGGGATTAAAATTCTTCTTCATGCCTGATTTTGGCGCGATGGATGCCAATACCATTTTATATGCGATGGGACAATCATTTTTCTCGTTAAGCGTCGGAGTGTCCGTAATGGTTACATACAGCGCATATTTAGAAAAAGAAGAAAATATTGTTCAATCCGCCGTATCGGTGACGGTATTAAATGTCCTTGTTGCTGTGATGGCGGGAGTGGCGATTTTTCCGGCGGTGTTTGCATTCGGCCTCAAGCCGGATCAAGGCCCGCAGCTTTTATTTAACGTGCTGCCGACCGTCTTTAACCAAATGCCGTTGGGCATCGTGTTTTTACTCGCCTTTTTGCTGCTGTTTTTATTTGCGACGCTGACATCGGCTTTTTCAATGCTTGAAATTTTAGTTGCTGTTTTGTCAAAAGGCGATTCGGCAAAACGGAAGCGGTATGCATGGATCGGGGGACTTGCTATATTTATTGTCGGGGTCCCTTCGGCGCTGTCGTACGGAATTTTGAGTGATGTTTCTCTTTTTCACCGCAGTATTTTTGACGCTGCGGATTTTCTGGTCAGCAATGTCTTAATGCCGCTGGGCGCGCTTTTAATTGCCGTTTTCGTACCGCTGAAAATTCCGAAACAGATGTTGTTTGACGAACTGAAAAGCGGTTCCGGTATAAAACGAAAATGGTTTGCAGTCTGGCTCCTATTAATCCGTTATGTGGCTCCTGTAGCCATTATTATCGTTTTTCTGCACGTGCTTGGTATTTTTTAAACCAAAAGAAGCACGCCCCCGTTCAAGACGGGGGCTTTTTTAATAAAGCGGCCATATCACGCGGTGCGCTTGCTCGAACCGTTTCTCCGCCTCCCGCCAATCAACGACATTCCACCATTGATCCACGTAAGCCGCGCGGTCGTTTTTATATTGTAAATAATAAGCGTGTTCCCACACATCCAGCGGAAGCAAAGGAATGACGTCCCACTGGCTGTAGAGCTGATGCTTCTCAGCGGCCAAAATCTCCAGCCGCCCGGCGCGCGGCGCCCAGACTAGGATAGCCCAGCCGACTCCTTCGACTTTTTTCGCCGCTTGAGAAAATTGCTCTTTAAAAGCGGAATAGCTTCCGAATGACACATCAATCATTTGAAAGAGCGCATCCGTCGGCCGTCTTTTTCCGTTTGGATTCATCGAAAACCAGAAAATACTGTGCAAATAATGGCCCGCGCCGTGAAACGCCAATTGCCGCTCCCAATGTGCCACTAAGTCGTACTGTTTCGTCTGTCTCGCTTTTTTGAGCTCCAGTTCTGCTTTATTCAGACCGTCAACATAGCTCTGATGGTGTTTGGTATGGTGGAGTTTCATAATCTCTCTTGAAATATACGGTTCCAGTGCGGAATAACTGTAAGGCAGTTTAGGGAGGACATGCTTGCCGATCGGCACATAGGCTCTGCGCTCATCCGGCTCTTCGGGTTCAGTAATGTCCCGGTAAAGTGCTGATGCCTGTTCGTACCATTCCGCCTCCGTTAATCCATCATCCTGAAGGGTGTGAAAAATCCGGTCGATTTGTGCCGCGAAGCGATCGAACCGACCTTGTTGAATGACTTGTTCCTTCAAGGTTTCACACCAATTCAGCATCTCGGTTTGATAAGCGTGCCGTTTCATTTTTCTTCCTCCTTTTCACTCATTTTCATAAAAGTGCTGAGCGCAAGCAAAGAAAACACATACGGGTAGCTGTGATATCTGATGTAAAACTGTTTCGGCAGGCCGATTCCAGTCGGATAGCTGAAAGCGGCTCCTTCGTAATGCCGGTTTTCAATAAGAAAAGATATGCCTTTTGTGACGGCTTGATGATGAGGTTTTTCGTATTGCAGCAAAGCTTCGGCCGCCCAAGCCGTCTGTATAAGCGTCCCGTAAGAAAGCGGAACATAGGTTTTCTCTTCTGCACTTTTACAGGATTCCCCCCAGCTTCCGTCCTCGTTTTGAATGGACTTCAGCCAGCGGATCGCTTTTTTTACGGCCGGGTGGTTTTGGCTCACGCCGCAAGCCTTCATCCCTGTCAGCGCCGCCCATGTGCCGTAAATATAGCAGACACCCCATCTGCCGTACCACGATCCGTCCTCTTCTTGATGGCGGATCAGCCATTGGACGGCTTTTTCAATCTGAGGGTGATCAGAAGAAAGCCCCGCTTCTCCTAAACAGTGCAGCACCCGTCCGGTTAAGTCGCTTGTTGAAGGATCGATGGCAGCTTCCTCAGCCGATTCCAGCGGCAGCAGGCGGACCAGCGGATGATTGACATTTTTCTCAAAAGCAGAGAAGCCGCCGTCACTGTTTTGCATGGACAAAAGCCAGCTCAGTCCGCGTTCCCATGAGGCGGGATAAAGTTTTCGCGGAATGGCTTTGAGCACTGCGGCTGTGTCATCACAATCAGGATTATTTGTATTAATGTTTGAAAAACCCCATCCTCCCGGTTCAGCATGCGGGTTGTGAACGGCCCAATCAGCGACTTTCGTCTGCTGCCGTTCACGCAGAAACCGGGCGGCGCTGGTTATCATCTGATCGTTATCTGGGATGCCGCTTTTCATAAGCGCATAGCTGAGAAGCGCCGTATCCCAAACGGTCGACGTTGAATTTTCCAGGTACGGTATATTGCCGCAAGACGTGAGCAGAGCTTTCGTGCCGGCAAGCGCTTTTCTGATAACGGGGGAGTGGCGCGATACACCGAGAGCGAGCAGGCCGTACACCATAAAAATAGTGGCACTCGCATAGCTGTATAATGTGCCGTCTTCTTCAATCCGGTCAAGCATATACGTTTTGGCCGTACGCAGACCGAGCTGGTGAAAAGCGGCAGGAATCTGCAAAAGCCGCTTCCAGTGCGCGAAAAGAGAAGAGAGGTCTCTGTTCTCATCCTGATCGGAACGAAGCCATGTAAACGGATTTTTAGTCATATGCCGATCTAAATGCGCGAGAGACGGAACGTTGGGATTTTTCAGCGAAAATCTTTTGTTAAGTGTCACGGCCATCGGTACAAAATGAATACGGGCGTATGTACTGAACTGGTAAAAATGCAGCGGGAAGGATGGGGGAATGACTAAGAAAGATAATGGCAGATGCAGCGCGGGCCATGGATAAAGGCCGTTTGCCGCAAGCATCCACTTTGTCATGAAGTGTACGTTGCGCAAGCCGCCATTTGAGATGATAAAGCGTTCGGCCTGAATCATATGCGCCTCAGAACGGCTATATAAACCGGAAGCCAGCAAGCCGGCATAGCCCTGTACAGTGGCGGTCACATTTCCTTTCCGGTCATCAGGATAGTTGGCAAAAGTTCCGTCCGGGCGCTGTTTAGCGCGAATGCCTTCTGCAAGCTCAGCGATCAGTTCTTTATCATTGTCTCCAAGAGAAGTGAGGAGGAGGATCAGAAAGGCGTTTGTCAAAATCGGTCCTTCAAAACAAAATGACCATGAGCCGTCCGCATTTTGCGTTTCTCTTAATAGGGAGATGGTTTTCTTTTGGCGGCTTCTGACGTTTTCATGAATTGTGCTCACACTCGCTCAACTCCTTCAGAAGCATATATATTCATATGTAAAAGGCGGCATGACAAAAGAAAGAAACTGCTGACAGGCAGCAGTTTCTTGTTTGATTAATCTTCCAGATTGATCCAGACGCTTTTCACTTCTGTATAATTATCCAGAGCGTAAGAGCCCATTTCCCGCCCGAGGCCGGATTGCTTATAGCCGCCGAAAGGAGATGCCGCATCGAAAACATTGTAGCAGTTGACCCAAACGGTGCCGGCTTGGAGACGGTCAGCAATGTAATGGGCGTTTTTGACATTCTCAGTCCAAAGTCCGGCTGCAAGGCCGTATTCCGAGCGGTTCGCCCGCTCAATCACTTCATCTACCGTATCATACGGAATGGCGGCTAAAACCGGGCCGAAAATTTCTTCTTTTGCGATGGTCATGCTGTCATCCACATCCGCAAATACAGTCGGGGAGACAAAATACCCTTCTTCAAACGGGCAGCTGCCGCCCGCGACAGCTTTGGCTCCTTCCGCTTTTCCTTTTTCAATATATGAAAGCACGCGCTCATGCTGTTCCTGACTGACGAGCGGGCCGATTTGTGTATCCTGGTGAAGGCCGGCGCCTTGCTGAAGCGATTTCGCATATGAAACCATTTCGCTGACGACCTCATCATATTTGTCTTTGTGAATGAAGACACGGGAGCCTGCGCAGCATACCTGCCCCTGATTAAACATGACCCCGTTTAAAGCGCCGGGAATGGCTTTCTTCAAATTGGCGTCAGGCAAAATGATGTTAGGTGACTTTCCGCCAAGCTCCAGTGTCACGCGTTTAATTTTTTTTGCGGCTTTTTCCATGATTTTTTTGCCGATTTCTGTAGAACCGGTAAAAGCGAGTTTATCGACATCGTCATGGTTGGTCAGCGCTTCCCCGGCCGTTTCGCCGAACCCTGGGACAATATTGATGACGCCGTCAGGGAAGCCCGCCTGATCTATTAATTCCGCTAAATAGAGGGCAGTCAGCGGTGTCTGTTCCGCCGGTTTCAAAACGATTGTGCAGCCTGTGGCAAGGGCGGCGCCCATTTTCCACATCGCCATAAGGAGCGGGAAGTTCCAAGGGATGATCTGCCCCACGACGCCGACAGGCTCATGGCGGGTGTAATTAAAATATGAGCCGGCGACCGGAATTGTTTGTCCGGTTATCTTTGTAGACCACCCGGCATAATAACGCATATGCTCAATTGCGAGCGGGATATCCCCATTCGTCGTTTCATTAATCGGTTTTCCATTATCAAGTGTTTCAAGCTGCGCGAGTTCCGTTTTGTGCTCTTCCATTAAATCGGCAAGCTTATACATCAGCCTGCTTCTGGAAGCGGCCGGCATAGTGCGCCATTCGCCGTGATCAAAGGCTTTGCGTGCCGCTTTCACTGCACTGTCAATGTCTTCTGACTGTGCCTCGTAAAGCGTCATCAGCGTTTCCCCGGTTGCCGGATTCGGTGTGACAAATGTTGATCCTGAAGCGCTCGGAACAAATTTTCCGTCAATATAAAGCTTCTTCGTGCCCTGTAAAAATGTTTCCAGCCTTTTTGTGATCTGCATCGTTAAAGAACTCATTCGTAACAAACCTCCCGAAATTTTTTTATGGTCTGTTTTGAGCATCTTGATGTCCGCGCAAAGTAAGCGCATACAGTCATTCTATAATAACACCTCCGGTAAAATCAATCGATAACCGTTATTGCAATTCACAAGAAAAAACGGCTACAATAAGCTTATCGATTAAGAAAAGGAGTTTTATAAATGATTCATAATAATTGGCAGATAAAAGAAAGCGTCAAAAAGGTCAAATGCGTACATACAGATGCGAAAAAATACATTGTTAAAAATGTGCTGACGCCGGGTAAAGAGTATGAAGTCAAAAATGAAACAGAAGAATTCATTTTTGTTGTAGACAATACAAACAAAGTCGGAGGCTTCTACAAAGAGTATTTTGAAGAAGTTTAAAGCTGAATGAATTTATTTTGCCTGAGCCATACTAAAAAAGACTACATATAAAAGGTGGCTGCAAAATGAAAAACACAGAGCAAGACAAACAAAATAAAACATCAGATCAGCTTCAGCAAGTGCAACCTGAAGAAGGCACCGACACGACGATGGAACAAATTTCAGATACCTATAAAGAAGGAACGATTGAAGATACGGATCGTTGATGTTTTGTTGAAACCGCGGCATTGGAGAAGCCGCGGTTTTTTATGGCGGAAATAAAAAACTGACTTTTCGAAAAAAATATCGTTTTCTTGAAACCTTTTCTTCCGCTGAACCGTATTACTTCATAACAGCGGCACCTTTCGCGAAGGGCTTTTTTGATGAACGTTCTAAAAATGTAATCTGTTCGTAATGGTTTAAATGCCGTCTATGTCGTATTCTTATATAGGGATAAAGAACTTATTTTTTTATGATTGTAATAAAACAATAGTATAGAAGCAGAAAGTGGGGTTCTTCATTGGGAATTTTTTCTGTCAGCAGATCAACCGACACAAAAAAGCTGGAGGCTTTGCTCGTTGAGGGAGAACGGATCGAAACGATTTATAAACTGCGGGTTGACCAAATATGCTTTACGAATAAACGAGTGATTTTCTTTGATAATAAAATGTTCTCCAAAAAGAAAGTGCGCGTATTTCTTCCATATAAAACAATTGAAAGCTTCGCCATTCAAGAAGCGGGGATGTTTGATCCCGATACCGGGCTTGTATTAATGACAAGGGGAAAAACTTTCGAATTGGAATTTGCAAAAGAAACGGACTTGACTGAGGTTCAAGCCATCTTAACAAAATACTTATGCAGTTAAATATCACATAAAAGCCATCCGAATGCATGCGGATGGCCTTTTTATTATATAATGCTTGTTTTTCCGGAGTTCGAATCAATGAGATCCGGATCAGCAATAGAACTGATGGGGATATAAATCGGCGCCAAATCACCATTTTCTTCACCGAATCCGTAGTTGATCTTATTGGATAAAAAATAATCGATTTGCTGATACGGGCCGATCGTAATGGAAGAACCGCGGTCGACTGCATTTACTTTAAAGCCTCCTACATTTACCAAAACCGGCGAAAACATCATAATGGGCCTCCTTTTCCGGCAGGAATTTTATCGCATGCAGACTCAAAGGCAGATGGAGAATCAATTTGATCCCGGTCATCCACTTTGCCGTTCGTGCCGATGAAGCCGCTTGCATCTCCGAAGTTCTGTCCATATCCCTGATTCTTTTTATCAGAATTCTGCCATTCCGCCAGTAAATTTTGTCCGACATTCACCGCTGAAGCATTTTCAAAGGAATTAATTTTCAACATGAAAATATTAATATTGATATATGGAGTTGGTTGAACCACAGGCAAACCTCCTTTAATACAGGTGTATGCCGGCTGTTATGACCGTATGCTTAGACAGGGGGCGATAAAAATGGATTTCGATAAGATGAAGCAATGGATGGAAATGGCGCAAAACATGTCCGGCGGCGACTTTTGGAAAAACGTTTTTGATGATGAACAACTGAAATCATTTCAAAACGGCCATTCTCATTTTCCCTTTCAACAGGGAGATGGGCAAATGAGAAGAAATGAGGATGCTTTTCCTCTTATAGATATTGTGGAAACCCATGATGAGCTCCAATTTTTGCTGTATCTGCCCGGCTACCGGAAACAAGATGTTCAGCTGCTGTCCTACGGAGAATATATCGTCGTAAAAGGCACGAGAAAATCCTTTTTTAATGAACAGGATTTTAAACAGAAGACCGGAAAATACGGCGATTTTGAAAAAAAACTCGACCTTCCGCATTCCGCTCAGGGAACGAAGGGAATGCAGGCGGTATTCAAAGACGGGATTTTATATATATCGATTGCTAAACATCTGGGGGATGCAAGCCAGATCATTATCGAAGGCTGATCTTGTTTGCTGTGCCATCTATCAGATCTGAATCATCGATACTCATGATAGGGATGACGACAACGGTGCAATCACCGTTTTGTTCACCGTACCCTTCATTTCTTTTATTGGCTGCTGTGTTTCTCACCATAACGGAAGAGCCGGTGTTAAAAGCTGCTCCGCCGCTGATTCCGTTCATTTTTATATACTCAAAGTTGATAATGGATGGAAAAAACATCATGATTCGCCTCCTTTTTGTATATCATGTTTATATATTCGCAATGCGGGACGCATAGAACTTTCCAAGAGTGACGGGGAAAGAAGTGATTTTCTTTGAAAAAAATAATGAAAGAGATTTTCAAAAAAGTGTGTGAAGAAGAATTAGACCGGCTTAAGAAAGTGGAACAACAGCTTGATGAGCTTCAGGATAAGTGTCATTTTGAGCCGCAAACGGTTGAAGGGGAAAAAACATATGTCCATATTGAGCACGTCAAAGTGGACAAGGTTGAATACAATATTGATTTTGAAAAGCTGAGTATAGAAGAGCTGAGCGGTATGCTGAATATCGGCGCCACTTACCATACACCGGTGCACAGGCTCAAACAAGCCTGCGCTGAAGAATGTCGGGACAACCCGCAAAATGATGCTGCGAAAGAAAAAAGCCAGACAAAGCAGCAGACACCCAATGTCACCATCAGGGGAAGAAAGCATTGACCCCGTTGTTTCAGCCTCCTTTTTCGAGGGTATGTATTAACAGATGCAGCGAAGAATACAGACGAAAAAGGAGATGATGAATATGTCATTATCAAAAGAACAGCAGGACAGCCTTTATCATAAATTAATCGATTTAAAGGAAAGTCTTCAGGGAGAATCAAAAGAAAATCATTCAATGAGCGAAGACACAGGAGAACTGTCGAACGGAGTAGATAATCACTTAGCTGATCACGGAAGCATTTATTTGGACAGGGTCACGAATCAGACGCTGGACGGTGTCGATCAGAATCTTTTAGATGAGGTGCACGCCGCGCTTGAACGAATGGATAAAGGAACATACGGGATTTGCGAGAAAACGGGAAAAGAAATTCCTTATGAAAGACTTGAAGCCGTGCCGTACGCCAGAATGACCGTCGAAGCGCAGCGAGAAACAGAAGGGGATGTGGAAACAGACGCTCCGTCATATGAAAGGGAATTTCACGAGCAGGTGAAAGACCTCTCAAATAAAGAAACCGTTGATCAAAAAAGCTCACAAACTTACGAAATCCTGGATCGCGAGCAGGATTCACAATAATAGCAGCAGGTACATTCATATGTACCTGTTTTTTTATTCCATAAAAAATCTCAGAATCGAAATAAAATCATTGACTTTATATAAAAAAGAAAGTAACATACTATTTGTAAGTAAATATTAAAAGATTACCGGGAGGAATTTAGAATGTCTCAAGTATTATTTGTAAAATCAAGTGATCGTACGGCTGAAGAAGGCGTATCCGTAAAATTATACGAAGCGTTTCTGGCTGCTTATAAAGAAAACAATCCGAATGATGAAGTGATCGAACTTGATCTTCATAAAGAAAACCTTCCTTACCTCGGAAGAGATATGATTAACGGAACATTCAAAGCTTCAAAAGGAATTGAAATGACAGACGAAGAGAAAAAACAAGCGTCAACTGCTGACATTTACTTAAATCAATTCGTCAAAGCTGACAAAGTCGTGTTTGCATTCCCGCTTTGGAACTTCACAGTGCCTGCTGTGCTTCATACTTATGTTGATTACCTGTCTCGCGCAGGAGTTACTTTCACATACACGCCTGAAGGCCCTAAAGGTCTGATGGGAGATAAAAAAGTAGCGCTCTTAAACGCACGCGGCGGCGTATATTCTGAAGGACCGATGGCATCTCTTGAAATGTCATTAAACTTCATGAAAACCGTTCTCGGTTTCTGGGGTGTCCAAGATCTTCACACTGTTGTCGTTGAAGGCCATAATGCTGCACCGGATAACGCTCAAGCGATCATTGAAAAAGGACTGCAAGAAGCGAAAGATCTGGCTGCAAAATTCTAATTTCCATTAACTCTTGCGCCCATACAGGGTGTGAGAGTTTTTTCTATTATAGAAGAAACTGGCGGCAGCTTTCGATCTGATCTTATATTGATATATTGATATTTTGTCGAAAAAACAATTTTTATGTAGAATAAAGCATTTTTCACAAAGAAAAAAGGTTTTCTGTAAAAGAATTAACCCTCTTGCCAAAATACGACTGATGGTGTAGGATATAAGAGAAGCTACATTGTTCGTATTGTTAATTAAGTTTTAACCTTTAAGCTGTAATAGGGAGTTTTATATCGAAGCCGGAATGTCATGCCTCCATTGCAGAGGACGACAGGAACGCTTCTGCAAACACCCACTTTGAGGAGTGGTGGTTTAAAACTTTCTTACTTGCGTACGGCATACGTAGCGAAAGCCATTTCCCTTGCGGAGATGGCTTTTTATTTTGAATTGCCCTTGAGCAGCGTACTTTATCTGTATGATAAAATGAAAGAATCAAAGACAAAGTGAGGTTTTACAACTTATGCTGGATAAAGCCCAATCCCTTCTGGCGCATTATTTTGGCTACGACAGTCTTCGCGCGGGCCAAAAGCAGGCGATACAATCAGTTACAGAGGAGAGAAAAAACACGGTCTGCATTATGCCGACGGGGGGCGGAAAATCAATCTGCTATCAGATTCCCGCACTGCTGTTTGAAGGAACCACAATCGTTATTTCCCCTCTTATTTCCTTAATGAAAGATCAAGTCGACGCGCTTGAAGAAGCGGGTATCGCGGCAGCTTATATTAACAGCACCCAGACAAGCCGTGACATTCATGAGCGCCTGACCGGTTTGAAACAAGGGGCTTACCGGCTCTTTTACATCACACCGGAGCGTTTGACTTCTTCTGAATTCATTCACATCCTGCAGAATATTACGGTTCCTCTTGTCGCCATTGACGAAGCTCACTGTATATCGCAATGGGGACATGATTTCAGGCCGAGTTACCGGAATATCGAAATCCTTTTTAATGAATTAAAAGAACCGCCCGTCATCATCGCATTAACGGCGACGGCTACGCCTGAGGTTCATGATGACATCTGTAAGCAGCTTCATATTAAGAAAGAACAAACTGTATATACCGGTTTTGCCAGAGAGAATTTAACGTTTAAAGTAGTAAAGGGCGAAAACAAAGATCGGTTTATCGAGCGGTATCTGGAAAAAAATAAACACGAAGCCGGCATTATATATACAGCGACAAGAAAAGAAACCGACCGTTTATATGAGAAATTAAAACGCAGCGGCATCAATGCCGGCCGTTATCACGGCGGATTGGCGGATGATGACAGAAAAGACCAGCAGGAGCGGTTTCTTAACGATCAGATACAAGTGATGGTAGCTACGTCCGCTTTCGGAATGGGAATCGATAAGAGCAACATCAGGTTCGTTTTGCACGCGCAGATTCCGAAAGATATGGAGAGCTATTACCAGGAAGCCGGACGGGCCGGGCGCGATGGCCTTAACAGCGAGTGTGTGCTCTTATTTTCGCCGCAGGATATTATGGTGCAGCGTTTTTTAATAGACCAATCGGCCGCCGGAGAAGAAAAACAAAAGCAGGATCTCAAAAAACTGAGACAGATGGTGGATTACTGTCATACGGAAGATTGCCTGCAGCGGTTTATTCTGAAGTATTTCGGCGAGAATGAGGCGAAAGCTTGCGAAGCATGCGGCAATTGCACTGATACAAGGACCGCCCATGACGTCACAAAAGAAGCGCAGATGGTATTGTCATGCATCATCAGAATGAATGAGCGCTTCGGAAAAACGATGGTGGCGCAGGTGCTTAGCGGGTCAAAAAATAAAAAAGTGCTGGAAAACGGCTTCAGCAGCCTGTCCACTTACGGCATTATGAAGCATCAATCCGCAGCGGAAATCAGTGATTTTATCGAATTCCTTATTTCAGATGAATATATCAGAATGGCGGACGGCACATTTCCGACGCTTATGGTCACCCAAAAAGGCAGGGACGTTCTGCTTGGAAAAAGCGCAGTCTCGAGAAAAGAAGCCTTACAGGCCGCCGCCGTTACTGAAAATGATGAATTATTTGAGCTTCTCCGGCGTCTCCGCAAAGAGATTGCAGCTGAACAGGGTGTGCCTCCATTTGTCGTGTTCTCAGATCAGACGTTAAAAGAAATGTCAGCGAAACTTCCGAAAACAGATCAGGATCTTCTTTCCGTAAAAGGGGTCGGGGAACAAAAAAGATTGAAATACGGAGCGGTTTTTTTAGAAGAAATCCGAAATTATGTAAGAGAAACAGAGTGAAAAAAAGTTTTTTTAGAAATTTGCACATTGTGTTTTTCATTGGCGCCGGAAAAATCAGAAGCTTGAAAACCCTTGCTGTATCAAGGTTTCAGCAAGACTTACCAAGCGAGAGAAATGTTTCATGTAAAGGAACTGTAATCTAATTCAAATCGTTTTGTTATTGAACTGACATTTTCATATGTTACGATATCACCTGTTAGCCGCCAATAAAAAGCTAACAAGGGAGGATTTACTTATGAAGAAGACGATTATGTCCTTTGTCGCAGTTGCAGCAATTTCAACAACTGCATTTGGAGCTCACGCTTCTGCTAAAGAAATCACGGTGCAAAAGGGTGACACGCTCTGGGGGATCTCGCAAAAAAACGGAGTGAACCTAAAGGACTTAAAAGAATGGAATCAGTTATCTTCTGATTTAATCATTGAAGGAGAGAAACTGACTATTTCTTCAGTAGAAACAACCACATCTGGGCAGTACACAGTGAAGCAGGGCGACAGCCTCTGGAAAATTGCTCAGAAATTCGGAACATCAGTCGGCAATCTGAAAAGCTTGAATAACTTGCAATCAGATATAATTTACGCAGGCACAACGTTAAATGTGAAAGGTCAGGCTCAGGCTGCACAGCCGGCTCAAGAAGCCAGCCAGCCGCAAACTGAACAAAAACCAGCTGCTGAGACAGAACAGCCTAAACAAGAAGCTGTCAAAAACGAGCAGCCTAAACAAGAACCTGTTCAAGAACAACAACCTAAACAAGAAGCGAAGGCTGTCGAAGCAAAACAGCAGCCTGTTCAATCAAATACAAACCAACAAGAGCCTAAAAAGCAGCTGACAATGACTGCAACTGCTTACTCTGCTAACGACGGCGGCATTTCCGGTGTAACGGCAACCGGTGTTGACTTAAACAAAAACCCTGATGCAAAAGTCATCGCGGTAGACCCTAGTGTCATTCCGCTTGGCTCTAAGGTTTATGTTGAAGGTTACGGAGTGGCAACAGCAGCAGATACAGGCGGCGCAATTAAAGGAAATAAAATTGACGTATTTGTTGCAAAGAAAAGTGACGCTAACAACTGGGGCGTCAGAACAGTAAATGTTAAAGTATTAGACTAGTTTCATATAGAGATGAAGAACACAAGGCGAAATGCTTTGTGTTCTTTTTTTCTTCCCTTTTTTGACTGTATATAATCGTTATATGCGGAAAAAGAAAAAGCGTTTCTCTAATACTATATAGAAGGAATGGATGTGAAAACGGAATCAGAAGGGGTGTATGAATCTGATGGAGCCGGAATTTATATGTTTATGGAATGCCTTCACAGAATCACCGGTGTTTCAAGCATGTATCTGTACCGCTTTGGCCGTTGTGATCGTTATCGGACTGTCTATGCCGGCTGTCAGGCTGTTTCAGGCGCTTGACAGAGGGAGAGGAAGGCCAGCCGTTATTGAAAAGGTGAGACGTACTGGTGTGATGAAGAATGGCAGGCACGAGCTTGTGCTTATTTTAAACGTAAAAAACCAAGACGGAACGCATGATAAACGTGAACTGACACATGCCGTATATAATGAAGAGATCAGCCGTTTTTATGAAGGAGCTTCCGTATGGGTGACGGCAGCGGCTGGCGGACGAATTATGATCGCTCCGCGCACGCGGCGACATAAGGCGTCAAAATAAAAAGACGGGGCGGTTTTCCCGTCTTTATGTATTAATGCCGATCGATCCATATCCTTACGCCTTCTGAGCCGGCTTCTATCCTGCTTGTTCCTCCGATCGGGAATGTCATCAAAGGGGAGGTATGGCCGAAATCAGCATTTGCGATAACAGGCATGGATGACAGTTCTTCTTTTGTACGGATGACGGCACGCAGAGCCTCCTCAGACACATTTGAAGCATGCTGGAAACGTCCGATGACAATTCCCTTCACAGCTGAAAAAGCGGGAAGGTGGATGAGTGACTGCAAATCCCGGTCAAACATATGAACGTCCGACATATGATCATCTTCTATAAACAGAATCACTTGTTCCATCTCCGGAAAGTATTCCGTGCCCTGCAGAAGATTCAGCGTGCATAGATTTCCTCCGATCAGTGTTCCTTCCGCATATCCGGGTTGAATAACGAGCGGTCCCGGATTCCGATAAAAACGTCTGTCCTCCTGGTTCAAATACCATTTATCATCACTCCACTCGGATGAAGGCTTTATCTCATACGGGTTGTCAGAAGCACAGCAGGCCAAGAAAGAGTTAATCGTATAGTCCAGCCCTTTTTTCATGGCAAATGAAGAAAAATGGGGACCGGAATATGTAATAAGGCCGGTTTTTTGATATATGGCATGGCCGAGAGCGGTAATATCTGAATAGCCGCAAAGGATTTTCGGATGCCGCTTGATGTTTTCATAATCAAGATAGCGAAGCAGCTGATTTGATTGGAACCCGCCGAGTGTCGTCAAAATCGCTTTGATGTCAGGATCAGCGAAAGCTTCGTGCAGATCCTGTACACGCGATTCAATGGATGATGAATCAAATTCATTTATTTCTTTCGCATGCTCTGAAAAAGAGACACGAAAGCCGAGCTCCTCCAATTTTGACTTTGCGGCATTTATATTTTCATCTGACATAACGGACATGCTTGTGGCCGGAGACACAATACGAATGCCGTCACCTTTTTTCAATTTTTCCGGATACAAAAAAAACCCTCCTTATATGGTTTAATCTATTACACCATATAAAAGAGGGTTTCTCTATTATTTTTTTACAAGTCGACCCATTTAATGCCGCCTGATTGCGTATCATTGTCAATCCAGACATCAAATTGATGCTTTTCATAAAAATGAACGAGTCTGTCGACATGATCCCAATCACGCTTAGCGATGTCGCCCGTCACTTTCGGGATATTCTGCTCTCTGGCGATATGTTTTAAAAATTTCATGCAGATCGAGCCGTAGCCGTGGTTCGGCGGGCCTTTAATGTCCCCGATATGAATGGCATTGTCATAATAAGAGGCGATCAGTGAAAAACAGCCTCTTCCCCGGTATGCTGACTCACAATCAGTCAGCATAATCTTACATGTTTGGCCATCATCAATCGAGGAAACAATGATCCAATCGTCATTGTTCGATTGATCAATACCAAGCACTCGCGCGTCTTTTGATACATCTATCAGATTTTCCCGCATTCTGAAAATCTGAAATTCAAGTTTATGAAGCTCTTTTTCCAGCTCTTTCTGATCTCTTTCTTCTGCAGTAAACAAAATCATACTCCTTTCACAGCGTAAAAGTCTTAGTTAAACACAAGTATCCATTGTAGTAAATGATGTCTTGGTTTGTAAATGGGTTTTGCAAAAACTTTTTTAGAAAAGTCTGCCGTTTATATGTGGATTGACGTTTTTAAGGCGGTGCGGATAGGGAAAGGAACAGTGAGCAGCGGAAAAAGGAGGAATCTATAATGGCAATTGACTCACTCATCGGCAAATTGAAGTACGTAATGACGGAATCTCCTGATAAAATGCTTTCCTTATATGTAAATACGGATATGAGAAATCCGGATCAGCAGGGGGGAGAGTGGAAAATCGCCTTGAAAACCGGTTTTCGGAGATTAAAAGAGTATCTGTCTGCCAGTGATCCGGAAGAAGAAAAATCTCTCGTCCGCATCATGGAACGTGTCTATCAATATATCGATGGGCTTGGTAAAGAGATGCCGCGAAGTCTCGTATTTTTTGCATCGGGAGAAGGCGGTATTTGGGAGACGATTGAATTGCAGGTGCCTGTCGAAACACGATTTTATTGGGAAGAAACGGCTGTCCTTGATCAATTAGAACTTCTCCGTGAACAATTTCCGAGCACGGCTTTTATTCTCACCCAGCAGAATGAAGTGAAGATTATAGAAACCGTACTCGGAAAAATTGAAGGGGTGGAGCATTATCAATACGACGTCATCAATGAATCGTGGAAACCGCAGGATGTAAGCGGAAGCTCCGCCTCAATGGACGAAGACGCCGCCAAAGCCCACGTCGAAGAAAACCAAAACAGGCTGTATAAACGATTGGCTTCAAACCTTGATCAAAAGGCCGCTTCACACCAATGGGAGCGTCTCGTAATCGCAGGGGACAAAGAAACAGCCGATATTCTCGATCAGCATATGAATAAACCGATAGATCGGATCATTCCAAAAAATCTGTTGAATGAAAACGAGCATAAGGTGATAGAAGAACTGTTGAAGGAAGCATAATATGACGAAAGGCCGGGTCTCAAACACCCGGTCTTTTTAGGGCTTAAGTTTGTCTAATTTCTGACGAAGCGGACGAAACCGTTGACATCAAAGCTGAATTCTCATACCATTTGGATAGTCAGTAAAATTGAGAGAGGTCATAAGATGAATCAGACAGAAAACAAACCTAAAAGTTATACCGGTATCGTGCTGACATTGACCGTTCTGATCAACGGGTTAATTGCGGTACTGTTTTTTATGCCGAAATCGGGACAGGTCAGCATTGCTAATATTCATATTCTGCCGATGTTAAATGCCATTTTTAACAGCTTTACTTTTATCTTTTTGCTGGCAGCGCTCTTTATGATTAAGCAAAAAAACATTCAAGCGCATAAACGTTTTATTTTAGCGGCGTTTACGACGACTTTGCTGTTTTTGATCTGCTATGTCGTGTACCACTCGATAGCTGAGAATACTTTATTCGGCGGCCACGGCATCATGCGCGGGATTTACTTCTTTATTTTAATTACGCATATTTGCCTTTCCTTCATCATCGTGCCGCTTGCGCTGTTTACGCTGATCAGAGGATTCAGTATGCAGGTGGAGCGCCACAAAAAAATCGCCAGATGGACGATGCCGCTCTGGCTGTATGTCAGTCTGACGGGTGTCATTGTATACTTAATGATATCGCCGTATTATTAAAAAAAGCCGTGCTCTGCGCGGCTTTTTTCTATTGATTGAAAAAGGCGCCTCATCAGGGCGCCTTTTACTCTTCAAGCGTTTCAAGTGTTGTTACATTTAAGGATTGTTCAACGGTTTTTGTTTTTGCTTTTACTTTTTCTGCGTACGTGTAATCACCATAGCAGTAGGGATAACGGAAATTGTCTTTGTTCCCTCCGCAAGTGTAAAGTTTCGGATTCTTTTTGACCTGCTGCTCGGAGTATTGTTTTGCCAGTTCCTCAGTATGTGATCCTCCATGTTCAGCCACAAAATCAATATAGCCGGCTCCCATGTTGTAGCTTTGTATAATCGTATCCAAGTCTACGCCTTTTTTCTTGCCTGTTTGGTACATGAGAGTGAATTGTTTGATTCCCTGTTTGATACTGGTTTGAGGGTTTTTAATCTCATTTCGCTTTAAACCCAGAGATTCTGAAGACTGCATGGGATCATTTCCTCTTCCTTTTGACTCCTGATATATCATGCCGAGTACAAGCGATGTATATTTGGTGAGTCCTTTTTCATCCAGCTCGTCTTCAACAAGCGGTTTGTAATCTGTCAGCCGTTCAAGGACGATCGGTTTGACATCAAACGGAAGACTTTTGAGCAATTCATTATTTGAAAATAACAGAATGAGGAAGAAGGAAACCATGACAAAAACACATATCATCATAAGACCCGCGGCAGCGAAACAGCCTTTTTTCTTTTTCTCCACTGTGTTTCACCCTCAATTTCAGGAGCATTATGACTTTTTCATTATGACACAGATGAATGCGCGAAACCAAGCGGAAACCCGTATTTGAAACATAAATTTAAAATAACGGTTCTTTTGTCAGGCGCAGGATGTATCTGCATCAATTGACATTTGGTATAATTGGGCTACTTGAGAAAAGAAGGGTGAGGTATATGACTGAATTTCACGAATCCGGAAACACGAATGACCCCGCTGTCGATTTAGATGAGGAAACTTTATTTTTGGTTGCCCAGACTTTTAAGGCGCTGTCTGATCCGACCAGAATCAGAATTCTCCATTTGCTGTCACAGGGTGAGCACGCGGTAAATGATATCGCAGAAAAGCTGAATTTGCTGCAGTCTACCGTTTCTCATCAGCTGCGTTTTCTTAAAAATCTGCGCCTCGTCAAATCACGCAGAGAAGGAACATCCATCTATTATTCTCCTGAGGATGAACATGTGTTAGATGTGCTTCAGCAAATGATTCACCATACGCGGCACGATTAAAAAACATCCCTGCTTTTTAGACAGGGATGTCAGCCGTACTGACTGTTATTGGTTTGGTCTCTGCTCGTTTTTAAAACATAAAAAGAGAAGCCGCTGTAATACACTGCGATGAAATAAAAGATACTGATGGTCAGCGGATCGGCCCCGACCGTTTGGCTGTATGCCTCCGGATGGGTAAAGTCCGCTGTGACCCGGTAAATTTCAATAACGCGATAAACAAATCTCGATAGGAATAACGTTAATAGAATAAGTTCAATCCATAGGTGAGTGCGAAAATACATTTTTCCGCGGCGTTCTTCAAAAGAAATGTTCCGTTTGGCAAACAGGACCAGAAGCCAGCCGCAAAAAGTGCCGAATATAAGATGGCCGTATAAAGCCGGGTGTGTGATGCTGAAAAACGCCAGAGCTGCGGCCAGCAATGAAAACAAAATCATTCTGGTATAAAGCCAGCGGGGTTTCAAAGGCTGAAAGCCGACGGACCGTTTCACCTTTTTATACAGAAAAATGGCAATCATTAAGACAGGGCAGATGCTTTGAAGTGTGATATGCATGGTGTGGAACTCCCCCTCCGTTGAGTAGTGTATGCTTATCCGGCTGGTTTTAGTAGTCTGATTTATTCGCAGGCTGAAAGCATCTTTTATCACAGTATGCGCGTTTCTTTTTTTTGCATAAGAGAAGCGCCCGCGCCTTTTTCAGGATTTAAACAGAAAACTCTTGATAAACTAACAGCATTAGTTATAATAAAACTAATGATATTAGTTTTAGGGGGATGTTGATGAGAATCTTACAATACGGAACCGTTTGGCAGCTGACTTTTTTTCCAGCGCTTTTTCCGGTGAATTGTTATTTGGTTGAAGAAGAAGAAGGAGTAACCCTGATTGACGCCGGACTGCCTAACAGTCATAAAGGAATCAAGCAAGCATTGCGGCAGCTTGGGAAGCCGCTGAATGACATATTACTCACCCACGCGCACGGGGATCACATCGGTTCGCTTGACTCATTAGCTGCGGAATTTCCGGATGCTTCCGTCTGTATTTCTGAGCGGGATTCTTTCTTGCTGAAAGGTGACACTTCATTATTTGAGCATGAAGCACAAACGCCGATAAAGGGGGGAGTGCCGAAAAATGTTCAGACCGAACCTGATCGCCTGCTGAAAGGCGGCGAGCGGATCGGATCTTTACTTGTCATTCCCGCTCCCGGTCATACGCCGGGAAGCCTCGCTTTTAAAGATATGAGAAATGATATGCTGATCGTCGGAGATGCCTTTCAAGTACGGGGCGGCCTTGCTGTTTCAGGGAAGCTGAAATGGAAATTTCCGTTTCCGGCTTTTGCTACGTGGAATAAAGAAGAAGCTGTAAAAACAGCAAGAACGCTTATCGCTCATCAACCAAGCAGTCTGGCCGCCGGACATGGAAATGTTCTCTGCAATCCCGTTGAAATGATGGCTGAGGCTGTTGAGGAAGCCGAACGAAGCCTGCCGGGAGGCCGATCATAATGTCACCGAGAGTCGGAATGAGCCTTGACATGATATTGAGAGCCGCAGCAGGCATCGCTGACGAAAAAGGGCTGAACGAAGTGACGCTTGCGGCTGTTGCAAAGTCCTTAAACGTAAAACCGCCTTCCCTTTACAATTTTGTCAATGGCCTTCAAGGAATTAAAACAGAGCTGGCTGTCTCCGGTTTAACTATGTTATATGAAAAAATGGCGGCCTCTGCAGAAGGACTGACGGGTGAAACGGCTTTGCTCGCTCTTGCCGATGCCTATATCAATTTCGCAGAAGCCAATTCCGGATTATATGACGCAACATTTCAAAAGATAAAAGACGGCCGGATTGAGAATCTGTCAAACCTGCTTGTAGAGCTTGTTGTCAGGCAGCTGACAGCGAACGGTTATGCACAGTCTGACACTGCGATTCATGCTGCGAGAGGACTGAGGAGCCTTCTTCACGGATTTGCCGTGTTGAGAAAACAGAGTGCATTTGAATTAACCGAATCAATTAAGGAAAGCCGGAAGTTTGCAGTTGTTGCGTTCCTAAGAGGTTTGCAGTCGAGTGAACAATAATATTATTATGTAAACTAAATAAAAAGACGCATCATGTAAAAAGGAGGGACAAATGGATTCGTTACAACATATCATTTGTGAGCGGCGCACCTATTCACATATTTTTGATTCTCATGCACACACATACTGCCAAATGCTCTTTCCGCTCGAAGGACAGCTGGACCTGGAGACAGAAAGACGTGAAATCAGATTAAAACCTGATCAAATGCTGTATATTCCGCCCGGGCATGAACATCGGTTCCGTTCTTTGGAGCGAAATGAATGTCTCGTTCTCGACATACCGGCATATTTTTTCAAAGGTTCCTTTGACCCCGGCGTTCTGAATAAGCTTGATCCTTTTTGGACATCGATTCGGTTTCTGCTGACAGAAGAGACAAAGCAGCAGTCGGCTCATTCATTGAGTCTGCTTGCAGAATATATTGCTGAAAAGATACAAGAAAACCGTACGAATAATTCAATTGCGTATATCCGCCGAAATCTCTCAAAGACTTTTACAATTAAAGAGCTTGCCGCAATGGAACATTACCACCCGGCGTATTATTCCGACTGGTTTAAAAAGCAGACGGGAAAAAGCCCGCAAGCTTATATTGCTGAGCTCCGTATGAAGAAAGCGGAACAAATGCTTATTGAAACAAAATGCCGGCTGACAGACATCAGTCAGGAGGTCGGCTTTCAAAATTTGTCGTCCTTTACCAGATGGTTTGTCAGACATAAGGGAATAACGCCGCGCGTCTTCCGAAACACCTTTCAATCTGATAAATAATCCTGAAAATCGGTTAAATAAACTGCTTCTTTTTTTGGTATCATGATTGTAAAAAAGGAGTTTTTGATATGGCAGTCATCGAAGATTTTATCAAGCTTGATCTTAGAATAGGAACGGTCGTAAAAGCGGAAGTATTCCCGGAAGCAAAGGTGCCGGCCATTAAGATGACAATAGATTTCGGCGAAGAGATCGGCATGAAACAATCAAGCGCTCAGATTACAAAACGGTACGAACCGGGTGATCTGACGGGCAGACAGGTTACCGCTATTGTCAACTTTCCGCCGCGGCGGATCGCCGGATTTAAGTCAGAAGTTCTCGTTCTCGGCGGCATCCCGGAAAAAGGAGATGTTGTCCTGCTTACGCCAGAGCAGACAGTACCGAATGGAACGAAAATCGGATAATAAAAAAAGACGTTTGCAGAAGCAAACGTCTTTTGCGTATTGAGGCGATACACCACACGCCACATTCGTGTGTGCCGCAAGGGCATGTGCATCGGCTTACACAATTCAGCTCATCGCTATATTAATATAGCATGGCGGGTGTGGAAATGCAAGAGATTTTTTAACATATGTTATATCTGGCTTTGTTTTGCCGATCCCAGATTCCTTCGTGTAAGGTTTTGTTCGAAATTTTATGATCTTAAATAAAGCAGTTCGACAAATGCAAGAGATTCATCTAATCTTATATCCTATGGTAAAATTTAGACAGAAAGAAGCGGAAAGGAGACGTAAATGAAAGTATTTGAAGCATCCTCGTTCATTTCAGCAGCGGAGAAACGAGCAAAAGAATACGATCAGATTAGAGAACAATTTATCAATCTCAGAAAAGCGTTTCAGGGAATGGCTGACTTGGATGACAGTGAGTTTTCAGGTAAAGGCGCTGACAACATTAAAGCCTTTTTCCAAGACCACGCCGGCGTTACTGACAGCTGGCTTGATCTGATCGACATGAAAATCGCATTTCTTAACAGTATTTCAGGAAAAGTAGCTGATGCCGGATTAGCCGATTCGTTTGTGGAAGAGTCATTTTTAGAACATGAGTTGATTCATGCGAAGAATCAATCAAAAGCCATCATGCAGGAGCAACGAAATGAAATGAGGGATATTCTTAACGAGATAAGCGATATTGTCCATCTTGATGTTTTCTCGACAGAGGATGTCGATCAAAAGCTTGAGTCAGCAGATAAAAAACGGGATGAGATCATACATAAGCTCGGAAAGCTTGATCACGATCTAACGAAAGAATACGCAGAAACCGAGGCAAATGAACATTTCATTCAGGCTGACTTTCAGCAGCTCCAAAATGCTACAGGTAAAGGGAAAAATGCAACACCACTTCACTATAACGCCAAGGCGTACAGAGAAAGTGACATACATAAGAAAAAAGGCGAGATTACAAGACACTCAGACGCTTATCTGACGATTAAGAAGGAAGAAGCGAAAGAGCGGGAAATCAAGGATCTCAAGAAAAAGCTCGCCGACGGTGTGACCGATCCGGATGAATATTTGGAAATTGCTAAGAAGATCGGCTATGAAAACCTTGAATCTTCCCAGCGGCAGTATGTGACGCAGCTTGAACAAGCAAAACAGCTGGAAGAAGCCGGAGAAGTGACTTGGGATATTTTAAAAGGAGCCGGCGTTGGTTTATATGATGTCGGGAAAGACACGGTAACCGGTCTATGGGACTTCATAACCGATCCGGGGGAAACGCTGTCAGCACTGGGGAATGCAGTACTTCATCCTGTTAAAACATATGATGCTGTTTCAGCAGCAATTGAGGAATCGTATCAAAAAGATATGGTAAATGGAGATGCGTATTCCAGATCAAGATGGGTGACATATGCGGTCGGTTCAGTGGCTGTGGCTGTCGTCGGAACGAAAGGCGCAGGAGCCGTTAACAAAGCTGATGCGGCGGGGAAGGTCATAAACAAGGCAGGACAGGCAGGTCAGAAAATTAAGGACATTAAGATTTCAGATTTGCTTCCTTATAACTCTAAGTATGATCTTGCTCTGGCTGATAACGTACCATACAATGTGGTTGACAGCCAAAACCTTTAAAATGAACTTTTGACCAATGCAAAGAAAATCCCGGATGGAACGAGAAAGCCGTTTACTGGTCAAGAAATAAACCTTCCTTGGTTAAATAAAGAAAAGTATGATGCCTTTGAGGTTAAGGGCAAGGTAAAAGCAAAGGGAAAAGTTAAAGACATAAGCCGCAGAGTGTATACTATGAAAGATATTGATATGAACCAAAAAACAGAATTTGGCGTAACAAATCTTCAGCTTATGAAAAACGGTAATGCTCCTTATGCAAAAGATGGCACACAGATTAATTTACATCACTTGATTCAAGAAGAACCTGGCCCAATGCTTGAAATCCCAAACAGTTTACATACAAAATATAGTGATGTTATTCATAAGCTTAAGACTGATGGTGAAAGTTTTAGAAATGATAAAGTTTTAAAAGCACAATATGAAAGCTTTCGAAAGAGATATTGGAAGTGGAGAGCGAAACAATTTGAGAATGAGAATTGAGGTGTTTAAATTAAATGATTTATTCAAAGGTTGAAAACTTTATTAATGAAAACAAGCAAAATGCTATATTCACAGAGGGTGCAAGCCATGAAAACATAACTCGCATTGAAGAAATCCTCCAATGCGAACTTCCTATTAGCTATAAATGGTTCTTAGAAAAATACGGTGCTGGTGGTTTATTCGGGGTTTTAGTTTTAGGCTATAACTTCGATCATGCGTCAGTTGCAGATAAAACCAAAGAATATAAACAACATTATGGACTTGCTGATGGTCTTGTTGTCATAGAAGATGTTGATTTCTTTGCTTACTGTCTAGATACGAATAAAATGAAAGACGGAGAATGCCCTGTAGTGGAATGGGATAGGATAATTGGCTATCAAGATATCGCTGCAGAAAGCTTTATCGAATTTTTTTATAATAAGATTCAGGAAGCGAAAGATGACTGGGAAGAAGATGAAGACTGGGACGATTAATAAAAGAAAGCTCTCTTTTAGAGAGCTTTTTTTAGGTTTTCAATTTTTTAACAGGCTTTATAATGAGCAAACAGGCATTACTCAAAATACTCGCCGCGCCTATCCAAAGCAGCCATTGTGTTGCGGTCAGCCATGAGGCAGTTAGGATAAAGAGTCCAATGGCAATTGATATATAATTGCCGGCTCGGTCCAGTTTACGTTTGCAATGAATTTTATATTTAGCATGAGAAATAAATTGATCAATTTTATCTTTCAGCTCATAGCATTTTTCCTTCATCTTATCCTCTGTTTCTTTTACTTTTCGATAAAGCATATTATTCATCGTCCGCACTCCCATATCGCCGTTTTGAAAATTCAGCCATGATTTTTTCTTCATAGTCATCTGAGATGAATTGTGCCTGATCTTCAACTTTCAAATGTGCTTTTTCTTCAAAACCATCCTCTTCTTCACCATCAAAACGATAAAGTTTTTGCAATAGCCTCCAGAATGTTTCAATTTCATCAGTTGTGAAGTCATGAAACATATCCGCTAAAAAATAGGTGGATTTTTCTGAACAGGAAATTAACGCTTTTTTTCCTTCAGCGGTAATCTCAATATTGATTGCACGTTTATCCAGTTTGCTTGGCACAGTGTGAACATATCCTTTTTTCGCGAGGCTTGAAATTAATTTGTTAGCGGTTTGTTTTGTTGTGCCCAGCTTTTTAGCGATATTCATAAGTGTGGTATCTTCCGTCGGTAAATGGGCAATAGCAATAAGAGTCATGTGCTGTCGGGAAGTCAACAGTTCTAAGTATTCGTCCCCCCGAGCCTGCACTTTATTGACAACCGAAAATAATGATGCGTAACTTTGTTGCATAACATGCAGTTCCTTCATTAGTAAATTAATATCCATAAGGTATCTCCTATCTGAATTGTCACCATGTTGACAATTACAATATACATCGAAATAGAAAATAAGTCAACGTGGTGACTAATAGTAGCGGGTGCGGCTGTTTTCAAAAATGTCACAGGCAGTCGGAGTGTTTACAAAAGGGGAAATAAGTATAATAAATGCGAAAAGGGCATTAATCCAAAGTGAGAAGGTGTTTGACATGCAGAAAGTGAACTGGTCAGAACAGTATGAATGGTTCAATAAACAGGATGAAAAAGACGGGCGTTTAATGGCGCTCCTTCGTCATGAGCTTACATATGAGGAAGTCATACGGTTATATAAGAAAGGGTTTTATTTGAAATCTAAAGAAGGGGAGGTTTCGTTAAGTAAGAACGATATCCTTCGTATGTTTGGGGTTGAAGAGAGGCAGGGCGGCGTATCTTGATGAACGGGAAGAGAAAAACTCTTCCCGCTTTTCATGGCAGCTGTTATTCTTTTTCCAGCATAGAAGTCAGCCATTCTCTTAATGTATTCTTCTGCACATACCGCTTTCCGTTTCTCGTGATATGCGGAATGTCAGAGGTGTCGGGCACGATTTGTTTTGCTTCTTCCTTCGTAACTCCTAAATAATAACCAATATAGAAGTGCAGATCTTTTTCTTTAATGAGAATGTGGTCAGTGTGTTCATGAGGATCAGGTGATTTAAAGTTTTTCAATCCGTCTCCGATGAAATATCCGGCTAAAGCGATTCCGATGCCGGTAATGATATCCATACAGCAAACCTCCAATAAACGTTATCACTTTTTATACGGTGAAGCCGGCTGAAAGGATTCAGCCTTCATCAAAACCGCCCGGCGTTTATTGCTGAGCTTTTCCACCTGCACCTTTCCGGAGAAGAAAACAGCGCCTCCGCCCATATCCGCCAGCCGATCGGGCGTGAGCGAGTTGACAAGCTGTTTTTTATCATCCATATCGGCCCAAAGACCTTGGCTGACTGCAACGCCGGGAAGCACCTGTTCGCCGACCGAAGCGGTTAATTCACACTCGCCGCGGTGATTCCAAACTCTAACGGTTTCCCCGTCTTCTATGTTCCGGCGTACAGCATCCTCTGTATGAATAAAAAGCTTTGGCGCTTTTTCTAATTTTACGTGTTTTTCATTATTCGAAAATGTTGAATTTAAAAAATTATGATTCGGTCCCGGGACAAATAAAAGCGGAAAATCATCATCGCTCTCAAGAGGGATGTGTGTCGGCAGCGCCGGATAACCGTCCTGTTTCATCTTTTCCGAATATAATTCAATTCTTCCGCTCGGTGTCTTGAGCTTTCCCGGAAAAAGCGGTTTTTTCCGTTTGGCTTTCATGAAGGAATGGCGTGAGAGCGCTTCGTAATCAATATCCTCGATATACGGATTGTCGGGAAAGTCCAGCGCCTGTCTGATCAACTCTTCATCGGAATCCTGAAGCTCCTGCTCGGTAAATCCCATTGCTCCGGCAAGCAAACGGAACACTTCCGTATTCGATTTGCTGTCCCCGTAGGGTTCGATCACCGGTTTTTGCAGCTGAATAAAATGATGCCAGTAAGACGTGTAAAAATCTGTGTTTTCAAATGCGGATGCAGCAGGGAGCACGATATCCGCATATTTGGCGGTTTCCGTTAAAAATAGATCGTGAACGACTGTAAATAAATCCTCCCGCAGCAGGCCTTTTCTGACTTTATTCGCTTCCGGCGCAACCACTGCAGGATTCGTACCGTAAATAAACAGGGAGCGTACGGGCGGTTTTGTTTCTAAAAGAACGCTTCCGAGCCTGTTCATATTAAATGATCGCGGCTTCCTGCCGTAAAGCAGATCAGGCCGCTGGAGCGCTTGTCTGTTATAGTTTAATACCGCGCTGTTGTGCTTGATTGCGCCTCCTCCGGTGTTGAGCCACTGTCCTGTAACAGCCGGAAGGCAGGCGACGGTGCGGACGATCATTCCGCCGTTGTCATGGTGCTGAATGCCGTTTCCGATCCTGATAAGGGAAGGGGAGGTTTCCCCGTACATTCTCGCAAGACGTCTGATATCGTCGGCTTTAACGCCTGTAATAGCAGAAACCGTTTCCGGATCATAGTGTTTAACATGCGCTTTTAATTCGTCACTGCCTTCGGTGTATTCTGTGAGAAATGCTTCATCGTGAAGGTTTTCGTCGAATAAGACATGCATGATACCGAGGGCGAGTGCGGCATCTGTGCCGGGGCGAATGGAAATAAACCAATCGGCAAGCCGGCCGGTTTGGTTCTTATGTACATCGATAACGACAATTTTAGCTCCTTTTTTCCGGGCTTTTTGAGCAATCATGACTTGATGCATATTCGTGCTGACGGCATTGATCCCCCAAAAAATAAAGAGCTTTGCATGTATGGTCTCCTCCGGATCAGTACCCGCTCCTTCACCCATTGTATAGTTATAGCCTTCAGAACCGGCTTTGCTGCAGATCGTCCGTTCGAGATGACTCGCTCCGAGACGATGGAAAAAACGGCGGTCCATTCCCTCTGCCGCCAGTTTTCCCATATTGCCGTAAAAGCTGTACGGAAGAATGCTTTCCTCTCCTTCTTCGGCAATAAGCTCTTTCCAGCGCGCACTGATCGTATTGATCGCTTCCTCCCAGGAAATAGGCGCAAACGCGGCTTCACCTTTTTTACCGATCCGTTTTAACGGAACGGTTACGCGCTTCTCATCATAAATACGCTCAGCCATGTGTCTGACTTTGTTGCAAATATTCCCTGATGTGACCGGGTGATCGGGGTCTCCCTGAATGTTAACGATTTTTCCGTCTTTTTTTGTCACAAGCAAGCCGCATTGATCGGGACAGTCTAGTGAGCATACCGACTTAAAGACCCCGTTCGGCTGTGTTGCAGCAGAATTCATAGCCCATTTCTCCTCTTTGTTTATATTGTAAGCATTATAACATTTCAAAATCGAACGTCAATTCAGAAAAAAAGTGTTGACATCACGGAAAGACTTTTCTATGATGAGTTTATTCTTTTAAACAGCCTGACAATTTCATCATTTTATTTTCTATCCAGAGAGGTGGAGGGACTGGCCCTACGAAACCTCGGCAACATTTATTGTGCCAATTCCAGCAAGCGTATGCTTGAAAGATAGGAAAGGATGATCTATACATATTTGTGCGCTTCAAGCGCATAAAGACGGTATATGAATCTCTTTCCTTCTTTGGGGAAAGAGATTTTTTTATGAAAAAATTTATGTGAAAAGGATGTTTTGCACCATGACGGTTTTAATTACCGCACCATATCACGACGAGGGGCTGAAGGAGCTGACTGAGCTGTTCGGCCGGACTGTGCACCGGCCGTGGAAGAAGCACGGCCGGGCCTATCGGGAAGATGAATTGATCCGAATGATTCAAGAGACAAACGCGTCGGGGCTTATTACTGAACTTGATGAGGTGTCTGAGCGTGTTATTGACATATTGCCCGATACCGCTTTTATCGGTGTCTGCCGAGGAATGCCGTCTAATGTGAATATTGCGGCGGCGACTAAAAGAAAAATCCCCGTTTTCTTTACACCGGCCCGCAATGCCCAGGCTGTTGCTGAAATGTTTATCGGAAATGTGATTTCATTTTTGCGTCATACGTATTCTTCCCATCAGTGGCTGAAGGACGGGAAGTGGAATGGTGATTATTTGCAGGCTTACGTCAAATTCAGAGGAAATGAGCTGACGGGGAAAACAGTCGGCCTTATCGGTTTCGGAGCTGTCGGACAGAGAATCGCCCGGCTATTGGCCGCTTTTGACTGCAAGGTGCTTTACTATGACCCATTTGTCCGTCATGAAAACCGGGAGTATGAAAAAACGACGATTGAACGGGTATTTTCTGAAAGTGATATTGTTTCCGTTCACTTGCCGCGCACAGAAGAAACCATCGGCCTTATCGGCGCCCGGCACTTTCAATTGATGAAACAGGGAGCTGTTTTTGTCAATACGTCAAGAGCGGCGGTTACAGACAGGGAAGAGCTGCTGCGGGTGCTGAAAGAACGGCGGATTAAGGGAGCGATCCTTGACGTGTTTTATCACGAGCCGCCTGAATCTTCTGATTATGAATTGATCTCTTTGCCGAATGTGTTAGCGACTCCCCATTTAGCGGGTGCAACATTTGAAGTGGAAGATCATCATGTGATGATTTTAAATGGAGCGCTTTTCAAATGGAAACATGACCAAACCTGCTCAATACGTGAACTTTATAACAAAAGAGAACTTGAAACGGAAGGAGGAGGCTGTAATGGCTGAACAAAAAGGCTACCTTGTATTTGACATCGGAACGGGGAATGCGCGAGTCGCGGTCGTGACAGCCGGCGGTGAAGTGACCGCGCTTGAAAGGGAAGACATTGAATATGTGACGGATCCGCTTTATCCGGACGGACGATATTTCTCACCGGAAGGGCTATGGACGCAAATCAGCGCTATGGCAAGGAAGGTTATTGCCAAAAGCCCTCATATTACATTAATCGGAAT
The DNA here is from genome assembly GCF_053470005.1 of Bacillus sp. N1(2025). NCBI lineage: Bacteria > Bacillati > Bacillota > Bacilli > Caryophanales > Bacillaceae > Bacillus > Bacillus sp. N1(2025). Next base: position 91,984 of record NZ_JBLTJB010000010.1, read on the forward strand.
CACCTCAACAAGCCAGAGGCAGGGAATTGTTCTGATCAATAAAGATAAAAAGGCATTTCTCGGTCTGCCCAACATTGATAACAGAGGCCGTGAATGGAAAGACGGGATTGAGGCAAAAGAAGAAGTGCATCAGCAAACCGGACGTCTTCCGAGCGCTTTATTTTCCGCCATGAAACTTGTCGGATTAAAAGCTAGACAGCCGTCTTTATGGAAAGAAGTGAAGTACATCACAAGCATCAGTGACTGGGTGACATTTGAGCTGAGCGGTATTTTAAGCTATGAACCGTCACAGGCTGCTGAAACACTGCTGTTTGACGTAAGGAAAAAGGCGTGGTCAGAGACATTATGCAACATCTTCGGTGTGCCTTCTGCCATTCTTCCTTCACTCGTCCGATCTGGGACGGTTGTCGGAATGTTAACGTTTAAGAAAACGGCGGTTCTCGGTCTTTCTGAAAGAGTGCCTGTGATTGCAGGCGGGGGAGACACACAGCTTGCCATCAAAAGTGCAGATGCAAAGCCGGGAGATATCGTCATCGTATCCGGCACGACGACGCCGATTATAAAGATAACAGCTGAGACCGGAACTGAAAGTTTAAAGAATGCATGGCTGAATTGCCATACAGAAGAAGGTCAATGGCTCTTTGAAACGAATCCGGGTGTAACAGGACTCAATTATCAAAAATTAAAATCCATTTTTTATCCGAATGAATCCTACGGCGTCATGGAACGGGAAATCGCAAGTCTGCCGAAACATGATCATGCTTGTATTTCTGCGTTAGGCTCCTATTTATCGCCAGAGAAAAACGCACTGGCAAAAGGCGGATTTATTTTTGACGCCCCGCTGTCCCAAAACTTAAGCAGAGCCCATTTTGTCAAAGCCGCACTGCTGGAAATCGCTTTTTCAATCAAATGGAACTATGAGGCGTTAACAGAGGTGGCTTCCTTTTCACAAGATTATGTGAAGGTGTGCGGCGGCGGTTTCCAAAGTGATGCTTTGACGCAGTTTCTTGCTAACCTTCTCCAAAAGAAAATCTATAAGAGAGAGGGGTTCAGCCAGGCATCCGCAATGGGAGCGGCGATGATTTGCAACGAAGCTCTCGGTGTGAAAGCAGAGCTTTCGAGCCGCACGAAGGTAATTGAGCCGGAAGCGGATCAGACGGATCTCTTCCTATATGAAGAATGGAAATATACGCAAAAATTATTTACTCATTTTCAGCCGGCGGTGAAAGCCTGATTGGGGATGAGATGACAACATGAGAGATTGCTGAGGAGGAACAAAAATGCTTAATAAAATAGGAATTCCGAAACAGCTCGCCTGGGGATTTTTAGGGGTCGTGCTGTTTATGATGGGGGACGGCCTTGAACAAGGCTGACGGTACAGCAATCAGCATCCCTGTTTACGGTTTACGGTATTTCTCTCGCTGTGGCGTCTTGGTTTTCAGGGGTCTGCCTCGAAGCCTTCGGCGCAAAGCGGACGATGGTTATGGGGCTGTTGTTTTACGTTATCGGCATAGCCGCGTTTATCGCATACGGATTTGAAAATCTTAATTTGCCGGTGATGTATGTCACGTATTTTATTAAAGGGCTGGGTTATCCGCTGTTTGCCTATTCATTTTTGACATGGGTGATTTACCGGTCGCCGAAAAACAGGCTCAGTACGGCGGTCGGCTGGTTCTGGATTGCATATTGCTGCGGGATGTTTGTATTCGGTGCTTGGTATTCAAGCTGGGCCATCAAATCCTTCGGCTATTTGAATACACTGTGGAGTTCAATTTTCTGGGTCTGCCTCGGCGCGTTTTTTGCTTTGATTTTAAACAGGGACCGCTTTGAAAAGAAAAAGGCAGATAAGCGGGAAAAAGCGCAGGAATTAATGAAGGGAATCACCATCCTTGCTGAAAATCCGCGCGTGCTCTCTGGGGGGATCATTCGGATCATTAACAGCATTGGTACATACGGATTTCCGGTATTTCTTCCGATGCATATGGCGCAGCACGGCATTTCTACAAATGTATGGCTTCAAATTTGGGGAACGATCTTTCTCGGAAATATCGTCTTTAACTTAATCTTCGGCGCAGTCGGTGATGCCTTCGGCTGGAAAAAGACTGTCATGTGGTTCGGGGGAGTGGGCTGCGGCATTTTTACTCTTTTATTATATTATGCTCCTGTTGTATCACATGGGAACTTGCTTTTCGTCAGCATTGTCGGTTTTATATGGGGAGGGCTCCTCGCCGGGTTCGTTCCGATCGGGGCTATCGTGCCGACGGCGGCCGGCAGCGATAAAGGTGCTGCCATGTCTGTGTTAAATCTGGCTGCGGGCCTGTCGGCATTTGTCGGCCCCGCGCTTGCCTGGGCGTTCATCGGACTTGTCGGCGCACAAGGAGTTGTATGGATTTTCGCAGCGCTCTATTTCGTAAGTGCAATCTTGACAAATCAAATCAAAATACCTGAAGAGAAAACGGCAAAACACAATAAAGCATTGCCTGAATACGCTTCTTAACAGCAGCGCCCCGAAAATTCGGGGCGTTTTTTTACAGCTGCTGAAGAAACCCGGCAAAGCGCTGAATTTGTTCACGTAACGATTGTTTGTTTTCGTGAAATTGTTTGAAACGATGTCCGTTTGCTCCGGACGGATGCGGGAAGCCTTCCAGAATGACCGCATGCCCCATTCTGCCGTTCTTCTTCAGCATGCGGCAGGCTGATTCTGCTGCTTTGCCGAGAGGGATAAGCAGAATGTTCTTTTCTATCATTTCTATTTCATCCGGAAAACATGTCAGCGCGTAACGGCTGAGAAGAGCTGATCTGCTGATTGCCGGCCGATGTCCCGTATAGTTTTTCTGTTTATAAAAAACAGGGTGTTTGATAACGGACGTTGTATGAAGAAGCTCCCGTTTTGAATCAAATAACCGGGATGAATCCTCAACGTGAAGCGCGGCCGGCAGACCGCATTCATTAAGCATTTCGATGATGTTCTGTCTCATTGAACCGGAAAGTCCGGCCACTTTTTTTGTTTCATACGCTATCGTTTCAAGCGTTTCGCCATTTTTTAAAAGCTGTGCCGCTTTTTTGTAAGCCAGCTGCATTTGAAAAAAACCGGGTGTGATTCCGGAAATGGCAACGACTGCATGAGGGTTAATATATTCATTATGAGGCGAATAATACAAATCCAGATCTCCGTCCTTGGCTAAATGGAAAGCCGGAGTCAGCAAATCCGATTTTGTAAACCCTCCCGAAGAAGATGGTGATTTAAGCTGCTGCAAAAAACGCGCAAGCCGCTCACGATCGCAAATCATGTTATGCCTCCTTGAATCCGCCGGTTTCTCTTAGTGTCATCAAAAACGTCGGATGACATGCAGGCTCATACATCACTTTTACCGGCGTTCCAGAGCATTTTTAAGACGTGAGGCGTTCCTTTAACTTCGGCCGCCGTCGTTTGCACGGCTGTTTTTTTAGTGAGAAAATCTTCCTGCAGTTCTTTTTGCTTTTGCGATAACAGATCGGTTTCTGTTTTGATTTCATCAACGGCCGTCTGCATGGACGCTGTCGCGGCGTTAATTTTCTTTATATCAGGCGCTGTGTTTCTTTTAAAACGCACGGCGGATACGGCTGCATAAATTAAAGCGGCAGCCGCAACGGCAGCACTGATATACAAAATGATGATCATCTTCTTTTCACTCCTTTTTTCAGTTGATACCCTTTACGGATCGTGTTGAATCATTTTATTTGCTAATTGTTTTTTTTCTGCTTATAATGTGAAATCGTACATAAGGACATTCAGAAAGGGTGAAAGACGTGGAAAGCTTACAAAACAAAACGGCTCTTATCACGGGTGCGGGCAGAGGAATCGGCCGCGCCGCCGCTATCGCTTTAGCCAAAGAAGGAGTCAATATCGGTTTAATCGGCCGCACAGAAGCAAATGTCGAAAAGGTTGCGGAAGAAGTGAAAGCCCTTGGTGTAAAGGCATCATTCGCTGCTGCCGATGTAAAAAACCAAAAAGAGGTTGAGCAAGCCGTCTCCTCTATTAAAGAAGAACTCGGTGAGATTGACATCTTGATTAACAATGCCGGAATCAGCAAATTCGGCGGATTTTTGGATCTTACGCCTGAAGAGTGGGAAGACATCATTCAAGTTAATGTAATGGGTGTATACCACGTGACACGCGCCGTTCTTCCTGAAATGATTGAGAGAAAATCAGGAGATATCATTAATATTTCTTCTACGGCGGGCCAAAGAGGCGCCGCGGCGACAAGTGCGTACAGCGCTTCTAAATTTGCCGTTCTCGGTCTGACCGAATCTCTCATGCAGGAAGTCAGAAAACACAATATCCGTGTCAGCGCAATGACTCCGAGCACGGTTGCCAGCGACATGTCTATTGAATTAAATCTGACAGACGGCAATCCGGAAAAAGTCATGCAGCCTGAGGATCTTGCAGAATATATGGTTGCTCAATTGAAATTACATCCGCGCATTTTCATCAAAACTGCCGGTTTGTGGTCAACTAATCCTTAAACAAAAGGGGACCTGTCTTCGTGACGGGTCTTTTTTTTGTTTCCGCAACCCGAATAAATAGGCATAAAGATCCGTTTTTGCAGAAAAAAGAGTGAAAAAGAAACCGATATCAGTTATAATTAAACTAAATAAACTATGTACCAAATGTTCATTAAAATTATTTTCCCCGCCTCCAAAAAACAAATCAATACAAATCAAACTGTCCGAACGATAAAAGGGAAAACGGGATATAAAGAGAATATTTAGTACATGGAATAATTTGTTAGAAGGAAGGGTGTGCACATATTGAAAGAAGAAAAAAGAAGTTCAACCGGTTTTTTAGTGAAACAAAGAGCTTTTTTAAAGCTTTACATGATTACAATGACAGAGCAGGAACGGCTTTACGGACTGAAGCTTCTCGAGGTGCTGCGTTCGGAATTTAAACCCATCGGTTTTAAGCCGAATCATACCGAGGTGTACCGTTCACTTCACGAACTTTTGGATGACGGGATTTTAAAGCAAGTAAAAGTGAAAAAAGAGGGAGCCAAACTCCAGGAAGTCGTTCTCTATCAATTTAAAGACTATGAAGCTGCGAAGCTTTACAAAAAACAGCTGAAGACAGAGCTTGACCGCTGCAAAAAGCTGATAGAAAAAGCCATTTCAGATAATTTTTAAATCCGGCCGGAACGAACCCGGCCTCCCGGGCTCAAAAGATTTGTAAGGTTTGTTTTGTGATTCATTATACATAATAACAGGCTCGGAACAATACACATCAATAAAACCTTCAAACTTGACATCGACTCCTGAAGTGGTAACATAAAAAACGTGTGAAAAATACGAACAAAATACGAACAAGGGAGATGTTACCGATCTTAGATCAAAAGAAAATTACTTTTATCGGAGCAGGATCAATGGCTGAAGGAATGATATCAGGCATGGTCCGCGCAAAAAAAATTCCCAACCAAAACATCTGCGTGACAAACCGCCGCAATACAGAGCGACTCGCTGAATTGGAACATCAATACGGAATTCAAGGCATTGCTTTTGACAGCATGAAAACCGAAGACATTGATGTCTTTATTTTAGCCATGAAACCGAAGGATGCTGAAATCGCTCTTGCTACGCTGAAACGGCGTATTCAACCTCATCAAATCATCCTGTCTGTTCTGGCAGGCATAACAACCTCATTTATACAACAATCATTACATGACCGTCAGCCGGTTGTAAGAGTGATGCCGAACACATCCAGCATGATCGGCGAATCGGCAACAGCTGCGGCTTTCGGAGACCATGTCTCTTACGGTTCAGCAAAAACCGCGGTATCCCTTTTGGAATGCCTCGGGGAAGTATACGTGATCAAGGAAGATCAGATGGACATTTTCACCGGCATCGCAGGCAGCGGACCGGCGTACTTTTATTATTTAATGGAGTTTATTGAAAAAGCAGGTGAAGAAGCCGGCTTAGACAAACGACTGTCCCGCAAAATCGGCGCGCAAACGTTATTGGGCGCAGCTAAAATGCTGATGGAAACGGGTGAAAAACCGGATGTGCTTCGGGAAAACATCACCTCTCCAAACGGCACGACGGAAGCCGGCCTCGATGCGCTCAGGTCAGAAGGCGGCGGAGAAGCCATTGCCAAAGCCATTAAACACGCGACCGAACGTTCTATTGAGATCAGCAAAACAATTGAAAAAACGGCAGCACTATAATCGTTAAAAAACAGGAGTGATACAGTGACGTCTCGGACGAAGATCAAAAGAGTCGCGGTGAAAATCGGCAGCAGCTCACTGACGAGCCTGCACGGGGAAATCAGCAGAAGAAAGCTGGAAGCATTGGTGGATCAAATCGCACAGCTGAAAGACAGCGGCTATGAAGTGATTTTAGTATCTTCCGGCGCAGTGGCGGCAGGTTATAGGAAGCTCGGATTTATTCAGAAACCGGAAAGCCTCCCTGAAAAACAGGCTTCCGCTTCCATCGGGCAGGGATTATTAATGGAGGCTTATTCAAAGCTGTTTTTAGCGCACGGTTATGTCGCATCACAAATTTTAATTACAAGAAGCGACTTTTCCGATGAATACCGCTACCATAATGTGCGCAATACGATGAACGTCCTTTTGGAACGGGGCATTATTCCGATTATTAATGAAAATGACACGGTCACAGTCAACCGGCTGAAATTCGGAGATAACGATACACTCGCAGCGAAGGTGGCAGGTTTAATTGATGCCGACATGCTTGTGATTTTATCAGACATTGACGGTTTATATGATGATAATCCGCGCAGCAACCCGAAGGCGAAAAGAATCAGACATGTAAGTGACATCACTCCGGAAATAGAAGCAAGCGCGGGAGATGCCGGGAGTGAAATGGGAACCGGCGGAATGCGTTCGAAACTGGATGCTTTTAAAATTGTGATGGCCTCCGGTATTAAAGGCTTTCTCGGGCAGGCTAACATTCCGGACATTCTGCTTCAAGCGGTAGATGAGGCGGCTGAAGGAACTTATTTTGAAGCGGAAGGAACCCTGCCGTTAAACCACAAAGAACAATGGCTTGCATTTAATTCCGGCCCCGAAGGTGAAATTGTGATGGAAAAAGAAAGCAGCCGCGATGTCGCGAACGGAAATATGGAGCTGTCACCGCAGGACATCGAGCAGATTAAGGGCAGATTCAGCAGCGGAGCGGTTGTCAGGCTGCTTGATCAGCAGGGAGAAGAGCTCGGACTCGGCATCGTCAACTATTCCTCAGCCCAGCTGAAGACATTTAAAGAAACGCCGCATAAACAGGGCGATCAATCAGTCATTGATCCGGAAGCATTTGTCTGCCACGTTGAACTATCCATTCCGATCGGCTGAGAAAGATCTATAAAAATATGAAAAAGCCCGAGGCTTCGTTTTGAAGCTCGGGTTTGTTTTTTATTGATATTGTTCAAGTTTGGAGAAAAATTGAATGACAAAATGATAGAAATCATTTGCAGACGGAGCCAGTTCCCTTCCTTTTGGTTTAATAATGCCTACGGTGCGCTTCACTTGAGGAAATTCAATCGGAATTTTGACCGTGAACCGGGGTGTGGTTTCTGCAAAGGTGCTTTCAGGTAATAAAGTCACTCCCATCCCCGCGGAGACTAACCCTTTAATGGCATCTAAATCCTCGCCCTCCGTCGATACTAGCGGCGCAAAGCCGGCCTGTCTGCAAGCGTCAATCGCCATGTTTCGGAGAATAAACCCTTCAGGAAATAAAACGAATTGGTCGCCGCGCAGATCAATTAAATGAATATTTTTCTGTTTGGCAAGCGGATGATGCAGCGGAACAAGCGCGTAAATCTTTTCCGTGAATAAGATATGACCTGTTATGTCGGGGAATTCCGTCGGAACGGGGCCGAGCAGCGCCGCATCTATATCCCTGTTTCTTACGGCTTCAATTAAAAACTTATAAGACCCCTGACGGAGCAAAAACTCAACGTTCGGGTATTCCTCTTTAAATGCCGAAATCACCGTCGGCAAAAGCTGGCTTGCAAGGCTCGTCGGAAATCCTATTTTGACGGTTCCGCGATTCGGATCAAGATATTCATCAATTTGTTCCTTCGCGTAATCAATTGCTTTCATCGCCGTTTTAACATGTTCTAAAAATTGCTTGCCGATCGGCGTTAATTTAATATTTCTGCCTTCCCGTTCAAATAAAGTGACTTTCAGCTCTTCTTCAAGATTTGCAATCTGCCTGCTGATGGCGGATTGTGCGACATGCAGATGATCAGCCGCTTCTGACACATGTTCCCGTTCTGCTACCTCCATAAAATACCGAAGCTGGCGTAATTCCATTGCGTTCACACCCATCTATCTCATTTTGAGATGTATTTGATCTAAATTATATATTGTTTATATTGTTTTGAAAACTTACAATTAATTTAAAGTTGTCAGATTTTATGACCGATAATTAACGGAAACTGATCGGGGGAGAGGAATTATGACTTACAATCAAATGCCGAAAGCACAAGGTCTCTACCGTCCGGAATTTGAGCACGATGCATGCGGAATCGGCTTGTATGCCCATTTAAAAGGGAAACCTTCACATGACATTGTCAAAAAAGGACTGAAGATGCTTTGCCAGCTGGATCACAGAGGAGGACAGGGCAGTGATCCGAATACGGGTGACGGCGCCGGCCTGATGGTTCAGATCCCTGATGCTTTTTTTAAGAAAGAGTGCGGAGAAATGAGACTGCCGGAAAAAGGCCGTTACGGGGTAGGAATGGTCTTTTTCTCGCAAAATGAAGAGGAAAGAAAAAAGATCGAAAAACAGGTGAATGCATTCATTGAGCAGGAAGGACAGATCGTTCTCGGCTGGAGAACCGTCCCTGTAAATGTCGGAAAAATCGGAACAGTGGCACAAAGCACTTGCCCGTATGTGCGTCAAGTATTCATCGGCGCCGCAAACGATTTGAAAGACAGCCTTGCTTTTGAACGCAAACTGTATGTCATCCGGAAGCAGGCGGAAAATTGGGGCGTTCAAGAACAGCTTGATTTTTACTTCGCAAGCTTGTCAAACCAGACTATTGTTTATAAAGGATTGTTAACGCCTGAGCAGGTTGACGCTTTTTATTTGGATTTGCAGGATGAAACCTTCGTATCTGCATTTTCACTCGTGCATTCAAGATTCAGCACAAATACCTTTCCTACTTGGGAACGTGCCCATCCGAACCGCTATCTGATTCATAACGGAGAAATCAATACGCTCCGGGGCAACATCAATTGGATGAGAGCGAGGGAGCAGCAGTTCGTTTCAGAAAGCTTCGGAGACGATCTTCACAAAGTACTGCCGATTTTAAATGATGAGGGCAGTGACTCATCCATTCTTGATAATGCGTTTGAATTTTTCGTGATGGCGGGGCGGAAACCGGCACATACGGCAATGATGCTGATTCCGGAACCATGGACAGAAAACACTCACATGTCTAAAGCGAAACGGGCTTTTTATGAATATCACAGCTCTTTAATGGAGCCGTGGGACGGGCCGACCGCCATTTCGTTTACGGACGGAAAACAAATCGGTGCCATCCTTGACCGTAACGGTCTGCGTCCGGCACGTTACTATGTGACAAAAGATGAGCATATTATTTTCTCATCTGAGGTCGGCGTTATTGAAGTAGAGCAGGAGAACATTCTTCATAAAAAACGTCTGGAGCCCGGAAAAATGCTGCTCATTGACTTAGAGGAAGGCCGGATTATTTCAGATGAAGAAGTGAAAACAGAAATTGCCAATGAATTCCCTTATCAAAAATGGCTTGAAGAAGAATTGGTTCAAGTGAATCCTGACCCGGAAATCCGGGAAGAGGAACAATTCGATGATCTTCTCGTCCGTCAAAAAGCGTTTGGCTATACGTATGAAGATATTCAGAAGTATTTAATTCCTGTTATTAAAGAAGGCAAGGACCCGCTCGGCTCTATGGGGAATGATTCGCCGCTCGCCGTTTTATCCGATCGCGCCCAATCACTGTTTCATTACTTTAAACAGCTGTTTGCGCAAGTCACAAACCCGCCGATTGACGCGATCCGCGAGCAGCTTGTGACCTCTACGGTGACATGGCTTGGAGCTGAAGGCGATCTGCTGCATCCGAGTGAAAGAAATGCACGCCGCATAAAATTGTATACTCCTGTATTATCAAACGAACAGTTTTATGCGCTGAAAACACTTGTGCACCCTGACATTAAGAGCCAGAACATCCGCACGCTGTTTTCCGATGACCTGGAAAAAGGCCTGAAGGATTTGTTTCAGCAGGCGGAAAAAGCGATCAAGGAAGGTGTATCTCTGTTAATTTTATCTGACAGGGCAATGAGTAAAGAGTTGACGCCGATTCCGCCGCTTTTGGCCGTCAGTGCGCTGCATCAGCATTTGATCCGCCAAGGTCTGCGAACAAAAGCAAGCATTATCGTTGAATCCGGGGAAGCGCGTGAAGTTCATCACTTTGCGGCTCTCATCGGATATGGTGCCGATGCTGTCAATCCGTATTTGACTTACGCTACGTATAAGCAGGAAATCGATGAAGGCCGGCTTGATATTCCGTATGAAGAAGCTGTCAGCAAATACGGAAAGAGCGTAACAGAAGGCGTCGTGAAAGTGATGTCAAAAATGGGAATTTCAACTGTGCAAAGTTACAGGGGCGCCCAAATTTTTGAAGCGGTCGGCATCGGTGAAGACGTTATCGCCAAATACTTTACCGGTACTGCATCTCAGCTTGGCGGAATCGATATCGAGACGATTGCGCAAGAAGCGAAGAAGCGCCATCAAGCGGCGTACAAGGATGATTACAGCCAAACTCTTGATCCGGGAAGTGAATTCCAATGGCGGAACGGGGGAGAGCACCACGCTTTCAACCCGAAAACCATCCATACCCTGCAATGGGCCTGCCGCAAAAATGATTACAGCCTGTTTAAGCAGTATTCTCATGCAGCGGATGAAGAACGAATCGGATTTTTACGCAATCTGTTCGCCTTCAAAGAAGACCGCAAGCCTTTAAAATTAGAGGAAGTTGAATCAGCTGCGTCCATTGTGAAACGTTTTAAAACAGGAGCGATGTCATTCGGTTCATTAAGCAAGGAAGCCCATGAGGCTTTAGCGATAGCGATGAACAGGCTTGGCGGAAAAAGCAACAGCGGAGAAGGCGGCGAGGACCCGAAACGTTTCGTTCCGGATGAAAATGGCGACGACAGAAGAAGTGCGATTAAACAGATCGCTTCCGGCCGTTTCGGTGTAAAGAGCCATTATCTCGTCAATGCGGATGAATTGCAGATCAAAATGGCGCAAGGGGCGAAGCCGGGAGAAGGCGGTCAGCTTCCGGGCAACAAGGTATATCCTTGGGTCGCGGATGTCCGCGGTTCTACACCAGGTGTAGGGCTGATCTCACCGCCTCCTCACCATGATATTTATTCAATTGAAGATTTGGCGCAGCTGATTCATGATTTGAAAAATGCAAATCGAAGCGCGCGAATCAGCGTCAAGCTCGTGTCAAAAGCCGGTGTCGGCACGATTGCGGCCGGTGTGGCAAAAGGCACTGCGGATGTCATCGTCATCAGCGGCTACGATGGCGGAACGGGCGCGTCGCCGAAAACAAGTATTAAACATACGGGTCTTCCGTGGGAGCTTGGTCTTGCAGAAGCTCACCAAACGCTGATGCTGAACGGTTTACGGGATCGCGTGGTATTGGAAACGGACGGTAAGCTGATGACAGGCCGAGATGTCGTGATGGCCGCCTTGCTCGGTGCGGAGGAATTCGGCTTTGCTACAGCGCCGCTTGTCGTTCTCGGCTGTGTCATGATGCGCGCCTGCCATTTAGATACATGTCCTGTAGGTGTCGCGACGCAAAATCCGGAGCTCCGCAAGAAATTCATGGGCGATCCTGACCATATCGTAAATTACATGCTGTTTGTCGCAGAAGAAGTGCGTGAATATATGGCGCAATTAGGCTTTAAGACGCTTGATGAAATGATCGGACGGACAGACGTTCTTCATGTCAGTGAACGTGCAAAAGCGCATTGGAAAGCGGGCCAGCTTGATTTATCCACACTGCTGTACCAGCCTGAAGGCGTACGTACTTTCCGTACGGCGCAAAACCATAAAATCGACGAGTCGCTTGATATGACGGTTATTCTTCCGGCGGTGCAGGCTGCAATTGAAGCCGGTCAGGAAGCGGAAGCTGAAATCAAGATCAATAATACAAATCGTGTAGCCGGAACCGTGACGGGAAGTGAAATTTCTAAACGCTACGGAGCTGAAGGCCTGCCGGATGATACAATCAGACTTCATTTTACCGGATCAGCCGGACAGAGTTTCGGAGCATTTGTCCCTAAAGGGATGACGCTTCATTTGAACGGCGATTCAAATGACTACGTAGGCAAAGGGCTTTCAGGCGGAAAAATCATCGTGAAAGCGCCTGATGCCTTCAATTGTGAAACACACGATAACGTTATTATCGGGAACGTCGCATTTTACGGAGCAACAAGCGGGGAAGCGTACATTAACGGGCGCGCCGGTGAACGTTTTGCAGTCCGTAACAGCGGAGTCAATGTCGTTGTAGAAGGTATCGGAGACCACGGCTGTGAATACATGACAGGCGGCCGGGTTGTCGTCCTCGGCGAAGTCGGCAAAAACTTCGGGGCGGGAATGTCAGGCGGTATCGCATACGTCCTGAGTGATGATGCCAAAGCATTTAAACGCAAATGCAACATGGAAATGATTTCATTTGAAAAGCTGACGGATGAGGCTGAGATCAAAGAAGTGCAAGAAATGGTCAAACGGCACGCGGCGCTGACAAACAGCAAAAAAGCCGCAGATCTCCTGGACAATTGGGAAAAAGCCGCAGAAACCTTTATCAAAGTCATTCCGAAAAACTATAAACAAATGCTCCTCAGCATCGAAGAACAAAAAGCGGCGGGTTTATCAGAAGAAGACGCAATTATGTATGCTTTTGAAGCCAATACAAAGGTTCACCAAACGCCTGCCAAAGACCATAAACAAGCGGTAGTACAGTAAGAAAGGGGAGAGGAACATGGGGAAACCAACTGGATTCATGGAAGAAAAACGAGAAAAACCGGCTGAGCGGGACCCTCTCACTCGCTTAAAGGATTGGAAAGAGTATTCGGCTCCATTTTCAGATGAAGCGTCAAAGCGGCAGGGGGCGCGGTGTATGGATTGCGGCACACCGTTTTGCCAAATCGGCGCTGATATCAACGGTTTTACCTCCGGCTGCCCGATTTATAATCTGATACCGGAGTGGAATGACCTCGTCTATCGGGGGCGCTGGAAAGAAGCCTTGGAGCGCCTTCTGAAAACGAATAACTTTCCTGAATTCACAGGGCGGGTCTGTCCCGCTCCTTGTGAAGGATCTTGTACGCTGGCCATTTCAGATCCGGCTGTTTCAATTAAAAACATCGAGCGGACGATCATTGACAAAGGGTTTGAAAACGGATGGATTCAGCCGAGAATTCCAGCGAAACGCACAGGTAAAAAAGTCGCTGTCGTCGGTTCAGGCCCGGCAGGTTTGGCAAGCGCTGATCAGCTGAATCAAGCCGGTCATTCCGTAACAGTCTATGAGCGTGCCGACAGAGCCGGCGGCCTGCTGATGTACGGCATTCCGAGCATGAAGCTTGAGAAAAATGTCGTCGAACGCCGTATAAAGCTTTTGACGCAGGAAGGTATAGATTTTGTGACAAATACCGAAATCGGCGTTGACATAACAGCAGATGAGCTGAAAGAACAATTTGATGCCGTCATTTTGTGCACAGGCGCCCAAAAGCAGCGCAATCTGCTGATTGAAGGCCGGGAAGCAAAAGGCGTCCATTATGCGATGGACTATTTAACACTGGCGACGAAAAGCTATTTAGATTCCAACTTCAAAGACAAACAATTTATAGACGCTAAAGGGAAAGACGTCATCGTAATCGGCGGAGGAGACACAGGAGCTGATTGCGTGGCAACCGCGCTGCGTCAAAAAGCGCGCAGCGTGCATCAGTTCGGGAAACATCCTAAACTTCCTCAAACGCGCACGAACGACAATATGTGGCCTGAACAGCCGCACGTCTTTACCCTTGAATACGCCTATGAAGAAGCGCAGGCAAAGTTCGGCAAAGACCCTAGAGAATATTCAATTCAGACGACAAAAATGGTGGCCGATAAGCAGGGCCGCTTACAAGAGATTCACACCATTCAAATGGAAAAAGTCAGAAACGAATTCGGAAAGTATGAATTTCATGAACTGCCCGGTACAGAAAAAGTATGGCCTGCTCAGCTGGTGTTCATCGCCATCGGTTTTGAAGGGACAGAACAGCCATTATTGAAACAGTTCGGTGTCGATTCGGCAAATCATAAAATTCAGGCGGCATATGGGGATTATAAAACGAATGTTGACGGTGTTTTCGCCGCAGGGGATGCGAGAAGGGGCCAAAGCCTGATTGTATGGGCGATTAATGAAGGCCGGGAAGCAGCGCGCGAAGTCGACAGTTATTTAATGGGGAGCACTGTTTTACCGTAAATAAAGGGGTTTATTTATAAAACCGGCTGGGATCAGCCGGTTTTTCGTATTGAAATGAAACCTCCTTCTTCCTGTATTGGTCATATAAGGGTAACATGGAAGATAACATATGGATTTTTGTTTTACAGAGTGGAGAGATTGTTTTCTTCCGCAAACTGAGACGATTTGCAAGCCTTGAGCCGTTTATTGTGACGCCTTAAAAAACGTGACGGGCTCTGTATGTCTGCAGTCGATTTGCGGGCAGATTTTAATTGATGAAGAAAAACATATTGAATTTCAAGCGGAAACGCTTATAAACACATAAGGAAACGGACGGGTCCGCTCCTCTTTTTTAGACATCCAAACGAAAGCCGATATTGCCGAACTGCCGTCCTTCCCGCATTCTGTTAAAAGCGGCAGCTGCTTCACTGAGAGGGTACATGCGGTCGATAATGGGACGGATGCCGCAGCGGTTTATCAATTCCAGCATATCCGCGAATTCCTCATTGCTTCCCATTGATGTACCGAGAATATGAATCTGCGGAAAAAACAGCGAGCGAATAGGAAATCCGAGCTGATCGCCTGAACTGGCGCCAAATGTTACGATCCGGCCATTCGGTTTCATAATGTCAAGATAGTGTTGAAACAAGGCGGGGCCTACACCGTCAAGTATGATATCTGCTTTTTCGCCATTCAGCGCCTCATTCCAGTCACCGTAGCTGTCAATTGCCCGGTCTGCACCGTATGACAGTGCGGTTTGTTTTTTGTTTTCGCTGCGGGAAGTGACGCTGACTGTCGCTCCGATAGCTTTTGCCATTAATAAGGCATATGTTGCCACGCCGCTTCCGATGCCCGGAAGGATAAGGTGTTCGCCTTTTTTTAATTGTCCTTTTGTAAATAAGGCGCGATAAGCGGTTAATGCTGATAACGGCAGCACGCCCGCTTCCTCCCAAGTCAGGTGTTCGGGTTTTAAAACGGCATTTTCCTCAGGAACGATGACATAAGGTGAAAATGTTCCGTCGCTCGGACCACCTAAAATATCAGGGACGGCTGGTACGTCCTCAACAGTCTTCCAATTCAGCACCGGGTTGATGATGACTTCTGCATGCAGTAAATGAGACCGGACGCCGTGTCCTATTTCGGTTACGATTCCCGCGCCGTCTGAACCGAGAGTAAATTCATGGTTTCCGGTTTTGTGTTTTTTCATTAAAAACAAATCGCGATGGTTTAATCCGGCTGTTTTCAGCTTTATTTTTACTTCGCCGTTTCCCGGCCGTTTGTCAGGTGCCTGCCTGAAATCAAAGCCATTTTCGTGTATGATAAGGGCATTCATCATTCTTCTCTCCTTTATAATTGATGAGAAAGATTTTACAGGCTGTATCAGCTGCAGTAAATAAATGAAAATTGATAGCCGGCTATCAATAAAAATCATAACAAGAAGGTGTCCTTACATGGAAAGCGGAGACTTAAAGATTTTTCAGGCTGTCGCCCGCAAAGGAAGTATTTCAAAGGCGGCAGAAAGCCTGCATTATGTTCAATCAAATGTGACAAACCGGATTCAGCAGCTGGAACGGCAATTGCAAACACAGCTTTTTTACCGCACAAATCGGGGGATGACGCTGACGCCCGCAGGTGAAAACTTATTGAAAGACGCAGACAGAATCCTTCAATTGCTGCATGAGGCGCAAAAAACGGCGCAAGAGGCAGGCGATCCGAACGGCCCGCTTCGAATCGGTTCTCTTGAAACGGCGGCAGCCGTCCATCTCCCTCAATTTTTCACGGAGTATTGCAGCCGTTACCCGAAAGTACAGCTGTCTCTGTCAACCGGTGATACACATACCTTAGTGCAGCGCGTCTTACATTATGAGCTGGACGGCGCTTTTGTTTATGGACCGGTCGAATACGAAGATCTTGAGCAAGTCGCTGTATTTCAAGAAGAATTGGTCTTGGTCTCAAATGAGCGGGAAGGCAGTTTGCAAGACTTGTTGCGAGAGCCGATTCTTTATTTTGCCGCGGGCTGTTCGCACCGCCGCAAAATAAAAAACATACTGAAAGAAGAGGCAGTGCCCGCACATAAAATCATTGAATTCGGTACGTTGGAAGCCATTATTGGGGCGGTGCAGGCGGGGATGGGGGTTTCCTTTCTGCCTGCATCAGCCGTCCGTTATTTTCAAAACAGGAAAAATCTTTTTCTTCATGAGCTCCCTGAACATTTTCGGAATATGAATATATCATTCATCTACCGGAGTGATTTATTTTTGACATCGGCGTTTGAAGAACTGCTGAATGGATTAAAAGCATTACCGAACGGAAGATGAGAAAACAGGACAGCTGTGTACGCCAATTTTTTTCGTTCTGGTTTTTCTTAAAAAAACTTTCTTTTTCGGAAAATTTATGTATAATAAAAGAAAGTTTTTCGGATAAAGTATCTGCAATGATAAGGACATGAGACATTTTAACCGGCCATACAGAGAGGGAGGGCGCGGCTGAGACCTTCCCGGCACGAAGAATGAGCTTACCGCCTTTTGAGCTGTATCGGTGAACGAAAGCAGCCGATACCGTATAGCCGCGTTACGGCAAAAATGAGCCGTCACTTGAAGTGGCGGGAATTTGGGTGGAACCGCGGGTCTGACACACACTCGTCCCTTTTTTGGGATGAGTGTGTTTTTATGTTTATATAAGAAAAATGGCAATGATAAAGGACATGAGACATTTTAACCGGCCATACAGAGAGGGGAGGCGCGGCTGAGACCTTCCCGGCACGAAGAATGAGCTTACCGCCTTTTGAGCTGTATCGGTGAACGAAAGCAGCCGATACCGTATAGCCGCGTTACGGCAAAAATGAGCCGTCACTTAAAGTGGCGGGAATTTGGGTGGAACCGCGGGTCTGACACACACTCGTCCCTTTCTTTGGGATGAGTGTGTTTTTTATTTTATTAAAAATAAAGGAGAGATCAGACCGTGAAGAAGCCACACATTGTGATTACTTTTCCTGATGGAAAACAAAAAAAATACCGGAAAGGCGTTACGTTAGAAGAGATCGCTCAATCAATCAGTCCGAGTCTGAAAAAGGCGTCTGCCGCCGGAAAGGTAAACGGATCGTTATATGACCTTAGAAGAAGCATTCATAAGGATGCGGCGATTGAACTGTGCAGTTTTCAGTCTGAAGCAGGACTGGAAGTGATGAGACACACAGCAGCACACGTATTGGCGCAAGCGGTAAAACGTCTGTATCCGAAGGTTTGTTTAGGGATCGGACCCGTTATTGACAATGGCTTTTATTATGACTTTGATATGGATGAAACGATTACTGAAAAAGACCTGGCCGTCATTGAAAAAGAGATGAACCGAATCATTTCGGAAAATCCGGAAATTATCAGAGAAGAAATCCCCAGAGAAGAGGCAGAGCAGCTGTTTGCTCATGAACCGCTGAAGCTTGAGCTCTTAGCGGGTATTCCGCAGACTGATACAATCAGTATATACCGCCAGAGCGAATTCATTGATTTATGCCGGGGTCCGCACTTGGCGTCTGCCGGACAGATAAAAGCTTTTTCGCTCACTCATGTATCAGGGGCTTATTGGCGCGGCGACAGCAACCAAAAAATGCTCCAGCGCATCTATGGGAAAGCATTTTCCTCAGAAAAGGAGCTGAACAGACATTTTCAGCTGTTGAAAGAGGCGGAGATGAGAAATCATCGGAAATTGGGAGCGGAGTTACAACTTTTTATGTTTTCGGAAGAGGCGCCGGGTATGCCTTTTTATCTGCCGAACGGTCAGTTTATCCGAAACACGCTTGAATCATTTCTGCGTTCAAAGCAGGATGCCTATCATTATCAGGAAGTGCGTACCCCTATGATGATGAACCAGCGTCTTTGGGAGCAATCCGGCCACTGGGATCATTATAAAGAGAATATGTATTTCTCAGAAGCCGATCATCAGCGCTTCGCGTTAAAGCCGATGAACTGCCCCGGCCACATGCTCATATTTAAAGAAAAGCTTCGTTCTTATCGTGATCTTCCGATTCGGATGGCTGAGTTCGGTCAGGTGCACCGTCACGAATTCAGCGGGGCGCTTAATGGCCTGCTCCGCGTCAGATCTTTTTGCCAAGATGACGCACACATTTTTGTAACGCAGGATCAGATCGAGAGTGAGATCGCTTCGGCACTGCAGCTGATTCACGAGGTGTACACCGCATTTGGTTTTTCCTATGATATTGAGCTGTCAACAAGACCGGAAGATTACATGGGAAGCGAACGCTTGTGGGACAGGGCTGAGAGCGCATTAGAAAAAGTATTAAAAGAACAGGGATATCGTTTTCGGTTTAATCGGGGAGATGGCGCATTTTACGGACCGAAAATTGATATTCATATAAAAGATGCGCTGAACCGGAGCCATCAATGCGCCACTGTCCAACTGGATTTTCAAATGCCGGAGAAATTTGATTTAACATATATTGATGAAAAAAACCAAAAAGTCCGTCCTGTTGTCATCCACCGAGCGGTATTCGGATCTCTCGACAGATTTCTCGGAATCATTACAGAACATTTCGGGGGAGCGTTCCCTTTATGGCTTGCACCGGTACAGGCAAAAATCATCCCAGTATCAAACACCGCACACCGGGACTGCGCAGAACAGGTGCACCTGCAAATGAAGAAAGCGGGTATCCGGGCTGAGCTCGATCAGCGCGATGAAAAACTCGGCTATAAAATCAGAGAAGCACAAATGAAAAAAATACCGTATATTGCTGTTGTGGGAGATCAAGAGTGCCGCCATCAATCTGTACATGTACGGCAATACGGGCGGGAAGACACATTTGAAGAGAATGTGAGTGATTTTATGTCCCGGATCATAAGAGAGGCAAAACAAAAAATAGAGATTGAAGAAAAACTACATTGACATATCGTAAAATCACGATATAATAAAGCGTATGAAACCTATTGATGTTTTTAAAGCGTTGTCTAATGAGTCACGGCTTGAGATTTTACAATGGCTGAAAGAGCCGGACCGTCACTTCGCCCCGCATGATGGCATTGATATGAATGAGATCGGAGTATGTGTCAGCCAGATCACCGATAAGCTTCAGATGACACAGTCAACGGCGTCTCAATATCTTTCCATTCTTCAGCGGGCGGGCCTTATCCAAACAAAACGGATTGGCAAATACACCTATTATAAAAGAGATGAAGAAGCGATAAAGGCGATGGCCGATTATTTTCAGCGCGAAATGTAGGGCTGAATCCTTTAGAAGAGGGATTCAGTTTCTTTTTCCGGCTACACATCGACATATTGCGATTTGTTTCTGTTTGTTCAACCTTTTATATCGATATATCACAATATATCTTTATATAAAACATCAATGAAGGAGTGTGTCAGGTGCAAAATACCTGGAAGATTTACATTTTGGCAATTATCAGTTTTTTAGTGGGGACGTCTGAATATGTGATATCCGGGATGCTTGATAAAATTGCAGGTTCCTTGGGAGTTACTGTGGCAGCGGCAGGGCAGCTGATTACGATTTTTTCACTTGTTTATGCAATCGGAACGCCTGTCATGATGGCCCTTACAGCAAAACTGGACAGAAGGAAGCTCATGATCTATGCTCTTGGATTGTTTGTAATCGGAAATATCATTTCTTTCCTTGTGCAGGGATTCGGCTTATTTGCGGGAGCGCGGGTGATCATGGCGCTTGGAGCAGGAACCGTGGTGGTCACCGCGCTTACGATCGCAGCAAAAATCGCTCCCCCGGGAAAACAGGCAAGTTCTCTCGCGACCGTCATTATGGGGTTTACGGCGGCGCTCATTATCGGTGTTCCGATCGGAAGAACCGTGTCTGAAGCTTTTGGCTGGAAGGTGGTTTTCGCCGGAATTGCGGCAATCGGAATCATTGCCATGCTTATTATACGTTTCGCGTTGCCTGAGATAAAAGGAGATAAACCGGTGCCGCTCATTCAGCAATTTTCTCTTTTGAAGAAACGAAAGGTGGCTGTCGGGCTGGCCATTACGTTTTTTTGGCTCGGAGGCTATTCGGTTGCGTATACGTACCTTTCTCCGTATTTACTGAACGTTACTCATATCGGAAGCGGAATACTGAGTACATTGCTGCTTATTTTCGGTGTTGCAAGTCTTGCCGGTTCTAAAGCAGGCGGTTTCAGCGCAGACAAATGGGGGGCGCGTATGACATTAACCGGCGGAATGGCGCTTCATGCTATCATGCTCATGTTATTGCCGTTTGTCACACATTCTGCTTTCGGAGCGGCGGCAGTGCTTATATTTTGGTCCTTCGCAGCCTGGTCATCCGGGCCTGCTCAGCAGTATCATTTGGCAACGATGGAGCCTGAATCATCGGGTGTATTACTTGGCCTCAACCAGTCTGTGATGCAGCTGGCTATGGCAGCCGGGGCGGGCATCGGGGGCATTGTTGTCACTCATCTGTCTCTTGCGTCAGTGACATGGATCGGATCAGCGGGTGTTGTCATCGCGATGTGCGGCGTGCTTTCGCTTGTATCATTAACGTCTGAAAAAACCTCATCTGAATACAGTGCAGAATAAACAAAAGCCTCATTTCTCAGCTTGAGAAACGAGGCTTTTTGTCTTGTTATTTTTTATAATTTTTCAAGTTTACGCCGATTGCGGCTCCGTTTCGGCTTGAGTCGGCAACTCCGGTGAAGGTGCCGTTTTCACGGTCGATCAGGATGCTTTGCACATTACCGATATCAACCGGGCTGCTGCCGAATTTATGCCCCATTTCGTTCAGTTTTGTGCGGGCTTCTTCCGGCACTCCTTTTTCATATCGATAGGATGTCATGCTGTTTGTGTAAATTCTCGGCTCTTCGACTGCCGCTTTCAGATCCATGCCGTACTCAACTTTGTTCAGGATCGTTTGCAGGACGGAAGAAATAATCGTTGCTCCGCCGGGGGAGCCGACAGTCAGGACAGGTTCGTTATTTTTGAATAAAATAGTCGGAGTCATGCTGCTGAGCGGACGTTTATTCGGCTGCACTTCATTTGCGCCGCCAGGCACCGCATCGAAGTCTGTTAACTCATTATTCAGCACAACGCCGTATCCGGGAACCATAATGCCGGAACCGAACAGCTGTTCAATTGTTGTCGTATAAGATACGACATTGCCGAAGCGGTCGGTTACCGTGAAGTGAGTCGTTTGACCTTCCTGTTTGTCAGTCGGCTGCTCCACTTGTTTATAGTTTGCAGAACCTTCCTGATAGGCCCAAGGATCGCCGGCTTTCGGTTTTTTATTGACTTTATCAATATCTATCAGCTGTCTGCGGGCATTGATATAATCTGGATTCAAGAGACCTTTGAGAGGGACGTTGACGAATTCTGGGTCCCCGGCAAATGCGGCGCGGTCAGCATAAGCCAAATGCATCGTTTCTGCGAGAAGCTGATATTTTTGCCAAGAACGGATATCATATTGAGAAAGCTTAAAATCATTCAGGAGGTTCAGCATTTGCAACAGGAAAACACCGCCCGAGCTTGGAGGAGGAGCAGTTGCGATATGATAGCCCTGGTAATCTCCCCAGATCGGTTCGTCGATCGTCACATTGAAGTTTTTAATGTCTTTTTCTGTCATTGAGCCGCCGAATTCCTGCACTGTTTCTGCAAGCTTTTTGGAGAATGCACCGTCATAGAATGCTTTTGTGCCTTTGTACTTAATAGCTGTAAATGTTTTGGCTAAGTCTTTTTGGATGAGTGTGTCTCCTTCTTTCAGAGGTTCTCCGTCCGGAAGAAACACGTCTTTTGCAGCAGTGTGTGATAATTTGTCTTTATAATCTGAGATGGCATCAGCTAAAACCGAATCGATCGGAAAGCCTTTTGAGGCAAGTTTAATGGAAGGGGTGATGAGTTGTTTCATGGAGCGTGTGCCCCATTTGTCTAGCGCTTTTTCAAGTCCTTTTAATGTTCCCGGAACACCGACTGCAGTCCCTTTCGTAACGCGTTCGGAGAAAGGAATGGCTTTGCCGTTTTCGTCAAGGAACATATCCGGTGTTGCGCCTGCCGGTGCGCGTTCCCTGCTGTCGATAATGGTGGTGTCTTTCGTCTTCGCATCATAAACCATCATAAATCCGCCGCCGCCGATTCCAGACATCATAGGTTCAGTTACGTTTAATGCGAATTGAATGGCAACCGCGGCGTCAATTGCATTGCCGCCTTTTTTCAGCACGTCGGCACCGATTTGTGAAGCGAGAGGATGGGCGGTGGCAACCATGCCGTCTTTGCCGACATCTACCTGTTTGTAGTCGTCATAGGAAAACGGGTGTTTCTTAGCCTGAGCGTGATAAGGGATGCTTCCGGCCGCGAGCAAAGTACTGAGCAGAACGATAAAACAGAGATTCATAAACTTTTTCTTTTTCATAGTCTGCCTCCTTTGTTTTCCGCTTACAATTATAGAGTAAGTAAAATGTGCTGTTTTCACAAGTGACAAACGGAATAGTCCGGTGTGCAAAAAGTTGGGGTTTCTGTGTGAATGTAATCAGTCGCAAATAGGCTAAATGGGAAACCGGACTGAAAAAGCTGTGAAACAAGCATAAAGACAAAAAATAAGCTACAATAAACAAAACAGAATTCACTCACATGACATATGAAAGGAACGTGAGCCATGTATTTAACGATCAAAGAGACAGCTGAGTTTACCAGTCTTCCTGAAGAATATGTGCACAATCTTGTTTTGACGAATAAAATAAGGGCCGTCCATGACGGACAGCAATATTTAATCAACAAGGAACAATTTCAAACCCATCTCGAGCAGTTG
Source organism: Bacillus sp. N1(2025) (assembly GCF_053470005.1). NCBI lineage: Bacteria > Bacillati > Bacillota > Bacilli > Caryophanales > Bacillaceae > Bacillus > Bacillus sp. N1(2025). The sequence goes on from NZ_JBLTJB010000010.1 coordinate 115,233, forward strand.
GAAAAATACAAGGAAATGATTCAAGAGTTTTTAAATGAGCCGCTTCCTGAAGACATTGATGTAAAAGATGAAGACTAGGACACAATTTCATATTGTGTCTTTTTTTTGCATTTTTTTCGGTTGCTCACAAAAAAACGGATGCTCAGATTTCATTTTAAGGCCGTTGTTTTCATTTTTTAATGCCTTGAGTCTCTATTTGTTTAAAAGCTTGTCACCGGGCTGAAAATGATGTTTTTGAGGGGTTTGTTGAAACTGCGTATCTGATTCACCTTATGTAACACTATGTATATTATGTTACATAAGACTCTTTACCCTTTATCATTCAACGGGTTTCGGCTATAATAGTAACATAATGCTCAATATGTTACTTTACCAATTATAAGGGGTTTTTTGATGCATATCGTACAGCCGATCCGAAGTTTGGAGAAGATCCAGGAAGTCAAACAGTATTTAATGAAAAAAAGTGATCGTGATTATTTTTTATTTATTTTCGGCATGAACAGCGCACTGCGGATTTCAGATGTTCTGCCGCTTCGCGTGAGGGATGTAAGGAACAAAGACCATGTGTGGGCAACCGAAAGCAAAACGAGAAAGAAAAGAAAAATTCTGATACTGGAGTCTTTAAAGGCCGACATATACGCTTATACAAAAGACATGAAAGAGGATGACTATTTGTTTAAATCAAAACGGACGAATAAGCCCATATCCCGGATTCAGGCATACAGAATATTAAAGGAAGCGGCTGCCGCTTGCGGGTTGGAGGAAATTGGGACGCATACGCTTAGAAAGACGTTCGGGTATCATTTTTATCAGAGGACAAAAGACATTGCTGAACTGCAGAGGATTTTGAATCATTCTTCTCCGTCTATTACAATGCGTTATATCGGAATAGATGAAGATACGACGAGAGCCGCCTATAAGGTGTTCGGAGGGCTGTAGACTTGAAAAAAACGGCCGCCAGCGTTACTATAATAGAAGCAGGCTCTAGTAGCACAGCGGATAGTGCAGCAGTTTCCTAAACTGCAGGTCGGGAGTTCGAATCTCTCCTAGAGCGTTTTTTGTATGAGATAGGCGCAGCTTAATAATGCCGGTAAAACAGAAACCCCCTTGTTATACAAGGGGGTTTTGAGTTGAATATTTTGTGAGAACCTGGTGGAAATGATGTGAAAAAAGCCCGCTGTAAGCAAGCGGGCTTTTTCTTATATGACAGCATCAAATTGATTGACTTTCCAAACGTTGTTTTCTTTTACGAATGTTACATCGCGTTTTGCTGACGGAGAACCGTCAAGAGTCGGTACAGTGAAGCGGTATGTTTGGACGCTTCCTTTTTTAGAAAGAAGGGTCATTTTTGCTTTTTTCCAATTCAGGAGGTTATCTCCGTCGCCGACCGGAACAGCCAATTTGCCGTCTTTTACAGTGAAGTGGTAATCTTTGAGCCCTTTGTCAATCGCTTGCTTTGTAAAAGCGGGTGTCAGATATTTTACGGCTTTCGCTTTTGTTCCGAGGTCTTTGCACATAAATACATATTGCAGATTTTGATATTCAAACGGTTCAGATGTGCAATTTGCGTTTGATTTAAGCGCACCGCCGCTCATTGTATTCCAGAAATGTTCTCTCGCTGACAGGGCCAGCTGAAGTGCTTGTTTTTGTGTAAGGTCATTAGGTGCATTTTTTGCAGTCGCCGCAGTGCCCAATGACAGAATCAATGTAATAGTAGTGAGGAATAATAGCCATTTTTTCATGATATAATCTCTCCTTCAATCAATCTCTTTCTCTTATGTTACAAATGTTACAATAATTACGGTAAGATTACAATACCTTTTCAAAAATATTTTCCGGACTTTTTATTTTTATGGTTTATTTCCATGTAAGACGTGAGAAAAAGATAAAGAGTTTCATTGAACAAAAGGTTTTTACAAGCTGTCTGCTGAATAATAAAATGGAAGAAAATCAAAAAAGGAGTCCTACATATGGAAGTACAAGATCATTTAGAAACAGCGGAAGGCCGCGGCCAGTCAGTCTGGCGATCGATGTCACTGTTTTTAGTGCCGCTGCTTTTAAGCAATGTATTGCAATCTGTCGGCCAATTGGTCGGAATGGTATTTGTCGGAAGGTGGCTCGGAGTCGATGCGCTTGCCGCTGTATCGTCTTTTTTTCCGCTGTTTTTTCTGCTGATCTCCTTTACGATCGGAATCGGTTCGGGAAGTTCCATTCTGATCGGGCAGGCTTACGGCGCGAAAAACGAAGAGAGGATGAAGGCGATTGTCGGCACTACACTGACTTTTACCTTTATGCTCGGTGTTGTCCTGGCAGTTGTCGGCAGTGTGTTTACGCTTGATATTCTGCGGCTGATGGGAACGCCGGAAAACGTAATAGATGTCAGTGTCCGATATGCGCGCATTTTGTTTTGCGCAATGCCGCTGATGTTTTTATATTTTGCGTATACGACATTTTTACGCGGAACGGGAGATTCAAAGACCCCGTTTTATACGTTAATCGTCAGTACAGTCATAAACATCGGGCTCTTGCCCTTATTGATTCTCGGGCTTTTCGGACTTCCGAAGTTCGGCATTTACGGTTCGGCGTATGCAACCGTGATTTCAAACATCGTAACATTTATCGTACTCATGGTTTATTTACGGAAAAGAAAACATCCATTGGCATTTGACCGGACTGCGCTCCGTTCTCTTAAAATGGACAAAAAGCTGCTCGCGCTTTTACTCCGTCTCGGTATTCCGTCGAGCATCAATATGATTCTCGTGTCACTTTCTGAAATTGCGGTCATTTCATTTGTCAATCATTACGGATCAAACGCGACGGCTGCTTACGGGGTCGTCAACCAAGTGGCGAGTTATGTGCAGATGCCGGCGGTAAGCCTCGGTATCGCCGTTTCAATTTTTGCCGCCCAATCCATTGGCGCCAATCAATTCGGCCGGCTGAAACAGGTCATCAAAGTCGGCATCGGCCTGAATTATTTGATCGGCGGGGTGTTGATCCTGCTGATTTACACCTTCTCCCGGCAGATACTGGCTTTGTTTTTAACAGATCAGGATACACTCCACATTGCCCGCAATCTGATTATGATTACCCTTTGGAGCTATTTGATTTTCGGTCACGCTCAGATCGTTTCAGCGACGATGCGGGCGAGCGGTACGGTGCTATGGCCGACGATTATCAGCATTTTTGCGATTTGGGGAATTGAAGTGCCTGTGGCCTTTATTCTTTCTCATTATACGAATCTCGGCATTCTCGGCATTTGGGTCGGTTATCCGGCGGCTTTTGTCGTCAGCCTGCTGCTGCAATACGGATATTACCGGTTTGTATGGAAGAAAAAACAGATTACCCGGCTGATTCAATAAGGTTTTACCGCACATCGCTCAGTTCATACGGGCGATGTTTTTTTAGAGCAGGAAAATGAGTTTAGAAAATGGAATTCCTATACATGCTAGAAAACAAGGAAAGGGCAGGTGCTTATGACGATTGAACATACGACTTATTTAGGGGCTTCAGCCATAAAAGCGGAGACTGATCAGGCTGAATGCATCATTGTGCCGGAGTGGGGATCAAATGTCATATCGCTTCGGGATAAAAGAACCGGTATGCGGCTTCTGAGAGAACCGGAAACTGCGGAGCAATTCCGCGCAAAACCGATGCTGTACGGCATTCCCGTTTTATTCCCGCCGAACCGGATTACGGACGGGACGTTTCGTTTTGACGGCCGCGCGTATCAATTCGAGATAAACGAAGAGGATAAACATAATCATATTCACGGCTTTCTTCACAATCAGCATTGGAAAGCGGCGGCAGCGAAAGAAGAGGGGGATGGAATGACAGTCGAAACAGAAATTGATCTTTCAAAGATTCCCCGTGTTCATAAACAATTTCCGCACGATGTCATTGTCCGGATGACCTATACATTAAAAGACAATGTGTTTACGCAGCGGGCGCTCATTACCAACAAGGGAACGGAGGCTTTTCCTTGGGGGCTCGGCTATCATTCCACATTTGTTTTCAATGAAGAGCGATCCCGTCTTTTTCTGACGGCTGACCGCATGTGGGAATTAAATGAACGTTTCGTGCCGACGGGCCGTTTATTGGATGTGCCTGATAAAGAAGCGTTCCGTCATGGGATGTCTTTGAAAAATAAACAGTTTGACGATGTTTTTCTTTCTTCCGGACGGAACGGCGGCAATAACGAAGCTGTTATTTATCATCCGGATGAGAAATTATCCGTTTTGTATCAGGCAGACACGTCTTTCAAGCATTGGGTGGTATATAACGGTGACGGAAAGCAGGGGTTTGTCAGTCTTGAGCCTTATACTTCCGTTACAGATGCATTTAATCTGAATCAGCCTGCATCACTGACAGGGCTTCAGATTCTGAAACCGGGCGAAGAAGCGGCTGCGTCATCCAGGATCACCATTTTGCATGACGAAGAATAGGAAAGAGGCGGGATAACATTGAAAATATATGTGAAACGCTTGAGCGCGGTGATTCTGCTTTTGATCATTGCCGCAGTTCCTTATATTGATGATGCGGCTAAGGCGGCTGAACAAAAAAATACTCTGCAAAAAGAGCTGGAACACATTCTGGATGAAGAACCTGCTTTAAAGGGGGCTTCAGCGGGCGTCAGTGTCCGGTCAGCAAAAACAGGGGAGGTGCTGTTCGGCAGCCGGGAAGATATGCGGCTGAGGCCTGCATCACTGATGAAGCTGCTGACGGCATCTGCGGCGCTTTCCGTTCTCGGAGAAGATTACACCTTTAAGACAGAAGTACGGGCAGACGGCGCCGTGAAAGGAAAACAGCTGCGCGGAAACCTTTATCTCAGGGGAAAAGGCGATCCGACCCTATTGGTTTCTGATTTTGAGAAGATGGCTAAACAGGTCAAAGCCAGGGGCATCCATGTCATTAAAGGAGATCTGGTCGGGGATGACTCGTGGTATGACGATACCAGGTATTCAGTTGATCTTCCGTGGAGCGATGAAGGCCAATATTATGGAGCGCAAGTATCAGCACTTACCGCTTCACCAAATGAGGATTATGATACCGGAACGGTGATTGCGGAAATCAGCCCGGCGAAACAGCCTGGTAAAAAGCCGCGCATTTCAATTTCTCCCCATACGGACATCGTTCGTGTGAAAAACGAAGTGAAAACCGTCGCTTCTGATGAAAAGAAGGAATTGACGGTTGAACGGGAGCACGGTGGCAATGTGATTACGATAAAGGGAATCATACCTGCCGGCTCGGCACAGGCAAGAGAATGGGCGGCAGTGTGGAATCCGTCGTCCTATGCTTTAGATTTATGGAAACAAGCGCTTACTAAACAGGGTATAACTGTAAAAGGAAAAATCAGAACAGGGCGAATGCCGCACCGCACCCAGCTTGTCACATCACGGACATCCATGCCTCTTTCAGAATTATTGATTCCGTTTATGAAACTGAGCAACAACGGGCACGCCGAAATTCTGATCAAGGAAATGGGAAAAGTGAAAAAAGGGGAGGGCAGCTGGGAAAAGGGCTTGGACGTGATGAAATCGGAGCTTAAATCGTTCGGGCTGAATCCTGATGAATTGATTGCAAGAGACGGATCCGGCGTTTCTCATGTTAACGGCGTATCCGCCGGCCAAATCGGAGAGCTTTTGTATGCGGTTCAGAAAGAAAAGTGGTACCCGTCTTTCCTTCGGTCGCTCCCTGTCGCCGGCGCAAGTGACAGAATGACGGGAGGAACCCTTCGGAATCGGCTGAAGGGCACCCCGGCGGAGGGCAAAATTAAAGCGAAAACCGGGTCACTAACATCAGTCAGTTCGATTGCCGGCTATGCAGACACAAAAACAGGAGATACGCTTATTTTTTCCGTGCTTCAAAACGGGCTGCTTGACGAAGATGACGGAAAAGACATTGAAGACAAAATCGCAGTCGTGCTGGCAAATCAATAAGAAGGGCCGAATCCTTAGAGGATTCGGCTTTTTTGATGTCTGTAAAACATTATATTGCGATTATGAATCAATCTTTTCAAAAAGTAATATCGGCAATATCCTTCCTTTTTTTTACATGATACTTTCTTACTTGTTCACCGATTTTTCATTTTTTAACGTAAAACTTCTTTTAAGGAGGCAAAACCTTTTTAAAAGCGCAATTAATTATACATTTTATTCCTTATTATAGTGTTTAAGAACCAGTTTATAGTGTGCATACATACCGTTTTACATGGTATAAAGATTATAGAAATGAAGAAATGAAGTGAGGAATATATACTATATTCTAAAAAATGTTAGAGAAAATTTAATTTTTTATTGTGATTTCTAAAATATGTTTTAAAATAATGCTTATATGGATGATTTAGTCATATGCTGTCGAAATTTAATTGTAATTATTTCACTTTCTTATCCTCTTAAATTGAAGCGGAGGGATTCCATTGAAGAACACTGTTTATTCTTTAACTCACGCCCAAAGAAGAGTCTGGTTTACGGAGCTGCTCGAACCGGGCACAAGTATCTGCAATCTCGCGGCATGCGTCAAATTCAGGGGGGACATCGATTTTGACGTACTGCGCCATGCTTTAGATTTTTCTATCTCGCAAAATGATTCGCTCAGGTTTCAACTGACAGAAGGGGACGGATCAGAACCCCAGCTGTATCTGGCGGGGCATCGGCCGATTTCTCTAGAGACTGTTGATTTTACTCATACTGATCAGGCAGAGCGGGACGCATGGATTGACACACAGACCCGTGTTCCGTTCAAGCTGTTTCATTCACCTCTGTATCAATTTACTCTGCTTGTCATGTCAGACGAAGAAGTTTGGCTTTATTCAAAATTTCACCATATTATCATGGACGGCATCTCGCTCAACCTGCTCGGCAACCAGCTCATTGATATCTACCAAAAGATCATGCGGGGCGAGGATTTAGCTGAACATCACAGGCCTTCCTATCTCAGCTACATGGAAAAAGAACAGCAATACTTACAGTCTTCCCGTTTTCAAAAAGACCGTTCATTTTGGACTGAAACATACCGAACCGTTCCGGAACACCTTTCACTGGCGGAACGAACCTCTCATCTTAGACAAAGCACTGCGGCTTCCAGAGATACAATCACTCTTTCTCACTCCTTAGAACAATCTATCCGGCGTTTTTGCAAAGAAAATAATCTCAGCATCATCTCTCTGTTTATGGCTTCGTTATACATATGCATCAGCCGTCTGACGGCTAAAAAGGATATTGCCATCGGCACTTATTACGGAAACCGGGGCTCCAGGCTCGAAAAGGATATGCTCGGCATGTTCGTCAGCACACTGCCGATCAGAATGACGGCAGATCCTGATGCGGAGTTCCTGTCCTTTGTCCGCAGCGTAGGAAAAGAGCAGCTGTCTGTTATGCGGCACCAGAAATATCCTTACAATCTTTTTGTGAATGAATTAAGGCAGACTCATCACGACCTGCAAAATATCATCGGGATTTCGATGCAATACCAGCCTCTCGCGTGGCGTCAGGCAGAAGGTTTCGATTATGAAACGGCGATGTTTTTCAGCGGACATACGGCAAATGAGCTGTCCATTTTAATTAAGGAGCGGACAGATACGGGATTGATTGAGCTGAATTTTGATTATCAATCCGCTTTATTTACTAAAACATCGATTAAACGAATTCAAACTCATTTGCTGACGATCGTTGAAAATGCCGTTAGAAATCCAAACCAGCTGATTCGGCATATTGATATGGCGGATGAAAATGAAAAGAAACGGGTGTTAACTGCGTTTAACCGTACAGAAGCGGTTGAACCGCCGGCTCCGACGCTTCACGGACTGTTCACCCGCCGCGCCGCGCTTTCGCCGCATCGCCCGGCGCTCCGTTTTCCGGGCGGCATGCTGACGTACGCTGAGCTCGATCAGTACACAGACAGGCTCGCTGTTCGGCTCCGCCAAAAAGGCATCCGCAAAGAAAGCATGGTCGGCGTGCTCGCCGAACGCTCGCCGGAGATGGTGGTTTCAGTGCTTGCCGTGTTAAAAGCGGGCGGCGCCTATGTGCCGCTTGACCCGGAGTATCCTGAGGACAGGCTGCGCTATATGCTCAATGACTGCGGCGCCTGTCTCCTGCTTGCACAGCCGGGGTTATCCCTTTCCGGTTTTTCCGGCGAAACGCTAGAGGTGTCTCTTTCTTCTCTGACAAGTGAGACGGAGACAGGGGCTGTCTCTGAAGAAGCGGATGCCGATTCGCTCGCTTATATCATTTATACGTCCGGTTCGACGGGAACACCGAAGGGAGTAGCTGTTGAACACCGTCAGGCCGCCGCCTTTTTATCAGGGATGCAAGGGCAGTTTCCGTTAACGGAAGAGGATATTATCGTGCTGAAATCATCCTTTTCTTTCGACGCCTCCATCTGGCAATTGTTTTGGTGGACGATGTCCGGCGCCTCCGTGTATCTGCTTCCTGCCGGATGGGAGAAAGATCCTGTGCGGATGATTGAAGCTTTTTCTTCTGAAAAGGTGACGACCGCGCATTTTATTCCGGCGATGGTCAACAGCTTTTTAGACGCGCTGGAAACGGAGCCTGCAGAAACAAGAACACGCCTCGGCAGAACACTGACACGCGTGTTTGCCGGAGGGGAAGCCCTTTCCCCGCTTACGGCTGCCCGGTTTGCCGATCTTCTGCCGGAGACCGTGCTCATTCACGGCTACGGGCCGACGGAAGCGACGGTTGATGCGGCGTTTTACGTCTGTGACCGAAAACGGGACAGCGGACGGACAAGGCTTCCGATCGGAAAACCCGTTCCTGGTGCCCGTCTGTATGTATTAGATAGCGGAGGAACCATCCAGCCTGCGGGTGTGGCAGGAGAGCTGTACATCGCAGGGACAGGGGTGGCCCGGGGCTATCTGAACCGGCCTGAGCTGACGGAGGAGCGTTTTCTCGATGATCCGTTTTATCCGGGCGAGCGCATGTATCAGACGGGCGATATCGCACGCTGGACAGAAGACGGCCTTGTCGAATGGCTCGGCCGTTCAGACGGACAAGTGAAAGTCCGAGGCTACCGGATTGAACCGGGGGAAATCGAAGCGGCGATCCGGCGCATCGACGGCATTCGTGAGGCGGCAGTCACCGCCCGGACCGAACACGGCGAAACCGCGCTTTACGCTTATATCGAAGGACGGGAAAGCGATGACGTGCGGGCGGAGCTTGCGACACGCCTTCCGGCCTACATGATGCCGGCTCAGTTTATAGAGATGAGCGAATGGCCGGTCACGCCGAGCGGAAAGCTTGACCGCCGCGCACTGCCGGCTCCCGGCGGAGCGGCAGACAGACGGGCGTACACCGCCCCGCGGAACGTCACGGAAATGAAGCTTTGCGCCCTCTGGGAAGAGGTGCTGAAAAACGGCCCCGTCGGCATCCGGGATCACTTTTTTGAGCGGGGCGGCCATTCGTTAAAAGCGACGGCTCTCGTCTCCCGCATCGCCAAAGAATTCGGTGTTCAGGTGCCGTTACAGGACATCTTCGCCCGGCCGACGGTGGAAGAGCTCGCTTCGGTTATTCAGGACTTGGAAGAGAGCCCGTATGAAGCGATTCAGCCTGCGCAAAAACAGGACACCTACCCGGTGTCTTCGGCGCAGAAACGGATGTATGTGCTCCAA
>NZ_JBLTJB010000011.1:0-115396 GCF_053470005.1 Bacillus sp. N1(2025)
ACACATTCAATGTGTTTTCTTTGTTTAGCAGTTCTGAAATCGGGAAACCAACAACCAACACCAATTAAAGGAGGAATTCAAAAATGGCACAAGATAATAACAAAATGAGCAGAGAAGAAGCAGGTAAAAAAGGCGGAGAAGCGACAAGCAATAACCATGACAAAGAATTCTATCAGGAAATTGGTCAAAAAGGCGGAGAAGCCACTAGCAAAAATCACGACAAAGAATTCTATCAGGAAATCGGTGAAAAAGGCGGAGAAGCCACAAGCAAAAATCACGACAAAGAATTCTATCAGGAAATCGGTGAAAAAGGCGGAGAAGCCACTAGCAATAACCATGACAAGGAATTCTATCAAGAAATCGGCCAAAAAGGCGGAGAAGCCACAAGCAAAAATCATGACAAAGATTTTTATAAAGAAATCGGCCAAAAAGGCGGAAACAGACGAAGCAGCTAATAAAAGCATAAAGGCAGAGAACCTGCAGATCAAAAGCGATCCGGCGCATCAGCTGGATCGCTTTTTATTTTGGGAAAATCTTGATCTGAGCCGCCGTTGCGATACAATTAAATGAAAAAGGGGTTTTTCACTCGTGTCTGACATGCTGAATTTGCTCGCTATCGCCAATAAAGTCAAAGAAAAACACGACAATTTTTCAATCGCGGAGATCAATGACCACTGTGTGCGCCTCGCAGTGTTTACGGGAGAATATGACTGGCACCATCACCCTGACTCAGATGAATGGTTCATCGTTCTGGAAGGGGAGCTGCTGATTGATTTTAAGGACAAAGAAACCGCAGTGCTCAAAGCAAATGACAGCCTGCTCATCCCGAAAGGCACGATTCACCGCACCCGCTCTTACGTCAGAACCGTCAATCTCTGTGTCGAGCATGCGCATGCGAAAACAGTCATCACAGAGGAACGGTCATGCTGATCAAAAAGATTGTATGTGAAACAGACGCTGCAAACGCTGAAGCATTTGCGCAAGCACAGTCACAGTGGGGAGCATTATCATGTGTAAATGGCTTCGTCAAACAGGCCGGCGGCTGGCGGAAAAACGCAGACGGCCTGTTCATTGCAGAGATCATCAGCGTTTGGGAGAACAGACAGGCCTATGATGATTTTATGGAGAACGAACATGACCGCATATACGAAGAAAACGAGCAGAAGGCTGCGATTCTTTCAATAGAAGTGATGCTGTACGAAGAGGATGAACCTGTCATTTATAAGCTGTTACATCATCCGGACATCCGATACGAACCGGACTGGACGGTTCTGAAGGCATAATGAAAGCCCAAAACAGTTTGTTTTGGGCTTGTGTCTTTACTCGCGTCCGGGAAGCGTGTTATGGACATACGGCGGGACGGGATCCAGCTTAGCTATTTCGCCGTGCGCTTTCGGTTCCTTTTCGTATTCGAATGGTTCTCCGTCCGGCGCTGTTTCCTTCAGCCAATTTTGTTCAGCGCTTTCTGCTCCATCTGAGAAATGAATAAGCTTATGGGAGAATGACTGTTTTTCCAGCGCCTTCGGGAATGTGGAAGGAACGATCGGACCTTCCTGTTCTTCTAATTCTTTAATGGCCGCAAGCCATTGGTTTTGATGCATGGTATCGCGGGCCAATAAAAAGCTGAGCATATCTTTCACGCCTTTATCATCGGTCATTTCATACAGGCGTGCGACTTGAAGCCTTCCTTGTGATTCGGCGTTCAGATTGGCGCGGAAGTCTGCCAGAAGGTTTCCGCTTGCGACGATATAGCCTGCGCTCCACGGAACGCCCGTGCTGCTCTCCGGCATTGCGCCGAGTCCTGACACGATCGCATGATGCGGATTCATGCCGCCTAAAATGGACCCGATGACCGGATCATCAGCCGCTTTTTCCTGCTCTGCCAGCGGGGCGTCTTCTAACAGTCTCGCAATCATCGTCGCGATCATTTCGACATGGCCGATTTCTTCCGTCGCGGTATCCATCAGAAGATCCTTATATTTTTCATTGCCCCGTGTATTCCATCCTTGGAACAAATATTGCATGGCGACGGATATTTCCCCGTATTGTCCCCCTAAAATTTCCTGCATCTTTTTTGCGAACAGCGGGTCAGGACGATCCGGTTTAGCCGGATGCTGCAGTTTTTTCGTATGTGTAAACATGTCTCCATCTCCTTTTTTGATCTGTCCCTATTTACTTCCCCGGCGGGAAAAGGGATGAAACGGAGATGGGCGTATTGGTCCTGCTAAGGCTCGCGGCGCAAGGATAACAAATCCTGCACAAGCCCGCGGCCGATCACCTGTTCATATTGTCCGTAAATCGGGTCGAGGCGTTTCATCCATGTGTTCTTTTCCGCTTTGCTCAGCACATGAATATGAATGGATGAATTCTTCTTTATCTCTTCAAGCTGGTCTTTATTCATTTTCTCAGCGGAGGCTTCGTTCCACTCCGTCGTTTCTCGCATCGCCTCCGTTAAGATGGTTCTCGTTTTTTCTGTCTGCGAATTCCAGAAATGCTCGTCGGTCATCACGGCATAACCGAGGTACCCGTGATTGCTGATTGTCAAATAATCTTGAACATTATAAAATTTTTTAGAATAGATATTTGAAATCGTATTTTCTTCTCCGTCTACGAGATTGCTTTCCAAGAGCTGAAACGTGGAATTAAAGGAATCCTGCCGCGGGTGCGCGCCGAGCAGACGGTACTGGTCTTCGATCACGCTGCTCGGCATGATCCTGAGCGCCTGTCCTTTCAAATCGTCCGGAGTGAAGATCGGCCCTTTATTTGACGTGAGCTGCTTAAACCCGTTCGTCCAGTACGCCAGTCCTTTCAAATGATGCTTTTCTAATGAAGCGAACAGGCGTGTGCCGATTTTGCCGTTGAGGCCTTCTTGCACGGCTTTATAGTTTGTAAACGCGTACGGCAGATCCAAAACACCCCATTCGGGAGACAGTGATCCGAGCTTTGAGGTGGAGGGAGCGATGAATTGCACGTCCCCGTTTTGGAGGGCGTTTATTTCTTCATTATCTGAATAGAGGCTCCCGTTTGGAAACACCTCTACTTTAATGGTGCCGCCGGACTTTTGATAGACAAGGTCGGCAAACTTATTCGCCGCCCGCCCTTTTGGCGTGTTTTCAGCAACGACATGGCTGAATTTGAAAACGATTTGATCTTTCAGGCCTTCCTGTTCGTCATCATAATACGGTTCTTCCGTTGAGAAACGATCATGAAAGCCGATGAATAAAGCGGTTCCGATACCGAGTACCATCAGGCTGAGACAAGTCAGCAAGCTTTTCATCGAAAACCCCCTCCGCCATTTTCTATAACAAGCATAATCGGGCGGGCCGTTTTCGTAAAGAGACGGAAAGGAAGAGGCCAATGACGAAAAAAAAGCTCACCATCCGCTGGAAAATCACCATACTTTCGTATATCGTCGTGCTTTTTACCTTTTTGATCGTCGGCATCGTGCTGATCGGCAATATTCAGCATACAGAGGAGCGCGAGCTGAAAAAACGGCTGATGAATACCGCGCGGACGGTATCTGAGATGACCGATGTCAAACGTGCCCTCGAGCAGAAAAAACAAAGGGAAGACGTGCGCCATGCGGTCGAAGAAATAAGGATCATCAATGAAGCGGACTACATCGTCGTCATGGATATGGATCATATCCGCTATTCACATCCCGTCAGCACAATGATCGGAAAGCGTTCAAGGGGTGAGGACGAAGCCGCGGCGTTCGCCGAGCACATTTATTTTTCCGAAGCAAAGGGAGAGATCGGCACCGCCGTCCGCGCTTTTTATCCCATCAAAGACCGGGATTTGAATCAGATCGGCGTCGTTCTGGCCGGTAAAACGCTGCCCGGATTCGGTGAAATTCTTCTTCAGCTGAAACATGAAATACTGTTTATCGTTCTGCTGGCGCTCGGGTTCGGACTGGCCGGCTCCTTTTTGCTGGCCCGCCACATCAAAAAACAAATGTTTTGGCTGGAGCCCCATGAGATCGTGAGAATGTATGAGGAACGGACCGCTACGTTTCATTCGATGAATGAGGGCGTCATCGCGATCGATAATCAGCATCACATCACCATTTTTAATGAAAAAGCGAAGCAGATATTCAATGTCAGACAAGAGACCGATGGCAGGCTGATCTGGGACGTGTTAAAAGATTCGCGGCTCCCTGAGATCGTCGAGCGGAACCGAGCCGTATATAATGAAGAAATCCAAGTCAGCGGAAAGGTGATCATGAGCAGCAGAATTCCGATCGTTATGAAAAAGAAGGTCATCGGAGCCGTCGCTATTTTTCAGGACAGGACGGAAGCGGCGAAAATGGCGGAAGAACTGACCGGCGTGAAAAATTTTGTCGATGCGCTCAGAGTCCAAAATCATGAACATATGAACAAGCTTCACACCATCGCGGGACTGATTCAGCTCGGAAGATCAGAAAAAGCGCTCCAGCTTGCTTTTAAGGAATCATCAGAACAAGAAAGCGTCACCGATTTTCTTCATCAGGCCATTCAGAATGACGCCGCGGCGGGGCTGCTGTTAAGCAAAATCAAAAGAGGAAAAGAGCTTGGCATTTCTGTGAAAATTGATGAAAACAGCAGTTTCTCGGCATTTCCGGAGCATGTCGACCAGCATGACATCGTCGTCCTGCTCGGCAATTTAATTGAAAATGCGTTCGGCGCATTCGAAACAGCGGACACGGAGGACAAACATATTGACATCAGTATCGAGCAAAATGATGAAGTGCTTGCTATATTAATAGAAGACAACGGAAGCGGGATTTCCGATCAGCACATCCCGCACCTTTATGACAAAGGGTTTACCGTCAATAAAACGGGAGGAACGGGATACGGCTTGTACCTCGTCAAACAAATCGTCGACAAAGGGATGGGCGTTATTGAAGTCGACACACGGCAGGGACAGGGAACGGCATTTTCTATTTTATTTCCGATGAAGGGGGAGGAATCATTCGATGGACATCAAGGTGCTGCTTATTGAAGATGATCCGATGGTGCAGGAGGTGAATAAAGAATTTATCACCGGTGTTTCAGGGTTCAGCGTCATCGCCACAGCCGCTGACGGAGACGAGGGAATCAGGCTTATAAAAGATCTGCGGCCCGGGCTCGTGGTATTAGACGTATACATGCCGAAAAAAGACGGAATTAAAACGCTCCAGGAAATCAGAAAACAAAAGCTCGAAGTAGACGTCATCATCGTCTCGGCTGCAAAAGACAAAGAAACAATCCAGCTTATGCTGCAAAACGGTGCGGCCGACTATATTTTGAAGCCGTTTAAGCTGGAGCGGATGAGACAGGCGCTCGAAAACTATAAACAATATAAACGGAAAATTGAAGAGCATGACACCATGTCGCAAGAGCAGCTTGACATGCTGCTTAAAATTCCGCAAAATCCGTCCCGCGATCTGCCGAAGGGGTTAAATCATTTTACGATGAATGAAATTTTGACCTATATGAAACAGCAGACGGAGCCGCTTTCAGCTGAAGAAGCCGCCAAAGCGCTCGGAATCGCCAGGGTGACAGCGCGGCGTTATCTTGATTTTCTTGAAAAAGACGGCCAGATTAAGCTCGACATTCAATACGGGGGAGTGGGCCGGCCGGTTAACCGCTACAAATTCGTCCGCTAGCCGAGACCAAAAAGACCAAAATGTCCGTTATGATCATAAGCTTCCCCTCTTCGTTTGAAAACGCTATCATTTTTGTATAGACGCAGCGAGAGGCAAGGGGGAGTAGGGATGAAAATTTTCAAAAATCTTACGGTGCAGGTCATCACGGCGGTTATCATCGGCGTCATTGTCGGACTCGTATGGCCTGAGGCCGGGAAGCAGATGAAGCCGCTCGGCGATACATTTATCAATGCGGTAAAAATGATTATCGCACCGATCATATTCCTGACGATCGTGCTTGGCATCGCCAAGATGGGAGACATGAAAAAAGTCGGCAAAGTCGGGGGAAAAGCATTTATTTATTTTGAAGTCGTGACCACCATCGCCCTTATTATCGGACTTCTGGTCGTCAATATCATGAAACCCGGTGAGGGGCTTGATTACAGCAAGCTTGAAAAAGGGGATGTCTCTCAGTACACGCAAAACGGGGGACAGGGGATTGACTGGATTGAATTTATCACTCACATCGTTCCGTCAAATATGGTTGACGCTTTCGCAAAAGGCGACATTCTTCAGGTCTTATTCTTTTCTGTTTTATTCGGTGTCGGCCTGGCGGCGCTCGGTGAAAGAGGCAAAAGCATTATTGATTTCTTCGATAAACTGTCGCACGTTTTTTTCAAAATCATCGGCTACATCATGCGCGCGGCGCCGATCGGCGCATTCGGGGCCATGGCCTATACGATCGGGCACTTCGGCCTTGATTCCATCAAGCCGCTGGCGAGTCTGATGCTGTCTGTATACGTTACGATGTTCCTGTTTGTATTTGTCGCTTTGAATATCATTTGCAAACTATTCGGTTTCAGCTTGTGGAACTATCTCCGTTTTATTAAAGATGAACTGCTCATCGTTCTCGGCACAAGCTCTTCTGAGTCCGTCCTTCCGCGGATGATGGATAAAATGGAGCGCTACGGCTGTTCCAAATCGGTTGTCGGCCTTGTCATTCCGACGGGATATTCTTTTAACCTGGACGGCACCTCGATTTATCTGTCCATGGCGACGGTTTTTCTGGCGCAGGTGTTCGGCGTTGACCTTACCATCGGCCAGCAGGTTACGATCATTCTCGTGCTGATGCTGACATCAAAAGGCGCGGCGGGCGTAACCGGAAGCGGATTTATCGTGCTCGCCTCCACTTTATCGGCGCTTCAGGTTATTCCGCTGGAGGGGCTGGCGCTGCTCCTCGGCGTCGACCGCTTTATGAGTGAAGGAAGGGCGATCGTCAACCTGATCGGAAACGGAATCGCCACCATCATCGTAGCCAAGAGCGAAAATGAGTTTGACGAAGCGAAAAGCACACAGGCCGTAAAAGAAATGAAAACGGCGGTATAAAAGGAAAGGAACGGTATGCATCGGGCATGCCGTTCTTTTTTTCGGCCGCCATGAGTAAAAAAGATAAATTTGTTTAAATTTATTAGGAGGTGGACAAAGACCTTAGCGTCATTTTGTTATATAATTTACAATTAGAGAGTGAAAGATGAAATCTAAGGGCTTTTTGTCCTAGCAGGAGTGTATAAATGGCGGCTATTTTTAAATTTTTTCAGCATCCGGGTGTCAGACGTTTTTCCGTTTTTCTTGTTTTGACTGGGGTGTTAGTTGTATTCCGAAGTATGATTAATTTGATTTTGCTTACGTTTATTTTTACTTTTCTGATGGATCGGCTGGAGACTGTCATCCGGCACGTGTTGAACCATTTTTTCCGGATCAGCCAGAGGGTGGTCATCACCGTTTTATATATTGCGCTGGCTGTCGGGGCGACTGTCGGAGGCTTTGTCTTTTACCCGATTGTTGCCAAGCAGATTGAACAGCTGATTAAGCAGATCAAGCACATCGCGTATCATCCCGATGTCATTCCGTTTTATGATGAGATATCGAGCGTGTTCGGCGATATCAATATCGGTTCCTATGTAAAAGAAGGTTTTAATGTACTGTATACATACTTGGCCGATATCAGCACTTTCGGTTTGCAGGTCGTGATGTCACTGATTCTCAGCATGTTTTTCCTGTTCGAGAAAAAGCGGCTCACGGAGTTTATGAAAAAATTTCAGCACAGCAAGCTGTCTGTTTTTTACTACGAACTTGCTTATTTCGGCAGCAAGTTTGCGAGAACATTCGGCAAAGTGCTTGAAGCCCAATTTATTATCGCGCTGGTGAACTGTATCCTCACCTTGATCGCATTGGCGATTCTGCATTTTCCGCAGCTGTTCGGCCTGTCCATCATGGTCTTTTTCCTCGGGCTCATTCCCGTTGCGGGTGTGGTGATTTCGCTCATTCCGCTCAGCATCATCGCGTATACGACGGGCGGCGCAGCGTATGTCATCTACATCGTGCTGGTCATTTTCGTCATCCATGCGATTGAGACGTACTTCCTTAATCCGAAACTGATGTCAGCGAAAACGGAACTGCCGATCTTTTTTACCTTTACAGTTCTGATTTTCTCGGAACATTTCTTCGGCATTTGGGGCTTGATTATCGGAATTCCGATTTTTGTGTTCCTGCTCGATATTCTGGATGTCGTCAATAATGAAGAGAAGGAAAAAAACGGACCGGTCCCGGATAAGACATAACGTCGGCTCCGGCTCTTCACGAATATATGACTAATGTTATAATGCAGACAGTGCCTATGTACGGGCACTGTTTATTTTTTGTGAAAAAGGAGGAAGGCTGTATGACTGAGCCGATTTTACATATTGAAGGCCTTGACAAAACAATAGGCAAAAAGCACATTTTAAAAAACATCAGCATGGATGTCAGGCAGGGCGAGATCATCGGTTTGCTCGGTCCGAACGGGTCGGGAAAAACCACACTTATCCGAATCATCGTCGGTCTTTTAAAGAAAAACAGCGGCACGATTACAATTAACGGCTTTCAGCACGATGCTGATTTCGAAAAAGCGCTTGAATCCGTCGGAGCGATCGTGGAAAATCCTGAATTCTACCCGTACCTGACGGGGTGGGAAAATCTGAAGCACTTTGCCAACATGCACAAAAACATCAAAGAGGACAGGCTTCAGGAAGTCATCGAGCGGGTCGGGCTCACCAATGCCGTTCATGACAAAGTTAAAACGTATTCCCTTGGCATGCGTCAGCGTCTCGGGATTGCGCAGGCCATTCTTCACCGTCCGAATCTGCTCATTTTAGATGAACCGACAAACGGGCTTGATCCCGGCGGAATGAAGGATTTCCGCGATCACTTAAAGGAACTCGCGGAGCTTGAAGGGACGAGCATCCTTTTTGCGACGCATTTATTGCGTGAAGTGGAGGACCTTTGCGACCGTGTCATCATCATTCAAAAAGGTGAGATCAAAACAGAGGTTGTTCTGCGCGGCGCTGTGGAAAAAGAAGAAAAAGCCGTCCTCGATATTCAGCCGGCTGACGAAGCATTCGAATGGCTGTCCCAACAGCAATTTGCTCCGGAGAAAAACGGCGGGGGCATTACCGTCACCGTAGCGAAGAAGGACATCCCGGCATTAAACCGTGCGCTCGTCGGACAAGACTTTCTCGTGTATTCCATCATGCCGTATGCGGAATCGCTGGAGGATGAATTCATGAAAGTGACGACGGCGCTTCAAGAGGAGGAGGAGACGAATGTTTAAATTGACAGCGAATGAGCATATGAAACTCTTTAACCGAAAAGTCTCATTAGTGGCGCTGATTCTGATGGCCGTTCTCCAATTTATTATGGCGCTTGTCATTAAACGGCTTGTCATCAGTTCCGGAACGGATGAGAATTTCATCGGCTATATGGCGTACGCGCCCGGGCTGAATATTCTGCTTGAGGCATTAACGATCGTGATCGCGGCAACGATCATTTCCGCTGAATTTGATAAGAAAACGATCAAATTTTTGTTAATCCGCCCGGTAAAGCGGGAGCGGATTTTTGTATCTAAACTCATTACCGTATTTTTGGTCAGCTTGTACCTGTATGCGGCGTACTATATTCTGTCTCTGCTGTTCGGCATGGCTTTCTTCGGCGTGTCGGTGACATCTGAATCAGGGACGCTTCTTATGAACACCCTGAAAGTAATCGGCACGAACTGGGTCGAGGCGTTTGCGATGGCATGCTTTGGCTTGCTGTGTTCTTCTGTATTCCGAAACAGCGCAACGGCCGTCATTTTGTCATTTATCGTGCTGTACGGCGCAAAATCACTCGTGACGATTATGTCGCTCTTCCAAAACAAATGGGGAAGTTTTCTGCTGTTCGCAAATACTGACCTGACGCAATATATGAGCGGGGCGAAACCGCTGTTTGCGGGAATGACGCCGTTATTTTCCGCAGGCATTATCATTATCCATATCGTATTCTTCTTAGCCGTCGCTTGGTGGAGCTTTTGCAAACGCGATGTTCGGGTATAAAGTAAAGGAATGACATTTTTGTGAAAAAGATCACGATAAATCAATAATTTATGCTATTTTGATTTATAATAAAGGTAATGACGGAGGTGCTCACTTGAGAAATTTTATTACCGCATTACCGATTGTGTTATTGCTTGGTTTTTCCTTTGTGTCATTCATGTTCCAATTCGAACATCTTGTTTATTTCAGGCTTGCGCTGGGTTTGTTTTCTACAGTGGGGCTGTTTCTCTTATATAAAATGAAGTCGGGATTCCGTTATTTCATCATCTACCTGTATGCAAGCTGGATCGTGCTTGCGGCGGTTACCGCGTTTGAAGAGCCGATTTTTTCAAGCTTTTTCTTTGGCGGGCTTGTGATGACGATGGGTTATCTCACATATATGCTGATTTATCTCGGGCTCAAGCAGGACCGCGGCCCGGAAGCAGTCTGAACGCGCTATTCCATGGAATAGCGTGTTTTTTTGTACAGCCTCACAGTTGCGAAACGAGACTTGAATCTCTATAATACTTATTAACTTTATCGGAATTATAATGGGGGGATTCCAGTGTCTTTATGGATACAGAATGAACGGCAGAGGGAATGGATGGAAAAAATCGACCTGCTTGCAGACGAATTTCAAAAAACAGCCGCGCTTGATGATGAGGCGGGCCGTTTTCCCGCGGAGAAAATTCAAAGACTGCGCGACGCGGGATATACGGCGTTAACGGTACCTGAGGCATTCGGCGGTGCAGGCATTTCCGTTTATGATATGGTGCTGTTTCAGGAACGGCTGGCGCGGGGAGACGCGGCCGTTGCTCTCGGAATCGGCTGGCATTTATCCGTCATGGGTGAGCTCGGAGAAGGAAACAGCTGGGATGAAGATGTCTTTTCATTTATCACAGAAGAGGTGAAAAAGGGAGCTGTCCTGAACAGGGCAGCGACGGAACGGCAGACCGGCAGTCCGACGAGGGGAGGAAGACCCGGCACCTCCGCTGTCAAAAAAGACGGAAAATGGGTGCTGAACGGCCGAAAAACCTTTACAACCCTTTCACTGACTTTGGATTATATGCTTGTGACGGCATGGATTGAAGAAAAACAAACGACCGGTGTTTTTCTCATTCATAAAGATCAGGCAGGCGTTTCAGTCGAAGAAACATGGGATATGATTGCCATGAAGGCGACCGGAAGCCATGATCTCCTTTTAGATCATGTCACGGTCAGTGATGAGCGGCTTGTGGAGCTTATCAGCGGGCCGAGAGCGGCGAAAGTGAATGGCTGGCTGCTTCACATTCCCGCTGCTTATCTGGGTATCGCTCAAGCGGCAAGGGACTATGCCGTCCGGTTTGCATCCGAATATTCGCCGAACAGCCTGAACGGACCGATTAAAGACGTGCCGGCCGTTCAGCAGCGTGTCGGGGAAATGGAGCTCGAATTGTTAAAAGCGAGACAGTTTCTCTTCACGGCGGCGCAAATGTATGATGACCCGAAACGCCGCCCTTTCATCAAAAGCGAGCTCGGCGCCGCAAAACATATTGTGACAAATGCCGTCCTTTCTGTTGTGGATAAAGCAATGAGAATCACCGGCGCAAAAAGCCTGGAGCGAAATAATCCGCTTCAGCGGTATTACCGGGATGCCCGGGCCGGCCTTCACAATCCGCCGATGGACGATGCGGTCATCGGCAAA
Organism: Bacillus sp. N1(2025); assembly: GCF_053470005.1. Lineage (NCBI taxonomy): Bacteria > Bacillati > Bacillota > Bacilli > Caryophanales > Bacillaceae > Bacillus > Bacillus sp. N1(2025). The sequence continues at coordinate 11,678 of NZ_JBLTJB010000011.1, forward strand.
TTAGCGGCGGAAGCCTTTGAGCAATAAAAAAAGAGCCTGAATAAGGCTCTTTTTATGTATGGCTGTTGTGCCGGAGCAGTTTTTGATGCTTGCGGTCAATTCTGTCATAGATCACATTCATCAGCTTTTGATTATTCATAATGGCCGCCTTGTTTTCTTTTATCAGCTGTTCGTATGTTTTTATTTTACGTTTCGCCATGAGCCCGCACCTTCCTAACATATTTGTATTCGCTTTCTAATTCTCCGAGCGATAATTCATATAAATGCCGTTCCGACTTTTTGTATATTCCGTTATTGATCAGCAAATGGATCAGATGTTTTTTTCGTCCTTCAACTGATGATCTGAGCTGAGGAGAAGACCTCATGATTACCCTCCTAATCAAATGATATTGAGAATCATTATCAGTTAATGAAAGTATACAATGGTCATATTCATATGTAAAGGAAAAATACCGCCAATTTTTCGACAAAAAGTTTCCCGGGGAATAATGCTGTCGAATATTGCATTTGATCAGATCAAAGCTGCTATTTTTCCGCTTTTCCATCCATACTATGAATGAGAATGGAGGAGTCCTTACATGAATGATCAAACGGCAAACTTAAAACGGGGCGAAAAAGGCGCGATTCTTAATATCGCCGCGTACCTCATCCTTGCCGCCGTCAAACTGGTGATCGGTCTTATTTATCATTCCGAAGCGCTCAGAGCGGACGGGTTAAATAATGCCACGGATATTGTCGCATCACTGGCTGTGCTGATCGGGCTCCGGATTTCCCAGCGCCCCGCGGACAGTGATCATGCCTACGGACATTATCGGGCTGAAACAATTTCTTCATTAATTGCGTCTTTTATTATGATGGCGGTCGGTATTGAAGTGCTGATCGGAGGAGCAAAGGCGATTGTCAGCGGAACGAAGGCCGAGCCGAGCTTCATTGCGGCATGGACGGCGCTCGGAAGCGCGATTGTAATGTACGGCATGTATGTATATAACAGCCGACTTGCGGATCGGGTTAAAAGTTCTGCCCTTCATGCGGCGGCGAAAGACAGCCGTTCTGACGCCTATGTCAGTATTGGGGCGTTTATAGGCGTCTTAACGGCCCGGCTTCATCTGCCGTGGATTGATCCGGTTATTGCTTTTCTGATCGGAATCATCATCTGTAAGACGGCATGGGACATCTTCAAAGATGCTTCCCACTCATTGACGGACGGATTTGATCTGAAAGATTTGGAGCCGTATAAACACACGGTGAAAGAAATAAAAGAGGTCAGCAGGCTGAAGGATGTGAAAGCAAGGTATTTGGGGAGCACGGTTCATGTGGAAATGGTCATTACGGTAGATCCGGGACTGTCTGTGAAAGAAGGCCACGAAGTAGCCGATGAGGTCGAATATGCAATAAAACATGAACATGATGTGACTCATGTCCATGTTCATGTAGAGCCTGAAGTCATAAACAAAGATCGTGAAACGAATTAAATATGCTGTGATAAAAACTCTGTGACTTCTTCGGGCGTTTTCGCGTTTGCGCTGTGAAGATGCGCTTTCTTTTCGCCGTTTTTAAAGATCAGAAGGCTCGGTATGCCCATTACCTGATATTTGTCGGCAAGCTCAGGGAGCTCGTCTCTGTTCAGCTCATACCAATCATTTTGATTATATTCTTCCAAAATATCGCCGATGAACATATTCATGCGCGTGCAGTCAGGGCACCAGTCAGCGAAAAATTTCACGATGATTTCCTTGTCGGATTGAATAAGTTCATTAAATTGTTCTGTTGTACTGATTTTTTTCATATGACACATCTCCTTTTCCATGCCATTTTAATATAAAATAAAAAGGAATTACATACAAATGCTTTCATATTCAGAATGCCCAAAAATAATTAGATCATTTTCTGAGGAAAGTGATAAGATAGTAAAGATGAATTGTTGTGGGGGGAATATCCATTGAAAACAAGTCTAGGATTGGTGTACGGCGGAAAGTCAGCCGAACACAATGTATCGCTGCAGACAGCATTAGCTGTAACAAAAGCGCTTAATACTGAGAAGTTTGATATACATCCGATTTACATCACTGAAAAAGGAGAATGGCAAAGAGGCCCGCTGCTGACTGAGCCGGTTTCCAACGTGAAAATGCTTCAGCTGGAACAAAACGGTGAAAGTTTCGCTCTATCAGCATTGAACCGGGAAATGTTTCCTGAAGCGTCGCCTGACGAAAAGGCGCCGATCGATGTCGTATTTCCGCTTCTGCATGGACCGAACGGTGAAGACGGCACCATTCAGGGTCTGCTGGAATTGCTGAACGTTCCTTATGTCGGCAACGGGGTGCTTGCATCATCAGCCGGCATGGATAAAGTCATCATGAAGCATTTGTTCGCTCAAGCGGGGCTTCCGCAGGCGAAGTACGCCGCTTTCTTAAAAAAGGACTGGAAACAGACGCCGGACAGCTGCTTACAGCAGGTTGAAGAGGAGCTGGGATATCCGTGCTTCGTCAAACCGGCGAACCTCGGGTCAAGCGTCGGAATCAGCAAATGCCGAAATCGCGAAGAGCTTGAAAAAGCCTTCGAACTGGCTTTTGAGTATGACCGGAAAATTGTGGTGGAAGAAGGAATCGCCGGCAGGGAAATCGAAATCGGCGTACTCGGAAATGACGAACCGAAATGCTCCGCCGTCGGTGAAATCGCGCCGAAAACCGACTTTTACGATTACAAGGCGAAATATGAAGACGGCGACACGGATTTAATGATTCCCGCGCAAGTGACGGATGAACAATATGCGGAAATCAGCGAGATGGCGATTAAAGCCTTCAAAGCGATTGATGGATCAGGCCTTGTCCGCGCCGATTTCTTCCTGACCAATGACGGTCAAGTGCTCATTAACGAAGTGAACACAATGCCGGGCTTTACGCCATTCAGCATGTTCCCGCTGCTTTGGAAAGAAGCAGGCGTAGATTACAGTGATCTGATCGAACAGCTGGTTGAGCTGGCAAAAGAACGCCATGCCGAAAAACAGCTGATTAAACATACATTTTAATGAAGACGGACACTGCCTGAAGGGGCAGTGTCTTTTCCCGTAACAGACAACATTTTCAGAAAGCGAGGTGCCACCTTTGATAAAGCGAACTGTAAAGCGAATCGCAGACATGGTCAAAGGCACACTGACAAATCCCGTATTTGAACAAACAATGATTGAGGGCGCCGCAACCGATACGCGGAATTTGGAAAAAAATCAGCTGTTCATTCCTTTAAAAGGCGAGCATTTTAACGGTCACACCTTTGTGCCGCAAGCATTCGAAAAAGGCGTTTCCGCGGTATTGTGGGACCGCTCTGAACCGAATCCGCCGGAAGAGCGTGCTGTCATCCTTGTCGATGACACGCTGGAGGCGCTGCAAACATTGGCAAAAGCTTATTTGAAAGAGCTCGGCACACGGGTTATCGGGGTGACCGGGAGCAACGGAAAAACGACAACGAAAGACATGCTTCACGCCGTTCTCGGCACGCAGTACCGCGTTCACAAAACCGCCGGCAATTTCAACAACCATATCGGCCTGCCGCTGACTGTGCTTGCCATGCCTGAAGATACAGAAATCGCCGTTTTAGAAATGGGAATGAGCGCGAGAGGCGAAATTGATTTTCTGAGCCGTCTTGCTGAACCGGAAGCTGCCGTCATTACCAATATCGGCGAATCCCACATGCAGGATTTAGGCTCAAGAGAAGGAATTGCGGAGGCGAAACTTGAAATTATAAACGGACTTCGGGAAGACGGCGTTCTGTTTTATTTCGGGGATGAGCCGCTGCTTCGCGAAAAGACGTACACTTGCCGGACAACGACATACGGCGCAGGCGCGGACAATGATCTCCGCCTGAAAGAAATAAAACAGGCGGAAGAAGGCACGTACTTTAATATCGACGGAATCGGCCGTTCATTCTTTATTCCCGTTCTCGGCAGACATAATGTGATGAATGCCATGGCCGCATACGCCGCCGGCATCTATTTCGGCATTACGCCGGAAAATGCCGCTCTGGGACTGAGCCGCCTGAAGGTGACGGGGATGAGATTGGAACTGGTCAAAACGGACAACGGCATCTCGATCGTAAACGACGCGTATAATGCGAGCCCGACGTCAATGAAAGCGGCGGTCGAATTAATCGAAACGATGAAAGGCTATCGGAAGAAAATGCTCGTGCTCGGTGATATGCTTGAACTTGGTGATGAAGAAAAAGCATTCCACGAAGAATGCGGAGCCGCGGTCAATCCGGCGGAAATCGACCATGTATTTACTTACGGCACACTCGGCGCATTTATCGCTGACGGAGCGCGCCGGCATTTTGAAGAAGGGCGCGTCAGCCATTATCTTGACAAAAAAGAACTGCTTCACGCCATACAGGATATGGCCGCTTCCGGCGATCTCCTTCTATTTAAAGCATCGAGAGGTATGAAGCTCGAAGAAATCGTTAAAGATTTATTAGAGAAGCACTGAAAAAATAATGATCAGCATCATAAAAATATACAAAAATGAAGAAACTAATTCAGGGTGAAATAATTCTGTCCGTATGAAAAAGAAAGACCGCCGGCTGGGAAATCCCGTCCGGCGCGGGGTCCGGCCCCGTTCGCGGGAAGAATCCGGTCAGGCCGCTTCCGGCCGCCTGACCATCTCGCCTTATTGAAAAACACATAGTGTAATGGTAAGATTAAACGTAAAGTAATTCGGGCTTTGTATACGTATGATCCTGTCCTTTGGATGAAAGGGCGGTTTTTAGTGGTAAATCACGACATTACTGAAACAGCAATCAGAAGGAGTTTGAATAATTTGACTATAACGTTTCAAGATTTCCAATTAAGTTCTGATCTCATGAAATCAATCAATCGTATGGGATTTGAAGAAGCAACACCGATCCAGGCACAAACGATTCCGCTCGGACTTTTAAATAAAGATGTCATCGGACAAGCGCAAACAGGTACAGGTAAAACAGCTGCGTTCGGTATACCCCTTGTTGAAAAAATGAACCCCGAGTCTCCTAATATTCAAGCAATCGTAATCGCGCCAACCCGTGAATTAGCCATTCAAGTATCTGAAGAGTTATATAAAATCGGACAAGATAAGCGTGCGAAAGTACTGCCTATTTACGGCGGCCAGGATATCGGACGTCAGATCCGCGCATTGAAGAAAAACCCGCATATCATCGTAGGTACGCCGGGGCGTCTTCTTGACCATATCAACCGCCGCACGATCCGTTTAAACAACGTGAACACGGTTGTCATGGATGAGGCTGATGAAATGCTGAACATGGGATTCATTGATGACATTGAATCCATTCTCTCAAACGTGCCGAGCGACCACCAAACGCTCTTATTCTCAGCAACAATGCCTGCGCCGATCAAACGGATCGCAGAGCGTTTCATGACTGAGCCGGAACACGTAAAAGTAAAAGCGAAAGAAATGACTGTGTCCAACATTCAGCAGTTCTACTTGGAAGTGCAGGAGCGCAAAAAATTCGATACGCTGACTCGTCTTCTTGACATTCAGTCTCCGGAACTTGCGATCGTATTCGGACGTACGAAACGCCGTGTCGATGAGCTTGCTGAAGCCCTGAACCTTCGCGGATATGCGGCTGAAGGAATTCACGGCGACTTAACGCAGGCGAAACGTATGGTTGCGCTTCGTAAATTTAAAGAAGGTGCGATCGAAGTGCTTGTAGCGACTGACGTTGCCGCCCGCGGACTTGATATCTCAGGCGTTACCCACGTTTACAACTTTGACGTGCCTCAAGATCCTGAAAGCTACGTTCACCGTATCGGAAGAACGGGCCGTGCAGGAAAAACGGGTATGGCGATGACGTTTATCACACCGCGTGAGAAAAGCATGCTTCGCGCGATTGAACAAACGACAAAACGCAAAATGGACCGCATGAAAGAGCCGACGCTTGACGAAGCATTAGAAGGACAGCAGCAGGTGACGGTTGACCGTCTGCGCACGGCGATCAGCGAAAACAACCTGAACTTCTACATGACGGCAGCTGCGGAATTGTTAGAAGATCATGATGCAGTGACAGTTGTGGCTGCAGCCATTAAAATGGCGACAAAAGAGCCGGACAGCACGCCTGTACGCCTCACTGATGAAGCGCCTATGGTCAGCAAACGCTATAAAAACCAGCGTACTTCTAAGCGCAGAGACGGCCAAGGCGGCGGCTACCGCGGCGGCAAAGGGAAAAACAACAACCGTTCTTCCTACGATAAAAAACGCTCAAGCGACCGCCGTTCTTCAGGTGACAGACGCCAGAAAAAATCATACTAAAACACAGGAAGCGGACCCTTTTACGGGGTCCGCTTTTTTTTTGATATGCCGGAAAGTGAATCTTTTTTGCAAATCAGCCGTATTTGTATGTATGATAAAAAATGGGAGGTAGGTATGTTGAGAGCACAGCCAAAAAATCGAATCAGTCCAAGCGGCTTAAAAGTCTGGCGTCTTCAGGAAATCATCCTGTCCGCCTTCTGTCTTCTGGCCGTTATAGCAGCAGCTGTTTTAAGCCATTTCTTCCATTGGCCGTATTGGATCACCGGAGTCCTCGGCATCATTTGGGTTATCGGTTCAGTAATATCCGTCTATGCCATACCGAAAATCAGGCACAGGATCTGGCGCTATGAAGTCCATGAAAATGAAATTGATATTCAATCCGGCATTTTTATTGTCAAACGGGTCATTGTGCCGATGGTGAGGGTGCAGCACGTAGATACTTCACAAGGCCCGCTCCTCAGAAAGTACCGTCTGGCCTCAGTCAAAATCTCCACGGCGGCAACCGTTCATTCCATTCCGGCGCTTGATATGGAGGAAGCTGACCGGCTGAGGGATTCCATTTCCCGTCTGGCAAGGGTGACGGAAGATGATGTCTGAGCCGAAACGTCTGCATCCGGCGGCCGTGATTTTGAACTTATTCCATATTATTATCGAAACCATTAAAAACATTATTCTGCCATTTTTTCTCGTCTATATTGTAAACTCCAACCACTTCATCCGCTTTTACGGAGGCATTGCGCTCGCCGTCCTGCTTATCTGGCTGATTACGGCTAGTGTGATTGAGTGGAGAAAATTTACATACCGGATTGAGGACGGAGAATTCAGAATTGAAGAAGGCTTGTTTTTTACGAAAAAGAGATACATCTCCATTGACCGGATTCAATCAATGAATACGAGTGCCGGCATCATTCAGCAGCTTTTTAAGCTTGTTAAGCTTCAAATCGAAACGGCCGGCGACGGGAAAAACGCTGAAGCCGTCTTATCCGCCATTACTGTGGAAGAGGCGGAACGGATCAGAGCGGCTGTTTTTCAGCAAAAAGCGGAGCAAGAAGAACGAGGGGAGACCGCAGCGGAGCAGGAACCGATGCGCGGGGAAGATGTGCAATCCGTTTACCGCCTGTCTGTAGGTGAGCTGCTTATGGCCGCCTCAACATCCGGGGGAATCGGTGTCATCATCTCAGCGGTATTCGCCCTCTTTTCTCAGATTGATGAAGTACTTCCGATGGACTGGCTCTATGACAGGTTTTCCTTTCTCAAGCATGCGAGCATCGGCATATACGCCGTGATCATTTTCATAGGATTGTTCATCGCCTGGCTGTTAAGCATCGCCGGTATGATGATCAAGCATGCCAACTTTAAAATAGAAAAAAAGGAACACGAATTGGTCATTACCAGAGGAATTATTGAAAAGCATCAAGTGACAATCCCGCTCCGTAAAATCCAAGCCATTAAAATGAAAGAAAATGTGATCAGGCAATTATTCGGATACGCGACGGTTGCGATTGTCAGCGCCGGCAGTGCGGGGAATGAGAAAGAAGGAGCACAGACGATTCTGTTTCCGATCATCCGCAAATCAAAGCTCGGAGTGATGCTGAACGGTTTCACACCGGATTACGTGCTGGAAGAAAACCGGAATCATTTGCCGAAAAGGGCGCTGCGCCGGTATTTATTCCGATCCATAATCTTCTCGGTTTTCGTGATCATCCCGCTTTGTATTCTGTTTAAGCCGTGGGGATATGCATCGCTCCTCGTGCTTCCTGTCGAACTGGTGCTAGGATATGCCTCGTTTAGGACAGCGTCATGGTGCATAAACGGCGGCAGGCTTCAGATCACCACGAGGCTGATCGGGAAGACGACCACGATTATGCTGAGAAGAAGAATGCAGATGTTTGAAGTCAGCCGCTCCTTTCTGCAAAAAAGAAGGCGGCTCGCATCTGTGGCTACCGCAGTGAAATCAGCTCACCACATGGAGCATGTCATGCTGAAGGATGTCAGCGAGGAAGATGCCGAACGCATCGGACGCTGGTATTCATATGAAAAAGCGGACGGTTAATACCGCCGCTTTTTTTGCTGCACGCATAAAAAGGAAAGCAAAAATCCGCCTGCTAGTCCGAACAAATGCGCCATAATGTTAATATTAGAGTTGATAAACGTCGACAGCACCGCGATGATAAGCAGGGTCATAATCATTTTCGACTGATCCCGGCCGATCAGCTCCTTGCGGAAAACAGTCAGAAACACATACACGCCGAAAAGTCCGAAGATCGCGCCGGATGCGCCGACATGCACATAATCAAGCGGTTCGGCAAGATACGTGCCGATATTGCCGATAATGCCCGATGCGATGTACACAATCAGAAAACGGACTTTTCCGAGCATCTGCTCAAGCGGGGGCGCGAATAAAAAGAGAGACATGGAGTTAAACAAAAGGTGAGTGAAATTCGCGTGTAAAAACATCGGTGTCACCAGCCGCCACCATTCTCCCGAGGAAACGCCGTAATTATAGCCGGTCACAGCATCTGACCACATCATGACGGAATGAAGCGGCATACTGAAAAACAGCCATAAGAACGCCTGCAGCGCCAAGATACAGCTGACGGCCGGATAACGTCTGATAAAAGTCTGGAAATTTTCCGTTCGTATAAACATCGCAAGCCCCTTTGCATCTGATTTGTTACATATATAGTAACACGTTTATGACATTAACCGTTTTTTAGTACGGACTTTTAGGAGGAATTCACATGATTTTCGGAATCGGAATCGACATCGTTGAACTGCACAGAATTGAAAACATGCTCAGCCGGCAGGCGAGGTTTCCGCAAAGAATATTGACGGAGGCTGAATACGCCCGTTTTACATTGCTGTCGGACAAAAGGAAAATTGAATTTCTCGCGGGAAGATTTGCGGCAAAAGAAGCCTTTTCGAAAGCATACGGCACAGGTATCGGCAAAGAGCTCAGCTTTCAGGATATTGAAACCGGAAACGACACGGCGGGAAAACCAGTGCTGACCTGCGCCAAGCTGGACGGCGCGGCGGTTCACGTCTCCATTACCCATACAAAAGAATACGCCGCGGCACAGGTCGTGATTGAAAGGTTGTCACGCTAGTCTGCATATTAGCCGAAACCCCTTCATATATTTGATAGTGCATTAAGGGAGACAAGTTGTTTGAGGCTTTTATGGTACGCGTCCGTCCGTTCAGGGCGTACCGTTAAAGTCAAACAAGCGATTTCTTCCCTTTACATCAATTGAGAAGAAGGGGTTGAAAAAAGGTGAGAAAAAGCTTTGTTTTGCTTTTAACGGGACTGCTTGCCGTCCTTATTCTTTCGGCCTGCGGCCAAAAATCACAGGAAGATATCGTGAACGGTTTAGATAAGAAGGCGAAAGAATACACCTCGTACAAAGCGAAAGCCAAAATGACCATCGAAACGGGGAGTGATCCGCAAGTATACAATGTGGAAATCTGGCATAAAAAACCTTCCCTGTACCGGGTCTATTTGGAAAATCCGAAAAAAGACCAAAACCAAGTCATTTTACGGAACGCCAACGGAGTCTTTGTCCTCACGCCGTCTTTAAATAAGAGCTTCAGATTCCAAAGCGACTGGCCGAATAACAGCAGCCAAGTATATTTGTTTGAGTCACTTGTAAAGGACGTGCAGCATGACAAAGACGCCGTCTATTCCGCCAAAGATAAAAAGTACACGTTTGAAACAAAAACAAACTATCAGCACAACAAAATGCTGCCGACTCAGGAAATCACTTTCAACAAAAAGGACATGAGCCCGTCGCTCGTTAAAGTTATGGATACAGACCGGAAAGTGATGGTAAAAGTCGAATTCAAAAGCTTTGAATTCAACAAACCGTTTGATAAAGACTCTTTTGACGAGAAGAAAAATATGACGCTTTCCCAGATGGACGTCGCCACAAGCGCCAAGCCGTCTGATTCATTTGCGGTCAAAACACCGCTTCAAGTGCCGGCCGGCGTCAAAAAGCTTGAAGAGAAAGATATTTCAACGGCGGACGGCAAACGGATCGTCATGACTTACGGCGGAGAAAAATCATTCACCCTTATTCAAGAAAAAGCCCATATCGCAAAAGCCGCCTCTGCCGTCACGCTGAAAGGCGAACCGGTTAATCTCGGCTTCACGGTGGCCGCATTATCTGATACGTCTTTAACGTGGACATATGACGGAGTGGATTATCTTCTGTCATCACAGGATCTGACAAAAGATGAAATGGTGGCCGCCGCCAAAAGCATGCAGGGACAGTCGTCAAAATAACGTCAAAAAAGAGGCCGCCGCTGTCGGTCTCTTTTTTGATTCCATTTCACTTTACAGAATAATTTTAGTATGATAATAAAAATATGAATTGAAAATAATGCTAGGAAGTGTATCGAATGAACACAGCATCCTTTTACAGAGAAACGTGGGCGGAAATCAACCTGTCCGCGATTAAAGAAAATGTCACGCATATGAAAAAACACATCGGGCAAAACGTCCATCTCATGGCGGTTGTAAAGGCGAACGCTTACGGTCACGGAGATTTGGAAGTTGGGAAAGCCGCGCTTGAAGCGGGTGCCTCTTGTCTTGCCGTAGCCATACTGGATGAAGCGATTTCATTGAGAAAACGGGGCATTACAGCGCCGATTCTCGTGCTTGGCGCCGTGCCGCCCGAATATGTACAAGCAGCTGCCGAGTATGACGTAACACTCACGGGATATTCTGTTGAATGGCTTCAGGAAGCTGCGCGCCACCTCGGAAGTGCAACAGTGCCGTTTCATCTGAAAGTCGACACCGGCATGAACAGACTCGGAGTCAAAACGGAGGAAGAAATCCAAAGCGTGTTAAAAATCCTCGATCAAAATCCCGGTTTAGTCTGTAAAGGCGTATTCACCCATTTTGCTACCGCGGATGAGAAAAACAGAGATTATTTCCTCTTTCAGTTTGACCGCTTTAAAAAATTGATCGCTCCGCTTCCTTTAAAAGAATTGATGGTGCACTGCGCGAACAGCGCTGCCGGACTTCGTCTTAAAAAAGGCTTTTTTAACGCGGTTCGTTTCGGCATCAGTATGTACGGGCTTCGTCCTTCTGCTGACATCCAAAGCGAAATTCCGTTTCAATTAAAACCGGCTTTTGCGCTGCACTCTGTTTTATCCCATGTGAAAAAGATCCGCAAAGGGGAAAGCGTCGGCTACGGCGCAACATATACGGCAGAGAAGGATCAATGGATCGGAACGGTTCCCATCGGCTATGCAGACGGGTGGCTCCGCAAGCTGAGCGGCACGTCTGTGCTGATCGGCGGCAAACGGATGAACATCGCGGGAAGAATCTGCATGGATCAATTGATGGTCGAATTAGATCAATCTTATCCGCCGGGCACCAAAGTCACCCTGATCGGCAGCCAGAAGGGAGAAACGATCACGATGGATGAAATCGCAGGGCGGCTTGGGACGATTAATTACGAGGTCCCTTGTACCATTAGTTCCCGCGTTCCCCGTATGTTTTTGGAAAATGAGAGTATAATGGAAGTAAGAAATCCTTTACTGCAAGATAATACAAGCAAGTAGCCGTCATCCGGAAAAAGAGAATTTATAAAACAGCTTTGCTTGACGTTTGAATAATGGTATCATTATGTCTGGATGGATGAATTGGTCGTATCCGTAAGTTTGGTGGAGGTGTATGTTTTTTGTCTGAATCCAGCGCAAGAACCGAAATGAAAATCAGCTTGCCCGAAAACTTAGTAGCTGAATTGGATGGTGTAGCGATGCGGGAGAAACGAAGCAGAAACGAACTGATATCACAAGCAGTGAGAGCGTATGTCAGCGAACGGACAACTCGCCATAACCGTGATTTGATGAGACGCGGGTATATGGAAATGGCGAAAATCAACTTGAATATCTCTTCTGAGGCTCACTATGCTGAGTGCGAAGCAGAAACGACCGTTGAGCGCTTAGTCAGCGGAGGATAATCATTTTGATTGTAAAGCGCGGCGATGTTTATTTTGCTGATTTATCTCCTGTTGTTGGCTCAGAGCAAGGCGGCGTACGCCCGGTTTTAGTGATCCAAAATGATATCGGAAATCGCTTTAGCCCGACTGCTATTGTTGCAGCCATAACAGCCCAAATACAGAAAGCGAAATTACCAACCCACGTCGAAATTGATGCAAAACGCTACGGTTTTGAAAGAGATTCCGTTATTTTGCTGGAGCAAATTCGGACGATTGACAAGCAAAGATTAACGGATAAAATAACTCATCTGGATGATGAAATGATGGATAAGGTTGATGAAGCCCTGCAAATCAGTTTGGCACTCATTGATTTTTAGTCATATTTTGGTTGCTCATATAGAGCAACTTTTTTTGTTTTCGAAAAACATAAGCGCTATAATAAAGAGATAATCAAACAAAATTTGTTGTTTTGTGTCGGGAGGTCAGTGAAACCCATGTCGAATCAGAAAGTGTATCAGTTCATCATTGATCAGCATGATGAACTGCTTGATACTTGGACAGCCAAACTAAAAGAAGTAGGCAATCAGGAAGACTATCAGCTTACGAATCACATATGTGAAAATATTTGTAAAGACTATATAGACATTCTTTTATTATCGACTAAAAATGACGAGGCTACGGAAGAGCAGATCAGTGAGCTCGCACTGCGCGCCGTTCAGCTCGGTCTGTCACTGAAACTTCTTTCAGCCACCCTGTCAGAGTTTTGGAAACTGCTTTACGAAACGATGGTCGACCTTAATATGGCCGATCAGGACAGAGCAGATTTGATTTTGGAAATAGACAGCTTTTTCAATCCGATCAACACGGAAATTTTAAATCAGTATTCTATCTCCTGGGAAAAAACGGTTACTTTGCAAAAAATCGCGCTTCAGGAATTGTCGGCTCCGCTGATCCCGGTATTTGAGCATGTAACGGTCATGCCGCTTGTCGGGACGATTGATACGGAGCGTGCAAAGCACATTATGGAAAATCTGTTAAACGGCGTCGTGAAGCACCGTTCACAGGTTGTATTAATTGATATCACGGGCGTGCCGGTCGTTGATACGATGGTGGCGCACCATATTATCCAGGCGTCAGAAGCGGTGCGGCTTGTCGGCGCGAAATGCCTGCTCGTCGGAATCCGTCCGGAGATTGCGCAGACGATCGTTAATCTGGGAATTGATTTGTCGCAGGTTATTACGAAGAATACCCTTCAAAAAGGAATTCAAACAGCGCTTGAAATGACAAATCGAAAAATCGTTTCATTGGGGGAATAACATTGTGAGACATCCAAAAATCCCGATCCTGAAACTGTATAACTGCTTATTGGTATCCATCCAATGGGAACTTGACGACCAGACAGCTTTGCATTTTCAAGAAGATCTGCTGAACAAAATCTATGAAACCGGCGCAAACGGGGTCGTCATTGACCTGACATCCGTTGACATGATCGATTCATTTATCGCGAAAGTGCTCGGCGATGTCATCACCATGTCTAAATTGATGGGCGCAAATGTCGTATTGACGGGAATTCAGCCGGCTGTGGCGGTCACATTGATTGAACTCGGAATCTCACTTGAGGAAATTGAAACGGCGCTCGATTTAGAGCAAGGGCTTGAGACATTGAAGCGGGAATTGGGGGAATAGCGATGAACGACCAATCCTGTGTGAAAATCATGACAGAATGGGATATCGTAGCCGCTAGACAGCTTGGCCGCAACGTTGCGAAGGAATTAGGCTTCGGCACGGTGGACCAGGCCAGAATCACGACGGCTATCTCAGAATTGGCCAGAAACATTTACTTATATGCAGGCAAGGGCCAGGTCAGCATAGAACAAGTAAACGACAGAGGGAAAAAAGGCCTTAAAATTATAGCAGAAGACAAAGGACCCGGAATCCCCGACATCCGTAAAGTGATGGAAGACGGCTTTTCAACGTCAGGCGGACTGGGAGCGGGACTTCCGGGCGTCAAAAGGCTGATGGACGAATTCAGCCTGCAATCTGTTGCAGAGGAAGGAACAGAGATTCAAGCCGTGAAATGGCTTCGGTAGGAGGTTAGAACGTGGATTTCAGGGAGGTTATAGAGCAGCGGTATCATCAGCTGCTTAGCCGATATATAGCCGAATTAACAGAAACATCTTTATATCAAGCCCAAAAATTCAGCCGAAAAACGATTGAACATCAGGTTCCTCCGGAGGAGATCATCAGCATCCACCGAAAAGTAGTAAAGGAACTGTATCCGGATCTGCCGGAAGATGTTTTTCATTCGCTGGATTTTTTAATAGAAGTCATGATTGGCTACGGGATGGCTTATCAGGAACATCAAAGTCTGAGAGATATCCAGCAGGAGCTTCGTTCAGAAATTGAAATTGCCGCAAATGTTCAGCAGACGCTGCTTGGCACAAAAATTCCTGAAGAAGAAGATCTGGATATCGGGGCAATCAGCGTCCCCGCCAAACAGATGAGCGGGGATTATTATCACTTTGTCAAAGACAAGGAATCGATTAACATCGCGATAGCCGATGTCATCGGAAAAGGAATACCCGCCGCATTGTGCATGTCGATGATCAAGTATGCCATGGACTCTCTTCCGGAGACCGGCATTCACCCCTCCCAAGTGCTGAAAAATCTTAACCGCGTTGTAGAACAGAACGTGGACTCAAGCATGTTTATCACCATGTTTTACGCAAACTACAATACGAAAAATCACCAATTTACATATGCTTCTGCGGGGCATGAACCGGGCTTCTACTACTCTGAAAAAGAAAAAAAGTTTTATGATCTGGAGGCAAAAGGATTGGTGCTGGGAATTTCTCAGGATTTTGATTACAGCCAATATGAACAGCACATGGACGAAGGAGACATGATCGTTCTTTTTTCTGACGGCGTCACCGAATGCCGTACCGAAAACGGTTTCTTAGAGCGCAGCGACATTCAGCGCATGCTGGAAGAACATATGGACTGCTCCGCGCAGGATATGGTCAAAAATATTTACGACAGCCTGCTGAGACTCCAGGACTTTCAGCTTCATGACGATTTTACGTTAATTGTTTTGAAAAGAAAGGTTTAAAAAAACAGCAGCACGGGTAAAAAGCCATTAGCACGAGTAAGGATAACTTTCAGAGGTGATACGATGAATTTAACGGTAGATATGAAGGAGAATCTTTCAGATATACAAATCAATATCGCTGGAGAAATCGATGTATACTCAGCTCCGGTGGTTCGTGAAAAGCTGATGCCCCTGGCAAACGAGGGGAAGGACATGAGAATCTGCTTAAAAGATGTAAACTATATGGACAGTACGGGTTTAGGCGTTTTTGTAGGCGTGTTTAAAACGGTGAGCAAGGAAGGCGGCTCTCTGAAGCTTGAGAATCTTTCCGACCGGCTCGTCCGTCTGTTTGAAATTACGGGGCTTAAGGACATCATCGACATTTCGGCAAAGTCAGAAGGTGGCGTGCAATGAGTACATCAGTTGATTATATAGAGATGAAAATTCCGGCCGAACCGGAATATGTAGGAATCGTCAGGCTTACGTTATCAGGGGTCGCAAGCAGAATGGGCTATACCTATGATGACATTGAAGATTTAAAAATCGCTGTCAGCGAAGCTTGTACAAACGCTGTCCAGCATGCATACAACGATGAAAATAAGGGAGAAGTATCCGTGCGGTTCGGTGTGTTTGAGGATCGGCTGGAGGTCATTGTCGCCGATCAGGGAGACAGCTTTGATTTTGATCAGAAGCAGCAGGATCTCGGGCCGTACACACCTTCGCACACAGTCGATCAATTGTCAGAAGGAGGGCTCGGTCTGTATTTAATGGAAACGCTCATGGATGAAGTCAAAGTTCAAAGCAACTCTGGCGTAACCGTGGCGATGACAAAGTATTTAAATGGGGAGCGAGTTGATCATGGCACAACCATCAAAAACTACGAAACTAACTAAAGATGAAGTTGATCGGCTCATACGCGACTTTCAAACACATGATAATAAAGAAGCCCAGGAAACACTCGTCGAGGTGTATACCAATCTCGTCGAAATGCTGGCAAAGAAATATTCAAAAGGAAAAAGCTTTCACGAAGACCTCCGCCAGGTCGGAATGATCGGACTTCTCGGAGCCATCAAACGGTATGATCCCGAGGTCGGCAAATCCTTTGAAGCATTTGCGATTCCGACCATCATCGGCGAGATCAAACGCTTCCTCAGAGATAAAACATGGAGCGTACACGTTCCGAGACGGATTAAAGAACTCGGGCCGCGCATTAAAATGGCGGTGGATCAGCTGACGACAGAGACGCAGCGGTCGCCGAAAGTCGAAGAAATCGCAGCCTTTCTCGATGTGTCAGAAGAGGAAGTGCTTGAAACGATGGAGATGGGAAAAAGCTATCAGGCGCTTTCTGTCGATCACAGCATCGAAGCGGATGCGGACGGAAGCACCGTCACGATTTTAGATATCGTCGGTTCGCAGGAGGAAGGATACGAACGCGTCAACCAGCAGATGATGATCAAAAGCGTGCTTCATGTGCTGTCCGACCGCGAAAAACAGATTATCGATCTAACATTTGTGCAAAATAAAAGCCAAAAAGAAACAGGGGACATTCTCGGAATATCTCAAATGCACGTCTCGCGCCTGCAGCGGAAAGCGGTGAAAAAACTGAGAGAGGCCTTGATTGGAGATCCCTCCATGGAGCTAATGTAATGATTCAGGTTGAAGAAAATGAACATGTTCAAACTCTTGTATACCAATTAAATAAAGAAGGCAAGTCCATATGCGGCGACAGCTTTTTTATGAAGGCGAATGAAGAAGAATTAGTTTGCGCGGTAGCGGACGGTCTCGGCAGCGGATCTCTTGCCAATGAATCCTCGTCAGCCATTAAAGACATCGTGGAAACGTATGCGGATGAGGATGTGGAAAGCATCATTGAGCGCTGCAATCAAGCGATGAAAAACAAAAGAGGGGCGACTGCCTCCATCTTAAAAATCAATTTCATCAAAAGGGAATTGACATACTGCTCGATCGGCAACGTCCGTTTCTTCCTGCACTCCCCATCAGGCGAAGTCTTTCATCCGCTGCCGATTTCGGGTTACCTCTCAGGCAAACCGCAAAGATACAAAACGTATACGTCATCATACGAAAAAGGGGCGAGGTTCATCATCTACACGGATGGGCTTGAGGTTCCGCATATCCGCACCTGCTTAAAGCAGGGACACTCAATAGAAGATATATCAAAATCACTTCATCCGTACACAACATCCAGACGTGATGATTTGACCTATATTCTAGGGCAGCTTTTATCGTAAGGCTGCTTTTTTTATGTTCCGCCGTTTTTTGATACACTAGAGAAAGAATGAAGAGATGGAGGCTTTTGTGATATGGAAACGTTAGCCCTTTTGAAAAAACAAATTGCTGAAGAAACAGCGTTATCCCAAAAACATGTCGAAAGTGTCATCCGCCTGCTGGAAGACGGCAATACCGTCCCGTTTATTGCGCGGTACCGAAAAGAGCAGACCGGCTCAATGGACGAGGTGCAGATTCAGGCAATCTCCGAGCGGTGGCAATACATACAAAACCTGACGCAGCGGAAAGAAGAAGTCATCAGATTGATCTCAGAGCAGGACAAGCTGACGGAAGGGCTGAAGCAAAAAATCGAACAAGCGGTCAAGCTTCAGGAAGTCGAGGATTTATACCGTCCCTTCAAACAAAAACGGAAAACAAAAGCCACCGTCGCCAAAAGCAAAGGCCTTGAACCGCTTGCGGACTATATTCTTTCTCTCCCGAAAGAAAACCGTCTTCACGACATCGCTGATCAATATATCAGTACAGAAAAAGAAGTCGCTTCAAGAGAGGAAGCCATTGAAGGCGCGAAGCACATCATAGCCGAACAAATCTCGGATGATCCTCATTTCAGAAAGTGGATCCGCCAGGAAACGTATAAAAAAGGAATTCTCACTTCCGCGGCAGGCAAGTCAGCCGCAGATGACGAGAAAAACGTCTATGAAATGTACTACGAGTACGAAGAGCCGATCCAAAAGGTCGTTCCTCACAGAGTGCTTGCGATGAACCGCGGTGAAAAAGAAGGCATTTTAAAGATTGCGATCGAACCGCCCGCCGATCAGATAAAAACTTATTTAGAAAAGCAAATCATCAAACACCGTGAAACGCCTGTGAAAGAAACGCTGAAAGAAGCCATTGAGGACAGTTACAAACGTCTGATCCAGCCGGCTATTGAGCGCGATATCCGCAAAGAGCTGTCAGAAAAAGCAGACGCGCAGGCGATTCATATTTTCGCTGAAAACCTGCGTAAGCTCCTGCTGCAGCCGCCGATGAAGGGGAAAGTTGTGCTCGGCGTCGATCCGGCCTTCCGTACGGGGTGCAAACTGGCAGTTGTTGATGAGACGGGAAAAGTGTTGAAAATCGACGTCATTTACCCGCACGCTCCCGTAAAAAAGACAGCGGAAGCCCGGAAAAAAATCAAAGAATTGCTGGACCGGTACGAAGTCGAGGTTGTGGCGATCGGAAACGGCACGGCATCACGGGAGACAGAGCAATGCGTCGTTGATGTGCTGAAAGAAACAGAGCGGGACATTTATTATGTCATCGTCAATGAGGCCGGAGCAAGCGTGTATTCGGCGTCAGAAATCGCCCGTGAAGAATTTCCGGATTTTCAGGTCGAAGAGCGCAGCGCCGTCTCCATCGCGCGGAGATTGCAGGACCCGCTGGCCGAGCTTGTGAAAATCGATCCTAAATCCGTCGGCGTCGGGCAATACCAGCATGATGTCAGCCAAAAGCATTTAAATGAATCACTCCGTTTTGTCGTAGAGACCGTCGTCAACCAAGTCGGGGTGAATGTCAATACAGCATCAGCCGCGCTGCTTCAATATGTAGCCGGGTTATCCAAAACCGTTGCCGGCAATATCGTTAAAAAAAGGGAAGAGCTCGGAAAATTTACAAATCGCAAAGAGCTGAAAGAAATCCCGCGTCTCGGCGCAAAAACATATGAACAGTGCATCGGCTTTTTGAGAGTGCCCGGAGGACCGGAGCCGCTCGACCGCACCGGGATACACCCGGAAAGCTATAAAGAGACAAAGGCGCTGCTCAAAAAACTGCAGCTCACTGAGGATCAGATCGGAAGCGCGGACGCAAAAGAGAAAATCAGCGCAATGCCGCTGTCTGAAACGGCTGAAGAGCTCGGTATAGGGGAAATTACGCTTGCGGATATTTGCGGGCAGCTGACAAGGCCGGAGCGAGATCCTCGTGACGAAGTGCCGAAGCCTTTACTGAAAAAAGACGTTCTGCAGCTTGAGGATTTAAAGGAAGGAATGGAATTGCAGGGCACCGTCCGCAACGTTGTAGACTTCGGCGCTTTCGTCGATATCGGCGTCAAACAGGACGGGCTTGTGCACATTTCAAAACTGAGCAATCAATACGTCAAACATCCTCTCGACGTCGTATCGGTCGGAGACATCGTCACCGTATGGGTCGAAGGAGTGGACGTGCAAAAAGGCAGAGTGTCGCTGTCTATGGTAAAATAAAAGCACTGCTTACGAGCAGTGTTTTTTTCTGTAGAAATACCAGCACTGATTCAGCAGTTTGATTTGGTAATTATCCTTTTCTAAAAACGCTTTTTGCATTTGTTTCATCAGCCAATTCGGCATGGCTCATTCCTCCTCAGCTTTTAGTTAGAGGTCGGTTTTAACTCATTGTATGCGAACGGTGAATTGTCCCGTTCAATGTTTTTAAAGCGGGGTGCACTTATGGATAACGAACAACTTCAAAAGCTGACGGAGGACATCTCTGCACAAGATTTCGGAAAGCCGTTCCGTCACAGAGCCTTCTTCAATGACCGGCTGAAAACGACAGGCGGCCGGTACATGCTGTCTTCCCATAACATCGAATTAAACCGCAAATATCTGATCGAACACGGGCAGAGCGAGCTGATAGGAATCATCAAACACGAGCTGTGCCATTATCATCTTCATCTTGAGGGAAAAGGGTACAAGCACAGAGACAAAGACTTCAGAGACCTGCTTCGGAAAGTCGGAGCGCCGAGATTCTGCACGCCGCTGCAAACCAAAAAGACACAAAAGAAAACATATATGTATAGATGCGCGGCCTGCGGCCAACAGTATATAAAGAAGCGGGCAATGAACCCGGAAAGATATGCCTGCGGAAAATGCAGAGGGAAAATCAAAAGAATTTTTTAAAAAGGCTTGACTCATTTTAATGTTCTATGTTAAATTATAAAAGTCGTTGAGAGACAACGACACTTTCTTAAAAAAATAAATGTTGCTTCTTGACACAATATGTCGCATCATTTATAATAAAGAAAGTCTGATTATTCCACAGTAGCTCAGTGGTAGAGCTATCGGCTGTTAACCGATCGGTCGCAGGTTCGAATCCTGCCTGTGGAGCCATTATGGAGAAGTACTCAAGTGGCTGAAGAGGCGCCCCTGCTAAGGGTGTAGGTCGCGTAAGCGGCGCGAGGGTTCAAATCCCTCCTTCTCCGCCAGATAAGTTCTCAACCAGACGGCCCGTTGGTCAAGCGGTTAAGACACCGCCCTTTCACGGCGGTAACACGGGTTCGAATCCCGTACGGGTCACCATTTACCTTCGTTGGGCTATAGCCAAGCGGTAAGGCAACGGACTTTGACTCCGTCATGCGTTGGTTCGAATCCAGCTAGCCCAGCCATTTTATTTAAAATTTTTGAATCACTTTTAGAGCGAGCCATTAGCTCAGTTGGTAGAGCATCTGACTTTTAATCAGAGGGTCGAAGGTTCGAGTCCTTCATGGCTCACCACTTGTCACGCGGGTGTGGCGGAATTGGCAGACGCGCTAGACTTAGGATCTAGTGTCTTACGACGTGGGGGTTCGAGTCCCTTCACCCGCACTTTCTTTTCAAAGTGCTGATCATCATCACTAGCTTATATGCTTAGTGGAAAGACAGCTTCATAGCACGCGGTCGTGGCGGAATGGCAGACGCGCTAGGTTGAGGGCCTAGTGGGTGAATAACCCGTGGAGGTTCAAGTCCTCTCGGCCGCATTAATGATACCAAGGGTTTAACCACCTTTGGTATTTTTTTGTGCTTATTTTTAAATGATCTACTGCCCACAAACTGCCCACTTACCTAAAGTAAGTCATCTGCAGTAGACATCGCATAAATATTTTCATCATTTATAGGTAGTTATTAATGCCACAAACTCCAATTTGCAAAAGCAGAGAAAGTGCTGCTAAGCAAGGAAGAATACCAAGACTTCGAGGAAAATGTTTGCTGATGTTGAAAATTTTTCGATTGAAGTCGCTGATTATTTTCATGAACGAGGAAGCTTAATGCTCTCTACGAAAATTAAAAAAGGGGAGATTATTGATGAAAATCAGCCGGTGTCTATTGGCTGCAGTGATTTTAGGTAGTGTATTTTCAATAACTTATTTGCAAAGTGATCAAAATACTCAAAGTATCTGGACAATACTTTGCTTGGTTCTTATTTGTCGATAGTCGCCGTAGCGAAAGCACTAAACAACACATTAAAGAGATTCTTTTGATATGACGGACACATATGACAGTTTGTGATTGTCAAAATTCAATGTTTAATCCTTGTTCAACTTACCCAGTTCAGTTAAAAGTTTGTTAAAATTGTGATAAATGTATGAAAGGATTAAATGTTCATGTCGAAACATTTGGATTACAGGGAAGGGGAAACAAATACATGTCGATTTACCAAAAATAAAACCATTACCTAAGAAATGTTTCTTTATTTACAGCTGGATTTAAAAAATAATTTTGTTAGGTGTCATGCAATAAATTCAATTGTCGGTGATTGGCCTGTTTAAATGCATCCATTATTTCATACCCGGTGCTACTTATTTCTGTTGTAGTCTGTATACTGATTAATAGGTAAAGAAAGTCGAAAAGGTATACGAAATTCTTCATACAAATTAAAGTTTTGAATGAAAGAGCAGGATTACTCCTGCTCTTTTTCTTTCTAATTGGGCTAGGTTAAACGCAGACGGTTATTCCTTGGGAAAAACAAAAAAATTTCTTCTATCCATTGACTAGCTTGGCTTTAGCCGGGTTTCTATCACCCTGTTGGGCTTGTCAGATTTTAAAAAGGTATGCTACGTTTATAGTGTTTTGTTTCACCTGATTGCGGGGTAATAAAGATAGAATCAGTAAATAATTCTTAGGAACGACCTCAATCTTATAATAAACATATTGGAAGACGTAATGGAAGAACTAAAATATAGGTTTAGGATCCTTTGAAGAAATAAAAGTTTTTTTTCGATTGTGATAATATTCACAATAGAGCTGTATGAAGGGGAATCATTTCTCCAAATAGTCTGCAGAAAATACCAACCACAGCCCACGGATATATCACTAACCGCTTTGGCTGGTATTATCTGTTGGATGTTTCTCTTTTTGTTGCTTTTTGTATTATTTTTAGTCCAATCGGCAAAAATAAGTTAAGGAAACCAGCGAAAAAACTGAATTTCATCCTTCTTTCCTGGTTTACAATGTTATTTGGCGCTGATATGGATATTCGTCTAGTCTTTTAAGGTACAGTTGAACCAATCATCCACTATGCCGTTAGCTCTCCATCAGGTGAAACAGAAACCCCCAGACTTTTAGAGAAGCATTACGCTATACATTCTGGGACTGCATGCTTGGACCGTTTATACGCTTGTATAATGTGGATTTGATAATTAAGGAGTCGATATTATTAAATGAAGTTTAACAAGAAAAAAATTAACGTTGTAGACATTCAAAAAGCGAAGAAAAGCGTGTTTGCTACAGGGATAGGAAACGCGATGGAATGGTTTGATTTTGCTTTATATTCTTATTTGGCAGTTATTATTAGTAAAAACTTTTTCAGTCCGGTTCAAAACGATGAATTAAAGTTAATATTTACTTTTGCTACATTTGCAATTGCCTTCTTACTTAGACCGGTAGGCGGAATTATTTTTGGTAAAGTGGGTGATAAATTTGGTCGGAAAATAGTATTAACAATTACTATTTTAATGATGGCTTTATCTACTTTAATAATTGGTGTGCTTCCTACCTATGACCAGATTGGTGTATGGGCCCCTATATTATTACTCTTAGCTCGTATTCTGCAAGGTTTTTCTGTGGGTGGAGAGTACGCTGGTGCAATGGTATATATCGCAGAATCTTCTCCAGATAATAAACGTATAAGGTTAGGCAGCGGTTTAGAAATCGGCACATTATCTGGTTATATAGTAGCGTCTGTTTTAGTTACAGTACTTTTCTGGACTTTATCTGATGTTCAAATGAATAGTTGGGGATGGAGAATTCCTTTCTTCTTGAGTATTCCAATAGGATTATTTGGTTTATATTTGAGAAGTCATTTAGATGAATCACCAATCTTTGAAAATGACATCTCTGAAAACCAAGAACAACAACCAGGTTTATTAGAAGTCATTAAAACATATAAAAAAGATATCTTTTTATGTATCGTATTTGTGGCATTTTTCAATATAACCAATTACCTATTGTTAGGTTATATGCCTTCTTATTTAGATGAGAACCTTGGTATAAGTGATAATATAAGTACACCGGTTACAGCAATTGTATTGATTATTATGGTACCGTTCGCTTTAACTTTTGGTAAATTGGGAGATAAATTAGGAAATAAAAAAGTTATAACAATTGGATTAGTATTAGGAATTGTATTTTCGATTATCTCTTTTCAATTTCTTAATATGGGGAGTCTAATATTCTTATTTATAGGACTTTTAATGTTAGGTATTGTATTATCTGTATACGAAGGTACTATGCCAGGATCTTTACCTACGTTGTTCCATACTGACATTAGATATCGAACATTATCCTGGACATTCAACTTATCAGTTTCTATTTTTGGTGGAACAACACCTTTAGTTGCTTCTTGGTTAACCCATGTGACAAGAAACAATTTGGCGCCGGGTTTCTATTTATTGGCAGTTAGTTTAATTGGCTTAATAGTTGTGTTAACCTTATTTAAAGATACTTCAGGTAAATCTTTAAAAGGTTCTTACCCAACAGTTGCTTCTAAAGCTGAGTTTCAAGAGGCTGTTGAAAATCCAAAAGATTCACTATGGTGGAAAATGGAACAAACAGAAAAGGAATGAAAAAAACATCCATTTAATTGACCGGCTACTCGAAATACAGACTCAGAATAAGCTGGGATTATCCGAGCAGCAATGACTGCAGCTCTTTTATATTCTGGAGGGCTTACTGCTTTGCAAAAGCAGCGTTGCTATTCTCGATCGTCATTATTTTATTGGTTGTGTCCTAATAATAAAACATTGACGCAAGAACGAAGAGAAATTAAAAGGTCCGAGCAATACAGCAAAATAAGAAATAAGAAGCTTTGTTATGCCAGTTCTTCTCCCGAAGGAGAGCTGGCTTTTTATTTTCTATATGGGGCCCAAAGCAGAAAACGAGAACTTGTACGCTAACTAATAATCCTATTGTTTTTATCAACAGCCCGATTTAAAAGCTCATCAAAAGTTCCATTATTCCAACGTGAATATATTTGCGATAAGTTATTGAATCAATAATACGATCCACTCAATTATTTGAGTGGATCTGTTTGTTTTTTATTTATTTGCAGCAGTCTCTAAGTGACGAAACAATAGATGAATTAAAACCCTTTACGCAGCCAGGTTGCGGCAAGATCAATTGCTCCGCGCGCAGCTTCAGTTTTAGCTAAGGCGTTGAGCATCACGAAATCGTGAATGATACCTAATGAAGTATTTGATAAAACCGGTTGTAATGAAGAAGAAATTAAAAGTTATAACAAGGAAATTCGTAATTTACTTAACATGCTGACAACTGAGCAATAGTTTTATGAATATAGATGGAGGGCCCTGCGGGTGAATAACCCTTGGAGGTTCAAGTCCTCTCGGCCGCATCAATGATACCAAGGGTTGTAGACGCCCTTGGTATTTTTTTTTGCGGAAAATTCATCTGTTACTGTATAGTAGGCCGTATGATTTGTCAGTCACCTTCATCCTTCTGTTGACTGCGTGCGGCGGTAGTAAATATGATAATGCAATTAATGAAGTGATTAAGCAGGAGAAGAAAGTCAGAAAAGAAATGCGAGCAGATTCAGATGAGTACAAAAGAGATAACGCCATAATTCGTGTATATGATGACGGGAAGTTTATTCAACTTGCGTTTTATCAGCCAGAAGAAAGTTCTCGCAAGCTTACTGCTTATTCTTATTATGAGAAGCTTGGAGATTCTTATGAGGAAATGACACATATGCCGGGTGATGGTGATGGCGACCGCCTTGGTCTTTATAAGAAAACACCTGATTATAAAGAGGTTAAAAGCAAGGAAACAAAAACAATGTGCTTGTTCATTCCTGATAGGGGAACGATTGTTTCACCGTTAAGTTGTTGTGTGAGAGCCAGTATGTTAAAATGCTACGTAGATTTAATAATAAAGTTTAGATTCAAGGAGATTTATTTATGAAGTTGGATGAATTTACCATCGGGCAAGTTTTTCAAACTAAATCTTTTGAATTAACAAAAGAGAATATAATGAATTTTGCAGAAGTGTATGACCCACAATACATGCATTTAAATGAAGAAAAAGCAAAAATGGGCAGATTTAATGGAATTATTGCTTCTGGAATACAAACGTTATCTATTACGTTTAAGCTTTGGATTGAAGAAGGGTGTCATGAAGACGATATTATTGCTGGGACAGGAATGAATAATATAAAATTCCTAGCACCCGTTTACCCTAATGATAAACTGCACACTATTGTTAAGGTTATTGATAAAAAACCAAATAAAAGCCAGACGGGGATACTTACTGTATTGTTATCTACCTATAATCAGAAAGAGGAAAAAGTGTTTGAAGGTGAGTTATCAGTATTAATGAAACGCTAAATGACCTTTGTGGCATATCATCGTCACCTTTCATTTTTATAGGTGTCTGGATGAAATAAGCAATCATCTTAATGAATTGAGTGGACTTTGTTCTGCTCTTTTTTTATTTGTTCAACCTATGTCAAGAAACAAAGGACTAACAATAACGAAAAAATCATCTCGTAAATACGAATTTAAACATTGCTGCCTTGAGGTTTTTTGCATATTCCTCTGTATCATTGCACCGGATGAATATCTATAATAAGCGTTCTATCCCTCGATGTTATGTTTCCTTTTTACTTTTTGGTTTTGTCAGTTCAAAGCTGTACTTTACCATGTCATGGATTTGGTGCTCTGGGAGTCCCTCATCTAAGGTAAGAGTATTCCAATGCTCCTTGTTCATATGGTATCCGGGCTTGATCTCTTCAAAAAGACCACGTAGAAAATCAGCCCTTTCAGGTTCGCATTTAAGGTTGACACATAAGTGTTCGTCGCGAGTGAAGATAAGTGCAAATATTTTCTTATTCCCTTTGTGCCGAATTGCAGTCCAACCATCTCCAAAAGGATGGTCTTCATAAGAGTTTGGAAAGGTTAGACAGTAATCTTTTATTTCATCATAATTCATTATCAATTCACTCCATACCTCATTATTTTTATATACAGAACATATTCGTTCAAACTAAGATTTGCGGTTTCTTTTATACCATCCGAGATTTCCTCAAGTCTTTGTTTGAACTTAGCTTCTGAACCTTGAGTTGTTGGATAGTAATACTCACGCCCTATTAAAGAATCTGGCATCGTGTGCATTGTCGTTAATTTTTCCTCTGTATCATGAGCATATTTATATCCCTTACCGTAATCTAAATCTTTCATCAAAAGGAGCAGACTTTATGTCTGCTCTTTTTTTGTTCATGAAAAAGCCATTTTTCTTATCCCCAGTCTGATAAAAGATTTTCCGTGAAATCATTTAACAATTATTGGTCAATTTTTCTTTTTCAATAATATCCTTTACCACATCCTCAATTGTGATATGCCCAAGAGCTTTTTCCAAGGCAGATTGGGCGATTTCAAATATTGGACCAATTGTACTTTGAATGTTCCGGCCTACAGGACATTGAGGATTGGGATTTTCATGTATACTAAACAATTCTTTATCTTGAACAACATGAACTGCTCTATAAACATCAAGTAAGGTGATTTCAGTTAAATCCCTCGCTAATTCAGCTCCTGCAATACCTGGCCGAACTTTTACTAAACCTGCTTTTTTCAGCATCCCCATAATTTTTCTTATGAAGGCGGGATTTGTATTTACACTTCCAGCTAAAAATTCAGAAGTGCTAATTCCGTCTTCATTTATTTCAATAAGAGCCAATATATGAATTCCTACAGCAAAACGGCTGCTAATAGACATGATTTCTTCACCATCCTAATTACGTTACACTCTTTATAGTACACTTGTAACTGAATGTATTACAAGTTCTTTTACTCTAATATGCTCAATTAACAAGATGATAAAAGTATTGACAAATAAATAAGGTGTAACTAAAATTATTACATGTAATCAATATGGTTACATTTAAAATTTTGAATGATTAGGAGGACTTTAAATTGAAAATTGGAATCATTGGTGCAACCGGAAAAGCTGGAAGTCTTATCTTGAATGAAGCGGTAAGCAGGGGACATGAAGTAACTGCAATTGTAAGAGATGCTGCAAAACTTAAAGAGGAAAAGATTTCAATCATTGAAAAAAATATAATTGATCTTACATCGGATGATCTAAAAAAGTTAGATGTAATAGTTAATGCCTTCGGTGCTCCATTAGGAGAAGAACAGGCACATGTAGATGCTGGCCGGGCATTAATTAGGGCATTAAAAGGAACGGGTACAAGAGCCGTAATTGTAGGTGGAGCAGGGAGTCTTTATGTAGACGAAAATAAAACTGTCAGTGTAATGGATACACCTGATTTCCCGGAGATTTTTATTCCAACAGCTAAAGGCCAAGGTCGTAACTTGCAAGAACTAAAGGAAACTTCTGATATTAACTGGACATTTATCAGTCCTTCAGCGGTATTTGACCCAGACGGGAAAAGAACTGGATTTTATCAGTCAGGAAAAGATCATCTTCTTGTGAATTCGAAAGGCGAAAGTTATATCAGCTATGCAGACTATGCAATTGCAGTATTGGATGAAATTGAAAATCCAAAACATATAAATGAACGCTTTACAGTTGTTGGAGAAGCTGAATAAGTGATTGAGTAGAAACAAAGGGGTACCATTAGTGTCATCGCTAATGGTATCTTTCTTCTAAGAATGTACGGAGACATTGAAAACTTTGCAATCAGAGCAGCTGATTTATTCGAGTTGAGGATAGAGTAGGTGCTTAGTGAGTTGGACCAAAAAAATATGTATAAATAGCTCTGACTAAAACCTTTGTGGGTTAGTTAGAGCTTTTGTAAACCCACTCGTTTTCGTGAGTGGGCTTTTTTAAAATACATCTATCAACATGATTAAGGGGACCGTCAAAACTCCTAAATTACAGAAGTTTATTTTCATGATAGTTTAATCATAATGTCACTTTCGAATAATATCGATTAAACTTGATTGAATAGATCAAGACATAAATAACGATTAGTGCGGCAAATGTGTTTAGAACAATTAATGAGTGATTCAAGCTAAAGAAACTGGTCAAAATGCCGACTCCAATTGGAGGGATAATGAATCCGGAATAAGCGCACAAATAAAATGCTGATATTACTCTCGGTCGTTCTTCCGGCTTAGGCAGCTGTCCGGCAAACCTTAATGCTGCTTGGAACGACCAACCGGCGCCGACCCCTTGGATAAGCATTCCAATCCAGAGCATCCATAAATCGCCTGTCTGTCCGGAGAAAACAATGATCCACGGACCGATGGCCAGCAATACAATTCCGATGCGCATTCGCTTAACTGGATTCTGTACCCACGGGAAGAATTGTATCAAGGCAGCCACGCCTAAGAGTATGAACACCAACACACCTGCTAATGAGAGATTAGAGGAGTGAATGACGTTTTTGACATAGGAAGGAATGACGGAAAATACGATTCCGCCTAACATGAAGAATGTAAAAGCCGGAAGTCCAATAAATGAAATAAAATGGGTTCGTATATTTTCCGGTATACCGAGCGAAATTTTTGTATTCAGCGGTTTTGGTTCTTCTTTAAGACTCGGTAACATTTCCAGAAGTACCAAAGAACTTAATAGCATGGCAAGCAAAAGCCAAAATGGCATTCGAAGCGGCTGAACCTGCACATATTGCAACACTAGACCGGATATAGCCGGACCCATGCCGAATCCAACGTTTACGAATACTCCCGATAACTTAATAGCAGTACTTAGATGCTGGCGAGAGGTTTGTGATAATAAAAATGTGGTGGCCGTTCCTGTAAAAGCGCCATATGCAATGCCTTCCAAAATCCTTGCCGCAAATAGCATCCAGACGTTCTGGCTCCCTATGAAAAGCAACGTTGACGCGATGGATAGCCAGATGCTTATGCGAAGGACCTTCTTTAATCCCCAGGTGCTCCCCTTGGCTCCTACGATTAGCAAGGTCGGAACCAAGATAACGGCATAAACAGCAAACAACATTGTAATCTCTAGGCTGCTCATTTGATAGTGACTCCCGTATATAGGGAATAATGATGAAATATAAGTGGCTCCGCAAGACATCATCAGAATAATCCAAAACATTCTCTTCATCTTTCGTTCTCCTCGCATTTTATTAGTAAATCCGTTTTATTTGAGAATGATCGTTCTCAATAGGGTAAAAAAATTATTTCTTTAAAATGGATAATGTCGTATCCACGATCTGCTCTAATTTATCTCTGTTATCTGTTGTCTTGATCATCACTCGAAGCCCGATTAAAGCATTATTTATATATTGGGATAGTAATTCCGCGTTTAGCATCTTATCGAGTTCTCCGGACTGCTGACCTGCCTCAATGAGTTCACGGATTAGTCGCTCTGTATCGGTTAATCGTTGATCTACCCAATCCTTACATTCGGAATCATGCAGAGCCAGTTCAACTGCTGTGTTTACGATCAAACATCCTTTAGGGTATTCGCCTTCTCCTCTAGTAATGACTCTATCGAACAACTGCCGGATTGCTTCAACCGCAGTAAGATTCTCTTTATTGATTTTTTTCTCCGACTGCAGTTGAGTGTAACGGTTTAAAGCCTTAATGTATAACGAATGCTTATCTCCGAAGGTATCGTACAAACTTCTCTTGTGCACTCCCATATGGTTGACTAAGTCTGTCATGGAAGTTTTCTCATACCCTTGTTCCCAAAATAAACGAACGGCTTTAAGCAGTACTGCATCTTCATCAAATTCCTTGGTTCTAGCCACTAAATTCCCCTCCTTGTGATGGCAATCATAACATATTGAGAACGATCGGTAAAGAATAATTATGATCCATTCCTCTTCTTATCTTTAGAACGATCCTGTCATTTTGTCATAAATGGGGTCAATCTAAGATTGGGAAAGATCAGTTTCAAAAGATTCTTTTTTTCTTTAAAACGGTGGCTATTTTAAGATACATTGCACCAATGACATGACATGTAACTTTTTGGAAATGAAAAAACTACTCCATTTTTACTCCACATATGAATATTCAAAGGTTTTATAACAGAAAACACAGTTTCACTTTATTGATGGCCCAACGGATGAATAACCCGGTGAAGGTTCAAGTCCTCTCGGGCGCATCTCAATGATACCAAGGGTTTTGACACCTCTGGTATTTTTATGTTAAGTGCATGTGGCATTAAAAAAGTGCTGACCTCTGCACAAAATCTTTGCGCGAGTCTGCACTTTTATTCTGCAAGATACACTGCCCATTATCATCGATTACGGGCGTTTATTTAATCCGTTCTTAGCCGAGCTGATACCTGGCTTTTAGAAGTTTTTTTTAAGTGGGTAAAACCAACAAATTTTTTGCCTTCTTCATCCCATAGGCGGAACTTTAACGACTTAATACTTGTTGCCAGTGTGATGGTCGGAACATTTTGCAATGGTTCAGTGTTGTTATGCACGATTTCAAGCTTATAGTTTGGGACTCTTGGGCTTAAATGATGAACATGATGGAAACCGATATTGCCTGTCAGCCACTGCATGACTTTTGGAAGCTTATAAAAAGAGCTTCCTTCAACGGCTGCTTTTACATATTCCCAATGCTCATCTTCTTCGAAATATGAATCCTCAAACGTATGCTGAATATAAAACATCCAAATTCCGAGGGATCCCGATATCATAAAAATTGGCGTCTGGACCAGCAGAAAGTTTTGCCAGCCGATAGCCCAACATAAAAGTGCTGCCAAAGCGACGATCCCCAGGTTCGTTACATATGTATTCATTCGTTCTTTGCGTTTTGCCCCTTTACGATTAAAACGATTGGTAATCCCGAAGACGTAAATCGGTCCGATAATAAACATAACAAACGGATTTCTGTACAAACGGTACATTATTTTTGTCTTAGTTGAGGCTTCTTTATATTCCTCAACAGTCAGTACCCAAATATCGCCCGTACCGCGTTTGTCCAGGTTGCTGCTTGTCGCATGATGGACAGAATGATCGTGTGCCCAATGATCAAACGGATGCAGAGTCAGAATTCCTGTAATTGTTCCAAGGATTCGATTCGCCTTTCGGTTCTTAAAAAAGGAATAGTGGCAGCAATCATGAAAGATGATGAAGGTTCTCACTAAAAAACCTGCCGCAACGACAGAAATCGCTGATGTAAGGATATAAGAAATCGACAAGCTCTTATAGGCCAAACACCATAACAGGAAAAACGGCACCAATGTGTTAATGATTTGACAAATACTTTTGTGTAAATCGGACTTTTCATAAGGGGTAACCAGTTTTCTCAAAGTCCTTAGGTTTTGTTCATTCATTTTTAAAAGCTTCCCCTTCCCTGATGTTCTTAATCTGCGTATAGAAAACGTTTTATTGCCTTTGAAGTCCCAGCTGTCATACTCCATGTATGATAAGTATCTTTCCTAATCTTATGTAAAACTATTGAAGGTCAGAAACTGTTCTCCAT
Organism: Bacillus sp. N1(2025); assembly: GCF_053470005.1. Taxonomy (NCBI): domain Bacteria; kingdom Bacillati; phylum Bacillota; class Bacilli; order Caryophanales; family Bacillaceae; genus Bacillus; species Bacillus sp. N1(2025). The sequence continues at coordinate 43,895 of NZ_JBLTJB010000011.1, forward strand.
CTCGATTAAATCTTTATTAGCAATGGCCAGCCGGGATACAAAAAACGTATGAAGATTATACCCGGCTCTTTATCGGGCCAAACTCTCTCCATGCTCCCCTATGTGAATCGGTTTATTTAGACCGTAAACATTGATTGTTTGAGGAACAAACATGACAAGTTAATACCGTTAAAATAGGGGGTATACTTGAATGATCGTTTGGAAACATCTGCAGAAACAAAGCTATACCAGTGAACAGCCAAGAATATCTTGTACTTGAACAAGAAACAGCTGAGCTTTTTAAAGAAATCTTTAACAATCAATATGAAGTACTGGGTTTGAAGACACTCGTGATCCATTTTCACGGTGTTTTCAAACCATAGTTATTAATAGGCATCTTATTTTGCACTCGTATCGACAGGTTTAACAAATAAAACATGAATGAACACATTATTAATTTGCAGTTATTTCCGTTTCGTGCTATGATAAAGGGGAATTATTTTTGTTCGTGTAAAGGATAGTATGAATATCGACTTTTCGTCTTGATGATACTTTGGGCAAGGATAGTAATACAATGTGTAACACACTAGGAGGCAACAAAAATGGAACAAGGTACAGTTAAATGGTTTAATGCAGAAAAAGGTTTTGGATTTATCGAACGTGAAAATGGAGACGATGTATTCGTACACTTTTCTGCAATCCAAAGTGACGGATTCAAATCTTTAGACGAAGGTCAAAAAGTAACGTTTGACGTTGAGCAAGGTGCTCGTGGAGCTCAAGCTGCTAACGTTCAAAAAACTGCTTAATCTTTAATCGTTTATACAAACAGGCTCTTTATACAGGGCCTGTTTTTTTATGTTCTCTGTATCATACTGAATAAAAAAACCCTACTCAACGTTCGAGTAGGGACAGTTGCTACAAGGTAAGAAAAAGGTTTAAAACCTCAAAGGATTGTTTACAGTATAACATACCGGATTGACGATATGTGGAATATATATAAATGATTTGTTTTTATGTTCTCAATATATCTGTATGTTATTCTTTGTTACATTTCGCATATCTCTAATATGAAAAGAAGATAAACAACTGCTATTCACTGTGGAAGCAGATGTAAGAAATTCTTAAAGATAAAGAGGAGAGTGGTTGTTTTTTCTTCTGGAAATAATCACTTAGACCTAAAACAATGAAAGCCCTGCCTCTCTTCCATCCTTACGGCTCCTTGTCCGTGCCAGTGTGAATCAGGATTACAAAAATTAAGTGACTATTTCATCGAGTTTTTTGATAAAAATTCAAATGTTCGTTGAAGAAAAAAATAAAACAGATTAGATTGTTGGGGTAATAAAAGGGGTTAATGTTTTAAAAGTAAGTTGAAGAAGTTAAACATCTAATCGTAATATTCCGAAAACTTTCGGGTGCTTTTTGGAATGCAAAACATTATTTAAAATTAGCCTTAGCAAAAACTTTTTATTTGTTTTTCAGTGATTCCTTTAATGAATTCCAGTTCACTAATCAAAAATTCATATGCATGATCCAACATTTTTTTTTCGCTTGAATTAAGTGCTTTTTCTTTCTTCATCCGCCTTAAATCACGTACAACTTCAGCGCCTTCTTGTATTTCACCCGTTTTTATTTTGTTCGTATTTACTATATACCTTTGCTTCCACGGCAGTAGCCTATCTGATTCTCCATGCTGAAAAATGTGTATAATGTGTTTTAATGCACGTATATCAGTAACCGGCCGTATATTTGAACTCAATATTTTACGCGTTGGAATCATAACTGTCATATTACTGAGTGACATTCTTATGACATAATACTGTTGTTTTTCCTCTAAGAATTGTTTTTCTTCTATGGCTTCAATTGTACCTGCTCCATGCATTGGATAAACAATGTTATCGCCAATTTGAAACATATCATCCACCTCCATATATAGGAACTTAACTTAAGGTTATCATATATGGAGTGTGATATCAAATTTTTAATGATAACATGGTCGTTTATTGGTGTCAATAACTTTTTTTAAAAAAACAACATCAAAACAAGAGGGAACCTGTGGGATTCCTAAAAAAGAAAAGGTCAATTGGTCCGTGTATATCTTGGAATCTCGACTAATTAACAGAGATCAGTTTTTCGTTGAAAATGAGTTATTAAATTTCCTTTAGGAGTTCATGACTTGACATCAATGACAGCAATTGAATCCTAGGTTTGTTTACTTTTTCGATGTCTTCTTCTCCTCAAGAATACCAATTATGCAATTAAGAGCATGTTAAGTAAATATGGAGACTTCTTGTGATTAATCTTTTGGGTTTAACGTAAAACAGGGGGTACTAATATTAACTCTTTATAATCATTCTCATGCCGTCTTGAAAATTGACAGTATACCTGTAAGGGTATAATATTGATTCACAAACATTATCTAGTTAATAATGTAGTGTGATAAAGCATAGTATGAAGTGATAGTTGATAACATGCAAATATATAAATTTCAAAGAAGGAGTTCAACGCATGGAATATGATCAAAAGATTAAAAATCGCTTACGCCGGATAGAAGGACAGATAAAAGGTGTATTGACCATGATGGAACAAGGAAAAGATTGCAGAGAGGTTGTGACCCAATTAGCTGCTTCACGTAATGCGATCGATCGAGCAATGGGTTTGATTGTGAGCACAAACCTTGAACATTGTGTTCGTGAAAGTTTAGAAAAGGGAGAAGACACACAACACTTAGTAAAAGAAGCGGTCGAATTATTGGTAAAGAGCCGATAAAAAAATTCATCAACCTATCATCTTTAAGGTTGACGAATTTTTATATTTATTATAATATACCCCTGCCGGTATTTTGGGTTGAATAATAGGAGATCTTCCGAAAAAATTTTTAATTCTAATATACCCCTAGGGGTAATGGTGGTTAGTCAGGAGAATAAACATGACAAAACAAACAAAACGCACAACAATTGTTTTATTTAGCGGCGAATATGACAAAGCAATGGCAGCCTATATTATTGCAAATGGTGCAGCTGCCTACGATCATGAAGTGACGATCTTCCATACGTTTTGGGGATTAAACGCTTTACGTAAAGAAGAGCTGATTCCAGTGAAAAAAGGATTTCTTGAAACAATGTTTGGAAAGATGATGCCTCGCGGTGCTGATAAGATGGGTTTATCTAAAATGAACTTTGCAGGTATGGGCCCTAAAATGATTAAAAATGTGATGAAAAAGCATAATGCACTTACGTTGCCTCAGTTGATTGAGATGGCTCAAGAACAAGGTGTAAAGCTCGTAGCTTGTACGATGACAATGGATCTTCTTGGTTTACAGGAAAAAGAACTATTAGATGATATCGACTATGCTGGTGTAGCTGCTTATTTGGCAGATGCTGAAGAAGGCAATGTCAACTTATTTATCTAATGTTATCCATTGCAAATTGAATAAGTGAAGGGGGTTATAACACTATGAATAGCGGAGTAATGTTCAATACTTTACTCATTTTATTTTTACTTTGGATCGTATTTCGACGTTTTTTCCCATTGCATGGTGTTAAACAAATAACAACTGCTGATTTAAAGTCAGAGCTGAAAAATAAAGACAAACAGTTTATAGATGTACGAACACCTTATGAGTTCCGCACAAGGCATATTAAAGGGTTCGAAAATATTCCTTTGTCTATCTTGCCTCGTCAAACTCATCAGCTTTCGAAAGACAAAGACGTCTTTGTGATCTGCCAAAGCGGAATGAGAAGTATAAAGGCAAGTAAAGTATTGAAGAAACAAGGATTTAAAAATATCACAAATATAAAAGGTGGTATGAATACATGGTATTAACATCCAGAGAGTAACTTTTTGCATATTTATATACCCCCGCCCCTATATGAGAAAAGGAGGAAAAAATGATGAAAGCAAATATTGTACTAGACGCTAAAGGTTTGGCGTGTCCAATGCCTATCGTAAAAACGAAGAAGAGTATGAAGGATTTAAAAGCTGGTGACATATTAGAAATTCAAGCGACAGATAAAGGTTCTACAGCAGATCTGGAAGCATGGGCAAATAGTACAGGCCATGAATATCTAGGTACTGAAGCAGAGGGGGAAATACTTCGTCATTTTCTTCGAAAAGGAGGAGAGCTTTCAGCAGAAAATGCAGCTTCAATTCCTGAGATTTCATTAGAAGCTTTCAAACAGAAAGTGGATAGTGACGAGTCTCTTCACATTTTAGATGTACGAGAGATAGAGGAGTATGAAGAAGCCCATATCCCCGGAGTGGTGCATATCCCTCTTGGCGAAGTGGAAAAGCGCTCTAACGAATTAAACAAAAATGATGAAATTTATATTATCTGCCATTCGGGAAGAAGAAGTGAAATGGCGGCCCACACCATGAAAAAACAAGGTTTTAAAAAGGTTATTAATGTTGTCCCCGGTATGCGGGATTGGACTGGTAAAACAGAAAAAGGAGGTATGTAAACATGACCGTTCAAGCACTTACCGCAAAAGAAGTCACACAAAAAATCTTTCACAAAGAATCTTTATTTATTCTGGATGTACGTAATGAAAATGATTTTAGCGATTGGAAGATTGAAGGACATTATTTTGACCATTTAAATGTACCGTATTTCGATCTTTTAGATGGCGTAGAAGATATCTTGGAGAAAATTCCTTCTGATAAAGAAGTGCTGGTCGTTTGTGCAAAAGAAGGTTCATCTGTCATGGTATCCGAAATGCTTTCTGAAGCAGGTCATTCTGTATCCTATCTTAAGGGCGGAATGAAAGCATGGAGCGAACATTTAGAGCCGGTAAAAGTCGGGGATTTAAAAGGTGGCGGTGAGATGTATCAGTTTGTTCGAATCGGTAAAGGCTGCCTGTCATACATGGTCATTTCCAATGGTGAAGCAGCGATTATTGATGCGACACGTATGGCGGATATTTTTATAGACTTTGCGAAAGAGAAGGGCGCGGAGATTACTCACGTATTTGATACACATCTTCACGCAGACCATATTTCAGGCGGCAGAGTCATAGCTGAAAAAACAAAAGCAACCTACTGGTTACCACCGAAGGATGCAGAAGAAGCGGTATTTGATTATCAGCCGCTGGAAGAAGGCAACGATATTGTCATTGGAAACACAAAGATTGGCATTCAACCGATTTATTCACCGGGGCACACGATTGGCTCCACTTCTTTCATTGTCGATGATCAGTATCTTCTTTCAGGTGATATCTTGTTTATTGATTCAATCGGAAGACCAGACTTAGCCGGTATGGCAGAAGATTGGGCGGGAGATTTAAGAACAACGCTTTATAGCCGTTACAACGCGTTATCAAAGGATTTAATTGTATTACCGGCACACTTTATGATCATTGACGAGCTAAATGAGGATGGAAGTGTTGGTAAAAAACTACGTACATTATTTAGCGAGAACCATGGTTTGAACATTGCGGATGAAACAGAATTTAGACACCTAGTAACAGATCATTTGCCTCCGCAGCCAAATGCATACCAAGAGATTCGAGAAACAAACATGGGGAAAATCAGCCCAGATGAAGAAAAACAGCGTGAAATGGAGATTGGTCCAAACCGCTGTGCAATACGGTAACACAAGTTTCTATTAAAAAGAGGAGAGATGAACATGAAATCAGATAAAGTATTAGACGCAAAAGGCCTGGCATGCCCAATGCCAATCGTCAGAACAAAGAAAGCGATGAATGAACTGGAATCAGGTCAAATATTAGAAGTGCATGCAACAGATAAGGGAGCTAAAAATGATCTTGCAGCTTGGTCTAAATCAGGCGGGCATGACCTTTTAGAGCAAACTGATGAAGGCGATGTATTGAAATTCTGGATTAAAAAAGGCTAATAAATGTGAAAGGGTATCGAATACAAAGATGCCCTTTTTCTTTGAAAGGAGGAACCAAAATGGATATTGCCTTTATCACAACTCTTTTCATTATAGGGTTTATTGGTGCCTTTATTTCCGGAATGATGGGTATTGGCGGATCAGTTATTAATTATCCAATGCTATTATACATTCCTTCTTTAGTGGGAGTGATGTCATTAACTGCCCATGAAGTTTCAGGGATAGGGGCTATTCAAGTTTTCTTTGCGACACTTGGCGGTGTTTGGGCTTATCGTAAAAGTGGTTTTTTAAATAAAGCATTAATTATGTACATGGGAAGCAGCATCCTTTTAGGGAGTGTATTGGGGAGTTACTTTTCTCATTATATATCTGAAAAAGGAATTAACTTTATATACGGAATTCTGGCTATACTAGCAGTTGTTTTAATGTTTATACCTAAAAAAGGACAAGAACATAGCGAAGACGAAGAAGTGATATTTAATAAATGGTTGGCTTCGTCCCTAGCGTTTATCATTGGCGGCGTATCAGGTATTTTAGGAGCTGGCGGCGCTTTTATCCTGGTCCCCATTATGTTATCGATTTTAAATATCCCTGTTAGAATCACAGTCGCTTCATCTCTTGCGATTACATTTCTTTCATCTATTGGCGCAACAGTTGGAAAAGTAATCACGGGCCAGGTTCTTTTTGCACCGGCTCTGGTTCTTATGATTGTCAGTTTAATTGCTTCTCCTATTGGCGCATCTGTTGGGCAAAAAGTAAATACAAAATTCCTGCAATGGATTTTAGCGTTATTAATAAGTGCGACAGCTATTAAAATTTGGTTAGAGCTCCTTTGATATGAGTCAGCGGGTAAAATGAAAGATTAAAAGATTCATCACTCCTTGGTTTCTTATTCATGTTATAACACTTGCTCACGTTCAATAAATGTTTCAAGTGCTTGATGAAATTCTTTTTGATAATGGTGACTTGGGCAAGTCTTGACTATAGTACCGTGAAAAACATTTGACTTAGTTGCGACCAGTGTTTTATTTAGGACAGCGTTATGGGACACTATAAACCTGTACGTTTTAAAACGAAGATGGTGATTTTAACAAACATGGCGCCCAAGAGCAAGTCGTCTGGTTTGCCAGCTATCTTTTTTAAAGTCCCTTTTTCGATTAATGAAATGATAAAATAGGAGAAGACAGCCAAAAAGAAATGAGAGCAGATTCAGATGAGAAACACAAGAATAACTCATCGTGATCGTATTCGTACACATTTTTACAGAGGAGGACAATTATGATTGGAATACTGGCAGGAATGGGGCCAAAATCTACTGGGCCATTTGTAGATAAAGTAGTAGACGAGTGCCAAAAAATATATGGAGCAATACACGACATGGATTTTCCTCATATGATGATTTATTCTTGTCCGACTCCTTTCTACATGAATAAACCTCTCAATCATACGGACATGGAAAATGCAATTATTGAGGGGGCTGTAAAGCTTGAAAAAACGGGTGTTAATTTTATTGCAATCCCATGTAATACCGCACATATTTATTTTAATCAAATAAAAAAATCGCTTTCAGTCCCTTTACTAAACATGGTTGATGAAACCATAAAAAAAATACCTAAAGGCTCAAAAAAAGCAGCTCTTTTAGCCACCGTTCCTACGGTTCAATCTGGAATATTTCAAGAAGCGTTAAACAGAGAAGGTTATGATTTTTTACATCAAGATAGTTGGCAAATCTATGTCGATCACATAATAGAAAAGATTAAACAAGGTCAAACCGATGAGGCTGGTACATTATATGATGAATTACACCGTGAATTAGCAGAAAAGGTTGATACGGTTATCATTGCATGTACGGATTTAAATATGGTCACGGATCAAAAAAGCAGCGAACTTACCTTTGTTGATTCATCAGCTTGTCTCGCTCAAGCCATTGTAAATAAGTATGTATCATTAACAAAATAAGCCGTCTGATTAATCAGCAAATTCAGGGCGCTTTTTTCCGTTAAAGCGCCCGGCTTCGGCAGATACATGATCCTCGATTACTTCTTTAAATGTAACTTCCCCGCGTTATTGTTCTTTTAACATTGAATATTTTCGATACGCTTTATAGAAACTGCAGCCAAAGAGAACGGCCATAAGAGCGGGAAGCGACCTTAAAAGGGCAAATGGAGTTTCAAATAAAAATGCTTTCCAAAACATTGCGCCTTCCATACTCCACAGACCTTCAGCTAAATACAAACCTGAATTCGTGTAAATCATATTACAATAAAACAAGCACAGTAACCCAAAACAAGATGAAAAACTCATTAGTCTTTTATAATAATTACTCTTTGATTGGCGATCCGAGAAGATTTCATTTTGATCATCATCTTCTTTTTGCCAATATCGAGTTCCAAGCCCCCAAGGGCCATTTATATAACTCCAGCCGAAGTCTTCATATATCTCTCTGTAATCTTCGAATTTTTTCTTTGATAAATAATCTTGATAATCCAGTCTCATCACATATTTTTTGTCGGTTTTTTCGAAAGTGTATATTCCTAATCCGCTGATATTTGTACAGCGATAGCCTTTTTGTAATTGCTCGTTCAGCCATTGCTCCTCTTTTTCAATATCAAAAAACATCTTAAATTTCTTCATTCGATTCACTTCCTTCGTGCAGGGATAAAATATGCAGTAACCTGTTTTGTTCCATTTTCAAAATGGCGCTTCCTTCCGCAGTTATCATATAAACTTTTCTCCGGCCCGACTCTCCAACAGGTTCAATCCAGCCATGCTTATTCAAGTTTTCAATCGCGCCGTATAATGTGCCGGCTGCTAAAATAACAGTTCCGTTACTCATCTTTTCGATCTTCTGCATGGCGGCATAGCCATGAAGCGGCTCCCGCAAAGCTAATAAAATATAATGCATGGTTTCAGACAGCGGTAATAATTTATGTTTCATATCCTCATCCTCTATTCAGTCTGACTATATAGTTAAACTTAATACAGTTCAACTGAATAGTCAATGGTCTTTTCAAAATTTGTCAAAGGAACTTGAAAATCAAATCTAAAAAGTCGCTTTTCTTACGTAATGGGAAGCGACTTCTGAGTAGTCCTATTCAATTAAATGGCCCGATTGTTGGATGTAATGCTTAACTTCAGTGTTTGAAATGTCGGGCGGTAATAAGATTTCACTTTATCGAATGCCCAGCGTATAAATACCCCAGGAAGGTCCAAACCCTCTCGGCCGCATTAATAATACCAAGGGTTTTGAGTCCCTTGGTATTTTTTGTTCATTGTATGATGACGTAAACTTCTGACTTACTTAGTGGCTGTCGTTCCAGTTTTTCTCTATAAAAGTATTAGCAGGCTGTAAGTTGGTTTTGTTCGCAATTTCAATGACAGCGGGAACCACGGAAGGGTCTGTTTTGGAGAAGTTAGGAATCCGCGGATCTAACCGGAAAAAGCGATCTCCCAGCAGATTCGCGCTGACCATGGATTCATAGTAGCCATTTCCGCCGGAGATCATCTGAAGAAATGGCAGTAAAGGTTCATTAGGCGACCTGTCCAAAAGGACTCCCCAATTTGGAGGAAGGTTCTTCAGATTTTCGGGACGTATGTTATCCGCACTCACCATTCCCCATCCCCTCGTATCTCTTCTTAACCGAGTCGGGGCTTCACCTGTACCGATGGATAGCGCCGCAATTTGATCCAGTGGCACGTTGGCTTTACCAACCGCAAACGCGATACTGGCCGTACTGGGGTTCGTTGCCACTACATATCCGTCCACGTAGTTTTGATAGGCTCGCTGCGTCGCGGGAGCACCGCTGCTCCGCAGTATGACATCGCTCACTTTCTCATTTAAATAGGGAGAGCCGGGAAAGTTGTGAAATAATACGGGCGTCCAACGATCCAGTGCTGGGGAGTATAATTTGAATGAAGGGACAACAATTCGTTTTCTAAGATCTTTAAGACGAAGGCCTGGCGGGAAAAAGTTTCGCACCGCTTTAATAAAACCGGAATAGGGCAATTGTTGATTGAAAACAGGTCCCCCCGGCCGGGAAACGCTGAATGCGGGCAGGATCTCATCCTCAAAATACTGAAGTGTTTCCTCCGGAGATCTTCCGCTTGCTAATGCAAGGGCAGTAAATGAACCGATTGAATTTCCCGCAAATACATGGGTTCGACTTATTAATGCTGGATTTTCTTCAGCCAGTCTGTTCAATAGTTGTAAACTTAAAGCACCTAAGGTACCGCCCCCGTCAAAGGTCATGATCCGATATTTTGCCAAAGCTGATTTCTCCTTTCTGATGAAAACTATCATTCAGTATATGTTCAGCCAGAGTCTATTGTATGGATGAATGAATATCTCCTTATCTTAAAAATGGTTTGATTATCAATCCAGCGAGTCGGGAAAGAATATGTTTTTTATTTGAAGAGGTTTTTTCCGGGAAAAAGGAGAATTATTTAAAAATAAAAGGGGGAAAACACTTGAATACGATTGACCTTATTGTTTTACATTTTGAAGAAGTAAGACGGCGAAGCATCAAGTTATGGACAGCTATACCTGAGGAAAAAATGGACTGGCGCCCCGATTCCGAAGCAATGTCGTGTAAGGAAATGATAAGACATGTATTAGAAGCGGAATTTCTTTATCATCACATTTTACTAAAACAAATGAATGAGTCTTCAGAGGAATCTAAAAACCCGTATGAATCAAAAACGTTTACCACAGTAACCGAAGAATTAGAATTCGCAAAACCGTATCGGGCCGAGTTTTTGACATTCATCAAATCGTTAAACGAAACAGATTTAACAAATATAAAGATTGACAGGTCTGATGTTGGATATATTCGCGAACTAGGAGACATGTTATTAAGAATCGCTTACCATGAGTCCGTACATACCGGTCAGCTTTTAGACTATCTCAGAACTGCTGAGGTTGACAGGCCTTTAATTTGGGACTAGTTAAATGATTGAGTTTTACATGGGAAGGGGAAATAACGGAAGCCTTAACTTCACCCAAAGTTAAGGCTTTTTATAAATCATTAAAACAAACATGTTGCCGTTGTTTTAATGATCTGTTCCCCAAACCGCTTTCCGATAATTTTCCGGATCAGTATCACCTTCTGTATTAATCATTAACACATTAGATGACTGATCTAATTCTAATTTCTTCTTTATCTGTTCCATTGAAGTATTCTTACTTAACTCATGCAGCAAACCTAATGGTACGGAACCTGACTCACCAGAAATAATCTTCGGATCCGGATCAATAGGATTACCCAATATTCTCATCCCCAATGCGCTTATCTTGTCATTACAGGAAAAGAAATAATCACTGCATGTTCTCAAAATGTTCCAACCGAATGGGTTGGGTTCGCCGCAGGCAAGCCCAGCCATCATTGTAGAAAGATCACCGTATACTCGGACAGGTGATCCAGAGGCGCTTTGGGCTGACCGGTACAGACAATTTGCGCTTTCGGGTTCAACTATGGAGATTTTGGGCTTATTCCCGCTTTTTACATTTAATAGGGAAGCTGCCATTGAAGCAGCGAAAGATCCCACTCCAGCCTGAAGGATAACATGACTGATTGTATTGAAGAAATCTTCATTTTGTTTGTATATTTCTGCAATAATTGTTGTATATCCTTGCATGATAGAGAGAGGAATTTGCTGGTATCCTTCCCAAGCCGTATCCTGAACTAAAATCCAATGATGTTTCTCAGATAAATCTGCCGCCATTTGAACAGTGTCATCATAATTTAAATCTGTAATGTACGCATCAGCACCTAAATGTTTAATGGCTTCCAATCTCGCGGGAGAAGAACCTTTTGGCATATATACCTTTGCTTTCTGTCCAAAAAGGGAAGCCGCCCATGCCAGTCCCTTTCCGTGATTACCGTCGGTAGCTGTAGCAAATGTAGCAGAAGGAGCGCTTTTTACAAGTTCAACCAATTCGTTAAAATGAATGGAATTAAGGTCGATTTTAAGTTTTTTACTATAGTAAGAAGCAATCGCATATGAAGCACCCAAGCTTTTAAAAGCATTAAGGCTAAAGCGTTTAGATTCATCTTTGACATAAAGACTGTTTATGCCGAGATATTGTGCGAGACTTCTTAACGAGTGAAGCGGTGTTGCTTGATAGCCGGGAATGCCGGAATGAAAATGAAGCGCTTTTTTTGTTTCCTCTGCAGAGAAATAGGAAGATTCCTGAGGTAACGTATCAGATCTGAAATGATTCGAAACCCAATCAATATTCGCAAACAAATTTCTTCATCCTTCCAATATGTGATATATCACATTATACATGGATCGGAATGTAAAGCAACTTTTCTTTTTCGCAAACGATATACTGAAATGTGGTATATTACATGTAAAATGATGTTTTAAAGAGGTGAAAACGTGACAATGAACCAACAGCACCAATTAAAACGAACATTTATGAAAGTTGAAGCTTATCAGTTTCTGAGAGAGTGGATTATAACAGGTAAGCTTGAGCCGGGAGAAAGACTGAGAAATCAAGATATATCTGAGACACTCGGAATCAGCCGCACGCCGGTCCGGGAGGCGCTGCTTCAGCTTGAAAATGAAGGTCTTGTCATAACGAAAGCCAATCGGTGGACAGTGGTAGCACCTATTGACCTGGAAAATGCGAAAGAGGTTTACTCGGTCGTTTGGTCTCTCGAGTGTCTCGCTTTTGAACAGGCACTTTCAAGATTTACACAAGATCATATAGACGAGATGGAAAAATTAAATAAGCAAATGAATGCAATAATGGAGACGGATGATAAGGTAAAAGCGCTGGAATTGGATAATGCCTTTCATCAAAAGATCATTGAAGTCTCAAATAATACTGAACTGCAGAAATTACTGCAAGGACAAAAAACGAAAATACAGAGAATTGAAATTCGGTATTTCAGTCAAAATCACGCAATGAATGCATCCTGCAGTGAACACAATCAAATATTAGACGCAATGAAGAATAAAGATCTTAAACAAGGACTGAATGCCATAAGGAGTAACTGGGAAAACAGTCTGACTCGAATCATTTTAAACAGCCAATTAAAAGCCTGACAACTCGTCAGGCTTTTTTGTATGAATTTTTCGTTTGACTAATATGAGATATGTGATATATTACTTTTAACTGAAAGCAATTCAGTTTTTTTGTGAAGAATATTTAGAATTTTACATCAATAAGGAGAAGGTGATTATTATGTTAAAAACAGTTTTTACAGAAAAAGCACCAAAAGCGATCGGACCTTATTCTCAAGGCATTAAAGTACAAGATTTTTTATTTTTATCAGGACAGCTTCCTGTTAATCCAAACACGGATGAAGTTCCGGCTGATATTAGGGAACAAACGATTCAAGTTTTAAAAAACATTGAATCCATTCTGAAATCAGAGGATTTAAAAATTGAAAATATAGTGAAAACGACTATTTTCCTTAAAAATTTAGGTGATTTTAAAGCTGTTAACGAGGAATATGGTAAATATCTTGGAGACCATCGTCCTGCGAGATCCACAATTGAAGTAAGCCGGTTGCCTAAAGATGTACAGATTGAAATTGAAGTCATCGCGTATTCCGGATAAATATATACGAGTGAAAAGCTGCCCGGCTTCATGGTAATTCGTGATGTTCCAGAGCATGACATTCTTTTTTCGGGAGGATAAATATGTCTATAGAACAGGATGTGGATGTGCGGTGCCGGAGTTCTTCATCGAATAATGCCTCTTATGAAGATCCGGCTAAATGGTGCAGGCAAAATACAATTTGGGTCTTAGGCCTGTTTGGCACAGCAATAGGCGCGGGCGTGCTTTTTTTGCCAATTAATGCGGGAATAGGGGGCATTCTGCCTCTGATGATCATCACTGTTCTGGCTTTTCCGATTACGTACTTTTCTCACAGAGCTTTGGCCAGATTTGTTTTATCGGCAGGTTCTGCAACAGACGGGATTTTAGCGGTGACAGGAGAATACTTTGGGGCGAAAGCAAGAAGAGTATTCACTGTCATTTATTTTCTTGCGATTTACAGCATCCTGTTAATGTATTCAGTTGCCATTACAAATACAGCTCAAAGCTTTATTGTGAATCAAATGAACATGCCAGAGCCGCCAAGGGGTTTAACTGCCGGATTTCTGATAGCAGGATTACTGTTTATCGTGCGTTTTGGTCAGGATGCGGTCATGAAGACTATGAGTTTGTTAGTTTATCCATTTATAGGTTCGTTATGTTTGATGGGGATCTATCTGATACCTAAATGGAATACAGCCATTTTGGATGTCACACACCTATCATTATCCGGATCAGGACAAGGGATGTTCATGACGGTATGGATGACATTCCCTGTCCTGGTGCTTTCATTTAATCATTATTCAATGATTTCACCATTCGTTGTAGCTCAAAGGCAGTGTTATGGAGACAAATTTGCTGATGATAAATGTGCCCAAATACAAAAATACAGTTATATATTGATGATACTTACTGTTTTATTTTTTGTATACAGCTGTGTATTCAGTTTGTCGCCGGCAGATCTTGCTATGGCAAAGAAACAAAACATCTCAATTCTCACTTATCTCGCCAACCATTTTCATTCAGCGTTTATTGCTTGTCTTTCCCCGATTATCGCATTTGTCGCAATTACGAAATCCTTTTTAGGACATTATATAGGAGCCTATGAGGCCATGCGGGATATCATTGTTGAGGTTTTTCCATCAAGAAATAATAAGAAAAAAACAGATTTTATCATTCTGTTTTTTATGTTTGTCACTTGCTGGCTAATAGCTTATATCAACCCAAGTATTCTAGGCATCATTGAAAGCATCAGCGGACCGATAGGGGCTGTTATTCTATTGCTGCTCCCTATGTATGCCATTCGTAAGCTGCCAGTATTAAAAATGTATCGAAATAAAATCAGTAATGTTTTTGTTACGATTATTGGTGTCATCACTGTTTCGGCAATTATTTTTGCTTTATTTTAATTATTTGTGTAAACGCTTTCTATTTAATGATTATATTGGAGTGGTCTTTATGAATGATATCACAATGAAAGATCAATTAATAAAATGGAGACATGACCTCCACATGATACCTGAAACAGCTTTTGAAGAACACATGACCTCAGTGTATATTGCTGAAGAATTAAAAAAAATGGGAGTAAGCGTTTGTTCGGGTCTGGGCGGAACAGGTATAGTCGCCACCTTAAAAGCGGGAGAAGGTTCAAAGGTTATAGGAATCAGAGCGGAACTGGACGCATTACACTTCACTGAAGCAGCAGATCATTCGTATGTGTCTAAAAATAAAGGGAAAATGCATGCCTGCGGTCATGACGGACATATGGCAATCCTTCTTGGGACAGCTAAAATATTGAGTGAAAGACAACATTTTAACGGCACCGTGTGTTTTATTTTTCAACCGGCGGAAGAACCGGGCAAGGGTGCGAGGGCCATGATTGAGGATGGACTTTTTGAACAATTTCCGCTCGATGAAATTTACGGATTGCATAATATGCCTGGATTGCCGGCGGGTACTTTTGCAACCCGCCCCGGGGGAATTATGGCCGGTGAAGATAACTTTGTCATCCGGATTAAAGGAAAAGGCGCTCATGCAGCCCGCCCTCATATGAGTATTGATCCATTGGTCATAGCGTCGCAAATTATTCTCGCCTTACAGACTATTGTGTCCAGAAATTTAGATCCAAGCGTTCCTGCCGTTATATCCTGTACGGAAATCGTAACAGACGGGGTGAGGAATGCGATTCCGACTTATGTGGAAATCAAAGGTGATACGCGAAGTTATTCTCCTGACACCCGACGTTTTCTCGAAGAAAAAATGAGGACTATCAGTTCCGGGATTTGTGAGATGCATGGTGCGGAGTGTCAGTTTGAGTATACACATGAATTTGCTCCAACGACGAATTGGGAAGAATATGTCGGGTTTACTGTTGAAGCTGCTGCCAAAACAGCCGGAAAAGAGAATGTCACTTCTAACATAAATCAGATGATGATTTCAGAAGATTTCTCGGCTTTTTTAGAGAAGGTTCCCGGTGTATTTGTTTTTCTTGGCAATGGTGATGAGCATGATCAAAAGGGCCATATTCCATTACACAGCCCGTCATATGATTTTAATGATGACATTCTTTTAACCGGTGCAGCGTATTTTGCGGAATTAGTTAAAATTCGCTTATCCTAAAACACATGAAACAAAGAAAAACAGCAATTACTGAATCAGTCAGTGCTGTCTTTCTTTGTTTTTTTGTTTTTTATAAGCCAGCGGCGTCATCTTCATGGCATGTCTGAACCTGCTGATGAAATAACTTGTGCTGTTAAAACCAACTTGATAAGAAATGTCTGTCACACTCGCATCTCTTTGCTGCAATAAATATAAGCTTTTTTGAATTCTGTAATCTATAACGTAGTGTAACGGAGAACATTTTAAAAAGCGCTTGAAATAGCGGCAGCACTCAGAACGGCTTAGCTGCCCGGCTTTCGCAATATCCTCCAATGTGATTTTTTCAGCATAATGCTGATGGATCCAGCTCAGCATATTCTTCATCCTTTGGTTCTTCAACCATTCTGTTTCGATACATTCAAGGTGGAAACAGTTGGCGATTAAGTGTTTCCAAACAGACGTAAGTTTCATCGTGATATCTATTTCATAAAAGAGGGATTTTTGCTCGATGCATTTGTGGATCTCTAATACAGCATTCAGAATGTTTTTTTCTAAAGGGTCGTCTGCGTGGATATATAAGTAAGGGACATTCGTTGCGTGAATCAAAGGTTTTACATAGGTCGTGTAGAGTTCCTGTGATAAAACGAAATGCGGGGAGACATTTAAACAGATATAAAGACAATCTGAACTGCCATGCTCCTTTGTCATATGCAGGCAGCCGCTGTTAATAAACAGCCCGTCGCCTTGACGGACAACCACCCATTCCTCATTTACTTGGAACAGCGCTTCTCCTTTTATTATAAGCACGAATTGAATTTCATCATGCCAATGAAGGGGAATATATCCGTGCAAATGGTTCTTAATGGTTTTTTCATAGCAAGCAACCGGCATAACAATTGTATGGTGTTTCGTCAAATCTTGCAGACTGTCATCCATCAGAAAGTTTTGCGTTTGCATGTTAAACACCTCAATATACTTATATTTTTAAATCCAATATTGGTATTAAGATGATGAATTCTTATATATCATAACATTATTGTTATATCAATGAAGCGATTGACTCAGTACAGGGAGGAATGCAAAATGGCATCTGAACATGTGAACCTTTACATGAATTCTGAACGTTTACTCAGCCGTCTTAAGGAGCTTGGTGAAATCGGACGTGACCGCAATGACACACTCACAAGGTTAGCTGCTTCCGATGAAGATAAGGCGGGACGGGACTTATTGGTAACATGGATGAAAAAAGCAGGCTTAGAGGTTATGATTGATAAAATCGGAAATATTTTCGGGGTATGGTATGGTTCTGATCAGAATAATGATGCGCCCATTATGATCGGCTCTCATATCGACACGGTCATCAACGCGGGTATTTACGATGGATGTTACGGGGTTATTTCGGGACTTGAAGTCATAAACACTTTAAAGGAGTCCAGCTTCAAACCGGAGCGTCCGATTGTCATTGCGGCTTTTACCAATGAGGAAGGTGTGCGATATACTCCAGATATGATGGGATCACTCGTATTCGCCGGAGGACTTTCTTTAGAAAAGGCGCTTCAGAC
This sequence comes from Bacillus sp. N1(2025), assembly GCF_053470005.1. Taxonomy (NCBI): domain Bacteria; kingdom Bacillati; phylum Bacillota; class Bacilli; order Caryophanales; family Bacillaceae; genus Bacillus; species Bacillus sp. N1(2025). The sequence goes on from NZ_JBLTJB010000011.1 coordinate 61,431, forward strand.
CCGCGGTACGGATGGGACGAAACTGGGTGAAGAACTTAAGCGTATAGGATATGAGGGAACAGAAAAGCCCGGCTTTTTAACACCGCACGCCTTTATTGAGCTTCATGTTGAGCAGGGGCCGATTTTAGACAAAACAGGCATTCCGGTCGGTGCCGTTGAGAATTTGCAAGGGATTTCCTGGCAGCGTATAACGGTTCAAGGCGTTTCAAATCATGCCGGGACAACTCCGACTGATATGCGTCAGGATGCCGGGCATGCAGCCGCACAAATCATAACGTATTTGCGCAAACGTGCCAATATGTCTAACGGCCAAACTGTCGCCACGGTCGGAACAATCAGTTTTGAGCCAAATGCTATCAATGTCATTCCATCATTGGCAGCACTTACAGTTGATTTGCGAGATCCGGACGAAAAGAGACTTCAAGAAGAAGAATCAGCACTGGCCGATTACCTGAAAGATTTGGAAGAGGCTGAAAACGTATCTATCACATCTGAACCATTAGTCCGTTTCAATCCCGTTGTATTTGATAAAAACATTGTTGCATTAATTGAGCGGGCTGCAAATAAACGGGGACTGGAATCAAAACGGATGACATCCGGTGCCGGGCACGATGCACAAATGATGGCCCGCATCTGTCCGACGGCTATGATTTTCGTTCCAAGTATAGAGGGGATCAGCCATAATCCTGAAGAATACACGAAAGATCATGACTTGGCTGCAGGTGTCAATGTATTATTAGATGTCGTTAGTGATCTTTCTTCTAAATAAGGAAACGGGAACATCAAGGAATACAAATCGAGATAAAGAGTGAAGATAGAGAGTGTCGTACAGAAAAGCTCTTCTCATCATTGATATCTCTGATGAAAGTTCAATTTTTCCCTGGCGTATCAATCATGCCAAAGGTTTAACCGCCTTTGGCTTTTTTTTATGTCAACTTTTGCGTCTGTTAAGTGAAAATTGTTTTATAAACGGTGTGATCATATAATTGAATGAAAAAGGATGCATATCATGCCGATCAATTCTTTTGAAAATTATCCGATGAGCTGGAAGCCGGCGATTGATAAAACGGAAAAACCCATTTATAAAGCGATTGCAGAGAAATTAGAACAGGATATATTACAAGAAGTTTTATTACCCGGAACCAAACTGCCTCCTCAGAGAGAACTGGCTGATTTTTTGGATTTAAATGTAAGCACCATTTCAAAGGCTTTTAAAGTCTGCGAGTTAAAGGGTCTGCTGAGTGCCTCTGTCGGGAGCGGGACTTTTGTTGCTTATGATGCGTTATCGAATGCGTATCTGCTGGAAGATACAAAGCCGAAGCATCTGATTGAAATGGGGGCGACGCTTCCGGATCAGGCTTCTTATGAGCCGCTGCTGCTCCAGCTGAAAAGTATGCTGCAAGAGGAAGATTATGAAAAGTGGTTTGGCTATGGCCGGACGGGTGAAAGTCTTTGGCAGAAAGATGCGGCTGTTAAGCTGATTCGAAGAGGCGGATTTGAAACGTCCGTTGATCACATTTTATTTGCAAACGGCGGGCAAAATGCGATTGCCGCGGCATTGGCGAGTCTTTGTAAACCAGGAGACCGCATTGGAGTTGATCACCATACATACCCAGGCTTGAAAACTGCCGCTTCGATGCTGAGTGTGCAGATTGTGCCGATCAAATCAGAGAACAATGAGATGAGCCCTGCCTCATTTGAATATGCGTGTAAAAATGAAAATATTAAAGGCATCTACCTCATCCCGGATTATCATAATCCGACAGCGTCCTTTATGTCTGTTGAGAATCGAAAAATGATCGCGAAAATTGCTAAAAAATATAACCAATTCATTATTGAAGATGCCTCGTACCATCTTCTTGGCAAGAATCCGCTTCCGGCCATCGCATCATTTGCACCGGAACAGGTCATTCACATTGCCGGTTTATCAAAATCACTGGCACCAGGGTTAAGGATGGCGTATGTCGCCGTCCCGAGTCAATATAAGGAGCCGATTTCAAAGGCGCTTTACAATTTAAATATAACCGTTTCCCCGCTGTTAGCAGAACTCACTGCACGGACGATCGTATCGAATCAATTTGAAATCTTAATTGACAGTCATCGTGAACAGACTATTCGCAGAAACAAAATGGTCGATCAATATTTAACCGGCTATACGTGTGCAGGTGCTGAGACGGGAATCTTTCGATGGTTACTGTTACCCGGAAATATGACAGGTGCTGCATTTGAAAAATCAGCCGCACAGCATGGAGTGCAAGTATACGCGGCTGAACGTTTTGTCGTCGGGAACAGTTGTCCGGAAAAGGCTGTAAGGGTGTCTGTCTGTGCACCGAAAACGCTTGGGGAGCTTGAGCAGGGACTGCTGATTCTTAAACGCCTGCTGGATGAGCATATCTAATATTGTCCGCCATACAATTATTATATTGTATGGTTTTTTTGTGCGTGTTATGATAATCCAAATCTGTTGGAGGTTATAGAAAGGCAGGTCGGATTATGCTTCACAAAGACAGTGCAAAAGGGTCAGATACTCAATCGGCATTATTGGAGCAATTCATAGGTTCTCCTGATAAACAAAAAAGATTATATAAGCGTACTTTGTTTGTCGTCAGTCTTTCACAAATTTTCGGCGGCGCAGGGTTGGCGGCCGGAGTGACTGTCGGTGCGCTTATTGCACAGCAAATGCTTGGTACAGATGCGTTTGCCGGTGTGCCCTCTGCTTTATTTACCTTAGGATCAGCAGGCGCCGCGTTATTTGTGGGGAGGCTTTCTCAGCGTTACGGCCGCCGGACAGGTCTTTCAGCCGGATTTATGATTGGCGGACTGGGAGCGATAGGAGTCATCATTGCGGCTATTTTAAATAGTGTGTTTCTGCTGTTTGCTTCTTTGATTATTTATGGTGCGGGAACAGCGACAAATCTGCAGGCCCGTTATGCGGGTACGGACTTGGCAAATCATAAACAGCGGGCGACTGCTGTCAGTATGACTATGGTTTTTACCACATTCGGTGCCGTTGCAGGCCCGAATTTAGTGAATGTAATGGGGAACTTCGCTCGCTCCATTGGTGTTCCGTCACTGGCGGGTCCATTCATTTTAGCGGCGGCAGCATATATGTTGGCAGGTGTTACTCTTTTCATCATGCTACGTCCTGACCCTTTAGTCATAGCAAGAACAATAGAAATGGCCGGCCAAACACCTGATGATAGAGGACAAGTGACCGCCGACGAACACACAGAGAACAAAAAAGGTATTATTGCGGGCGCGGCGGTTATGATTCTTACTCAAATTGTAATGACTGCTATTATGACAATGACACCGGTCCATATGAGACATCACGGCCATGGCTTAGGAGCGGTAGGTCTTGTTATCGGTTTTCATATAGGCGCCATGTATCTCCCTTCTTTGGTGACAGGTGTGCTTGCGGATAAATTAGGCCGTACTGTAATGGCTGTATCTTCCGGAATGACGCTGCTTTTGGCAGGGCTTATATCGGCATTTGCACCGGGAGATTCTATGATTCTTATGGTCATTGCTCTGTCTTTGCTCGGGTTAGGATGGAATTTTGGTTTGATAAGCGGAACGGCACTGATTGTTGATTCAACTGAAACGTCAACACGGGCTAAAACCCAAGGTACTGTGGATGTTTTGATTGCGTTGTCCGGAGCCGCCGGCGGAGCCTTGTCCGGAATGGTCGTAGCAGGTGCCAATTACCTGACATTATCACTTGGCGGAGGGATATTATCGTTATTATTAATTCCGGTGGTGATATGGTCGCTTGGAAGTAAGGAATAGTATCTTATGTTTAAAAGCAGTGCGAGGCTCCCGTGGTTGAAAAACTCATGAAGCGTAAGTCCTCCCGGCTGCATCTCAATGATACCAAGGGTGTAACGGCCTTTGGTATTTTTTATGTTCTCTTTTATTTTTAAAGTTTACTCTTATTTGCTCTGCTCAATAGACTGTCGTTTTTAAAAAAGGTTCTAAAACGATACAAATGATGCGCTTGAATGGTTGTAAGTTTGATGTATTACAAAAAAACAGCTGTTATATCCCTTTATATTCTTTACAGTAAATATATAAATAAGCGGTTAAAAAATATTTTTAGTAAAGGAGAGTCATATGGAAGAAGTTAAAGTTGTATACGCATTGATTAGAAATGAGTTCAATCAGATAGTAATGGTAGATAATCATGAGGGGCATTGGTCACTTCCAGGCGGAAAAGTTGAGCTTAATGAAAATCTAATAGAAGCAGCTGTACGTGAGGTATATGAAGAAACAGGGCTGGAAGTTGAAATTGGGGATATACTAGCTGTTAATGAAGCGAAATTTATAAAGAGAAATCATCACGCCATATTTTTTACATTTGAAGCAAAAGTTACAGGAGGGAAAGAAGGAATTAAAAATGCTCAAGAAATATTGAAAATAGAATGGGTTGATATTGAACAGGCAAGTCAACGATTGCCTTATTACACCGAAGGGATTAAAAAGCTTATGAAAGGAAATGCGCTGTATAACAATCAGGGAACAATATACTGATAATCCCGTACTTTGATTAATGGTTGTGGAGGGTGAAGAGGTAAGGTACTCGTTCTTCAAGGAAAAAACAAAATAGTAATAATGATTTTTACTTGAACGACAATTAAGAAAAATTTAAGGTTAAATACTGAAAAATCTGTTAATATTATAATGCATTGTTTGAAAATGTAATTATTTAATAAGGAGTTTTCTAATTGCGTTGGAGTAAATGGTTCAATATTTTTTGCATAGCAGCATTGGGATCAATATATGGCTATAAATTGTTTACTAACCAAGAAGTCAGTACGGCTCGTTTAATCATAGCTGCTGCAATTATCTTGTGGAACATTGTCGGACTTTTTAGCAAAGAACCAGTAAAACAAACACAGCAAGCAAACTAAAAGTCAAAAACACAAAAAGTTGGTACAGAAGGATGCTGCAGCGCGCAGCATCCTTTTTCGCAGTCTCTCTTTACGCTGCTTATCATAAATCATTTAAGTTTCATCAAGCATCCAGAATCTGTTGCATCGATAAATGAAAATTGCCCTAAAATGTGTCGATTCATCAACATAATAGTCCAAGCTGGGGTTTTTTATTTACATAGTATGAAGAGATTAAAAAATGCGAGAAGGAGTGGCGTAATGTATTATAACGAAGGTGAAGATCAACAGTACGTTCAGAAGAAAAAGCCATACAACGAAGCCTGTGACCTTGGCCATGATTTTGATATGGCGGACGACGAAGCAAGAGCGGAAGCAGCAAGAGAAGCAGAAGCGAGAGCCAGAGCGGAAGAGGCAATAGCAAGAGCGGAAGAAGCAAGAGCCCGAGCAGCAGAAGCAAAGGTAAAAGCGGCAAAATTAGCAGCAAAAGCGAAATGTAAAAAACGTCATAAGAAAGAGGAAAAACATGATTGCAAACGTAAGCACAAGAAGAAAAAATAAGAGCTTTTCATCATGTAAAAGATAAAATTCATGTGTATTGATTTTACCCGTACAGGGGTGCAAAAACGATAAAGAAAAAGATTCTTGTCGGGGGATCAAACAGAAAGGTTGCTCAGCCGGTGTCTCAGCAGAACCACGCATAGCAGGGCAAACATAAATTTCTATGGACTTCCATAGTTTGGTCGGTATACCACGCCAATAAATGTAAGTGCCTATCATGATAAAAAAGGCAGGAGAGACAAGAGTTTCGGCAGCTTGCCGCTCTTGTCTTTTTTTGTTTTTATATCATCTTCGCGTATAGGTATCTATTTTTAAGTTTACAGATCATCTGTCTAAGAATTTGTCCAATTCCTACATATACTGGTATCGGAATCAAATGCTTATTGGGAGTGAAATAGATGGGATCAGCACAGTTAACAGGACGCGTCATCTTCAAAGGGGACCCCGGCTATACACAGGCGGTTAAGAATTGGAACCCTTATGTTGATGTCTGTCCGCTTGTCTTTGTTTTTGCACAAAATTCATACGATGTAAGTAATGCTATTAAATGGGCTCGTGAGAAGAATGTGCCTATGCGTGTCAGAAGCGGCCGCCATGCTCTGGATAAAAATCTTTCCACGGTAAGTGATGGGATTGTTATTGATGTGAGTGACATGAATAAAGTTTTCTTAGATGAAAAAAACGCGGTAGCAACCGTTCAAACCGGCATTCACGTCGGCCCGCTTGTAAAAGGTTTAGCTCGGGAAGGTTTTATGGCCCCGTTCGGAGACAGTCCAACCGTCGGAATCGGAGGAATCACGATGGGAGGCGGATTTGGAGTGCTTTCCCGATCGATCGGCCTGATAAGCGATAACCTTCTCGCACTGAAAATGGTAGATGCCAAAGGCAGGATTATTCAAGCAAATCAATCCCGCAATGAAGATTTACTGTGGGCTTCCAGAGGCGGCGGGGGAGGCAATTTCGGATATAACACCCAATATACGTTCAAAGTTCACCGTGCCCCTAAAACCGCAACCGTCTTTAATATTATTTGGCCGTGGGAACAGTTAGAAACGGTATTTAAAGCGTGGCAAAAATGGGCGCCGTTTACAGACGAACGATTAGGATGCTATCTTGAGATTTACAGCAAAGTAAATGGCTTGTGCCATGCGGAAGGATTATTCCTCGGTTCAAAACCAGAGCTGGTTCAATTATTAAAACCTTTATTAAATGCCGGAACGCCGGCACAAACAGTAATCAAAACACTATACTACCCGGATTGTATAGATTTCTTAGATCCTGACGAACCGATTCCCGGCAGATCTGATCAGAGTGTTAAATTCTCCTCGGCGTGGGCGCTCAATCTTTGGCCGGAAGAACCTATTGCAGTAATGAGACAATTTTTAGAAAAAGCGACTGGGACAGAAACCAATTTCTTTTTTATCAATTGGGGCGGCGCGATAAGCAGAGTTCCAAGCAGTGAAACAGCCTTCTATTGGCGCCGGCCATTGTTTTATACGGAATGGACGGCTAGTTGGAAAAATAAATCACAAGAAGCTTCGAATCTTGCATCAGTTGAAAGAGTGCGTCAGCTGATGAAACCATATGTAACAGGTTCATATGTGAATGTTCCGGATCAAAATATCGAGAACTTCGGAAAAGCATATTATGGTTCAAACTTTGCAAGGCTTCAAAGAATAAAGGCGAAATACGATCCCGAAAATGTATTCCGTTTTCCGCAAAGCATCCCGCCATCGTATAAATAGTTTGATCGTTTTGGGAAACAAAATAAAATGCTGCGTTTGCATTCTAAACATTATTATTGGAACACACCAGAACATTCAGGTGTGTTTTTATTGTTGTTTTCATTTCTGAAATGTGGTTATTCACTTATATCTCAATGCGGATTCCAAACGATTTCCATAAGTGTCCATCGGGGTCTTGGAAGTGACCGGCGTATCCGCCCCAAAAAGTATCATGAGCGGGATCAGTTATCGTTGCTCCTGCCTATTTTGCCTGTTCCATGACTTTATCGACTTCAGCTTTACTGCTGACGTTATGTCCTCATGTAAATTCCGCAGGGCTTGGAGCAGTTAACGTAACGTTTGATTCATGTGCGATGTCTTTGCGGTCCCAAAGGGCAAGTTTCAGTCCCGTTTGCAAGTAAGCAACTGCGCCATGTTCAAATCTGTACCGGCTATTCCTTCTGTAGGCAGACCCAAGCCATCCTGATAGAAGTGCAGCGATTTTTCTAAATTGTCTGCGCCTGAAGTAATTACTGTAATCCGCGGCTTCATAGCAATCATTGATTAAGAGCAATATAAAGTATTGGACATTTTCATTGAAAAGATTTTGACATTTCAGTAAAGAACCTATATATTCATATATGAGCACATAATCATATACAGTTATTTTTGTGTCCGTGTTAGAATGCTTCATAACAGAAAAGAAATAATAAATGCAGTGTATGAGATAAGGAGGAGATTTTTATGGGTCACAATCACAATCACGCTGGCGGGTCCAATAAGAAGGTTTTATTGATCTCTTTTATCGTGATTACAGGTTATATGATAATAGAAGCGATAGGCGGATTTTTAACCAATAGTTTAGCGCTTTTGTCAGATGCAGGCCATATGCTGAGTGATTCAATCTCATTAATGGTTGCTCTGATTGCTTTTAAATTGGCCGAAAAAAAGGCAAGTCATCATAAGACATTCGGCTACAAACGATTTGAGATTCTCGCAGCTGTGATAAACGGTGTTGCATTAATAGTGATTTCCCTTTATATCATTTATGAAGCAATCAAACGTTTCTCTCATCCGCCGGAGGTAGCAACAACCGGCATGCTGACGATTAGTATCATCGGGTTAGCTGTGAATATATTGGTCGCTTGGATTATGCTGAACGGCGGAGATACAAAGAATAACCTGAACATAAGAGGGGCTTACTTACATGTGATAAGTGACATGCTCGGATCTGTAGGTGCCATACTGGCTGCGATTCTTATCATCTTCTTCGGGTGGAGCTGGGCAGATCCAGCGGCCAGTGTCATTGTGGCTATTCTTGTTCTGAGAAGCGGTTACCATGTGACGAAAGACTCCATTCACGTATTAATGGAAGGAACTCCGGAAAATATCGATGTCACTGACATCATTCATACAATTGAAGAGACAGAAGGAATTCAAAGCATTCATGATTTGCACATATGGTCTATCACAAGCGGATTGAATGCTCTTTCCTGCCACGCTGTTGTTAACGATCAACTGACCATTTCTGAAAGTGAAAGTATTTTACGCAAAATTGAACATGAACTTGGAGATAAAGGCATTACACATGTAACCATTCAAATGGAAACAGCAGCGCATAATCACGACAATACGATTCTTTGTCAGGCCCAAACTGAGAATCCGCGTGACCATCATCATCATTAAAGGAGGAAATAGGGACTCACTTGTCTGCTGACAATTAAGATAAAACCGGAGGGGGATTCATATGTACGACACGATAGTAATCGGAGCCGGTCAGGCAGGAATCTCAGTAGGATATTATCTAAAGAAGTCGAAACAAAAGTTTATCATTTTGGATAAAAGTCATGAAGTGGGAGAAAGCTGGAAAAACCGGTATGACTCATTGGTTTTATTTACTTCTCGAATGTACAGCTCTTTGCCTGGAATGCCGCTTGAAGGAGACAAGCATGGACTTCCTTCAAAAAATGAAATTGCTGCTTATCTGAAAAAATATGTTGAAAGATTTGAAATCCCGATCCAATTACGGACAGAAGTAATAAGTGTCCAAAAATTAAACAACTATTTCTTAATAAAAACAAACCGGGAAGAATATCAAACGAAAAATCTTGTGATGGCCGCAGGTCCTTTTCATACCCCTAACATTCCATCAATATCAAGGGATGTAGCCGATCATATTCATCAATTACATTCTTCACAATATAAACATTCAAAACAACTGGCGCCCGGGAATGTACTGGTAGTCGGCGGCGGGAATAGCGGAGCTCAGATAGCTGTTGAATTATCCAAAGAAAGAGTTACATATTTGGCTTGCAGTAATAAACCGGCTTATTTCCCTTTATGGATTGGAAAAAGAAGCATCTTTTGGTGGTTTGATAAATTAGGAGTTTTACATGCAAGTCATACATCAATAGTAGGCAAGTTCATTCAAAAGAAAGGCGACCCCATATTTGGGTATGAATTAAAACATGCAATAAGACAGAAGAAGATCATCTTAAAACAAAGAGTCATAGCCGGAAAGCAAAATGAAATCATTTTTAAAGATTCATCTTCATTAGAAGTAAACAATATCATTTGGGCAACTGGCTTTAAGAATCCGCTTTGTTGGATGAAAATAGAAGGTGTTTTGGATAAGGAAGGCCGAATTATACATCACCGGGGTGTTTCAGCTGTGGAAGGATTGTACTTTATTGGTTTGCCTTGGCAGCATAGGCGAGGTTCAGCGCTGCTTCAAGGTGTAGGAAATGATGCTGAATACATTGTAAAACAAATGAACGGCGGATAGACTGAGGAGAGCAGTAACTTACGTGTTTACTGCTCTTTTTTTGTGTTGAATAAGTCCGGTTATGTGACTGTGTAAAGCCGAAAAAATCATTAATAAGAAGATCCCTGACTCATTGATTGTGCAACATTCTGACGTACTTCCCGAGCTAACTGCGCGGCACGTAAGGAAGCCTGCCAAATAGCCGGACTCACTGCAGATTCACTGATGGATAATGCCTGTTGTGTGGCTGGAACCATTGGTCTTAGGAGATTTTCCGCCTCGTCTACAGATGACGCGTATTGGTGACCGGCTGCTCTTCGCAGGTCTGCTATCGCTGCGGGGAAGTTTGACCATAGACGAAGTATTGAATTCATGCAGCCAACCATAAGAGGAAAATGAGGAGCCCGGCCTTGTCCGGAGGCGAGAAGCTCTGCTGCGCCTAAAGCGGAATAAACGTGATAGCTCAACGGAGTAAGATATTTTGCGTGTACAGTATGAAGTTCTCGTAATCCCCAAGTGTCTGGAAGAAATCTGAATTCTGAACTCATACCGCATCCCAGAGCGAGTGCTCTGCTGACAGCCTGCAAGTGTTTCACTACCGCAGCCATTGATTGTTGAAAGGAGGATGAGTGTATTGGAATTTGTTGAATCGCAGATAAATGGCTTCGCATTTTATGATTTGCCTGACTTAAATCAGGCTGCTGTCTGTAATCATATACATAATAAGGATAATAATAATACATATCTAAACTCCCTTTATGAATGACTTTTAGGAGCAGGATATGCACCCAGATTGTTTTTGATAAGGGCATGTGCCTAAATGAATCCATCAGTGCAACTATTTTAGTCCGCGCATATTCAGTTGGTATTTTTTATGCAAACGGATTTTGTGGCCAAAACGTTTCTGCTAACTTAAGTCTTTTAGGCTGAACAAGGGAATTTCTTAGTGCGGCACACTCTCATACAAAAAGCATAGGATAATATCACAAAAATTTAAAATTGCGGGGATGAAAAATGTATTATATACCTTTTTCGCATCAATGTTATTATTGTGTGAATGTACCGATGTATAGCGATGGAAGATCTGTTTATTGGACTGTTCCAAATAACTATGATCCTTCATACGAAGATAGAAACCTTCTCTTGAAAGATTATGGACCAAAACCATTTGTTGTGAATATTAATAAAGCCGCAAAACAAAACAATACGTTCCGTACGGCCCTATGGACAGGAAAGCATTTTCAAATTACTTTGATGAGTCTTGGTATTGGAGAAGATATCGGTTTGGAGATCCATCCTCACGTAGATCAATTCTTACGGATTGAGCAAGGCCGAGGGATAGTTAAAATGGGCAAGAGTAAAAATAATTTAAGTTTCCGGAGAAATGTCTATGATGATTATGCCATTGTTGTCCCTGCCGGCACTTGGCACAATGTTATTAATACGGGTAATACGCCGTTAAAACTATATTCAATTTATGCTCCTCCCAACCATCCGTTTGGTACAGTTCATGTGACAAAGGCAGATGCAGCGGCTGCGGAAGATTAGTAGGATTCCAGAGGACTTTGCTGCTGCAAAGACTATAGAAAAAATGGTATTGGGACAGCATGATGAAATAAAGCGATTGAATGGCTGAAACACAAAATAATTAACGGGTTCAGCTTGTCATAGTGCAGTTGATGCGATGCTTTATTCCACAACTTTTCAACAGCAAATGTGGTTTTTTTGTCTGACCATTTTAATTGATTGGCAGTCAGTGAAAATAGACATTTGTAATGAATTTATCCTTGCTCCTCCTAATAAGCGGCTTTAACTGCCAAGTTTCTGTTTCTCTTCAAACCATTTGCGAAGCTGATGAATATGAGCTTGATGATATCTATTATGGTCTGCCATATGCCATATTCCCCATTGAATGGTTGCTTGTTTTTCTGCTTCATAATCTACTGTATGATTCAGCTGATCGTCAGTTAATTGATAACAAACAGACTTAAACATGCTGAATACTTTTTCATAATCAGTGAGATTTGTTTTAATGAAACACCGGAAATGAAAGGGATCTTATTGTTCTGATCTAACATTGGTCCATACTTCTCTTCAAGCTGCTTTGGTATCGGTTCACCCTTTATTCTGAATATCCAGTTGAGATCAACATATGCTAAGTGTCTTATTAGCTGAGCTGTACTATTGTATGTTTGATTTGGTCCTTTATAATCGATCTCCTGCTGTGACATGTCTGACACAATGGATATTAAGCGGCTGTAATTTTCATTAACGGCAGAATACAGCATTCCCACAAGATGATCCATGTGCGTTTCACCTTTTAAATCTAAAATCATTAACCCCACCTCATTAGCACAATTTTTATATCAGTTTGCCTTATTACTCATATTTGTCAAGCCATCCGGGGAATGGGCCGCTGTAAGACGAAGCAATGAAGCAGGCTCTCTTTGCCTGCTTTTTTTGTGTGTCGGCCTTTACATCTGACATGTCGAGTTTTCTGAAACTGTACCTTTTTAAATGTCAGACAGTGTTATATGATACTCTGCAGATATTCAAGAATATGTACTTGGAGGACATTCTCATGCGAAATTTTAATGTTGCTATCCCTACGCCTTTTCATGAAGATGAAAGTTTATATTTAGAAGGATTTGATGCTATTGTCGAACATTTGAAAAACAGCGGTATCCATTCGTTACTCATATGCGGCACGACTGGTGAACAGCATTCACTCAGCATAGATGAGCGTCTTCAGATCATTGAGTATGTTAATCAGCGAAAATTTGAAGATGTTGAACTGATGTTCGGTGTTTCAGCCGTAAGAACCAGTGATGCCGTCAAACTGATGAAACACATCGAGAAAACCAATATTGATTCTGTACTGATTGGTTTTTCTCCTTATATAAGACCGACACAGCAGCAAGCCGTTTATTACGTTGACGAACTTCTCAGTCATACCTCTAAAGAGGCTGTGCTTTATAATAACCCCGGCCGGACCGGTTTTAATCTGAGTGAGAAAGCGCTTAAAGACTTAATAAGCCGGCATCCGGGGATAAGGGGGCTGAAAGAAGGAGGAGACGTTCTGCGTCATAAACAAACAGAGTTCCCTAATCACTTTATTTTGTTTGCGGCAGGAGACGTTGAATTTCCGAAGATGCTGAGTAACGGGTGTAACGGCCTGTCAAGCATGGCCGGAAATGTCTATCCTGAAGAAATCAGAGAAAGCTTCAACAGCTTATCAGAAAATAAACCGATTAATCTGGATCGAATAAACGATCTGATTGCTGAAGTGACAAATCATCATACTGTCATGAATATAAAAAATCACTATAAGAAGATTGGGATTCAAGCAGGCAGCTGCCGGTCACCCATTATATAAGAAATGTTCCGTCGCGGATAAGTGAAACATGTGATCAGCGCGCTTTCTGTACTTGGATTAGGCTTAATAAGCAAGTTATATAATACTGTCATTAGCGGAGGCGTAAGCATTTGTTTAACTTTACATAAGGGAACCCTTATGATATGGTGATTATTGCTAATATTGACAAGAAAGAGGTGAAAGCGATGATAACGATTTATGGAATTTTGTATGGTGAAAATGCAAAAATTGGAAACATCTTGGCGGATAAAGGGAGCAGTCTGTCCTTTTTTAAGCCAAATCATCATACAAAAACAGTTATCGGTGCTTTTTCTCTATGTCAAATAAACGATAATCCAATGACATAATGTCCTTGTTTATTTGTGCATGATGTTATTTAAGCGTAACACCGATAATTGTGTCGGTGTTTTTTTGTGCCTGATTTTAAAAAAAGGTTAGATGATCACTCCCTTCTATTTACTCAAACAAACCAGAGTTTTATGGAAGGATGAGAAAACATGCAACAAAAAAACAAGTATATAAGAATTCAAGAGTTCCTGAAACAAAATAAGTTTCCTGATTTTAGAATGAATCAAATCAAAAATGCTGTGTTCAAAGGGAGAATAAATCATTTTAATGAAATAACGGTTCTTCCTAAATCCTTGAGAAAATTGTTAATGAATGAGTTTGGAGAGTCAATTTTAAATATTGCTGCTTTAAAAGTGCAGCATTCTGAGCAAGTAACAAAAGTCTTATTTGAAATTTCAGGAGACGAAAAAATAGAAACGGTCAATATGAAATATAAAGCTGGCTGGGAGTCATTTTGTATATCCTCGCAGTGCGGCTGTCATTTTGGCTGTACATTTTGTGCAACAGGAGATATTGGTTTAAAACGCAGCTTAACATCAGATGAAATGACTGACCAAATTTTGTACTTTCACTTAAAAGGACATTCAATTGACAGTATTTCTTTTATGGGAATGGGAGAAGCATTAGCGAATGTACAAGTTTTTGATGCTTTACATGTGCTTACAAATCCGGAGTTGTTTGCTTTAAGCCCTCGTCGGTTATCTATTTCGACCATAGGTATTATTCCGGGCATTAAAAAAATCACTCAGGATTATCCGCAGGTCAACCTGACGTTTTCATTACATTCTCCTTTTAATGAACAGCGAAGCAAGTTAATGCCGATTAATGAACGCTTCCCGTTATTGGAGGTAATGGACACATTAGATGAGCATATACGTGTGACCTCAAGAAAAGTTTATATTGCTTATATTATGCTGCCGGGAGTTAATGATTCTATTGATCATGCGAATGAAGTAGTACGTCTTTTAAGAAGCAGATATAAGAGAGGGAACTTGTTCCATGTAAACATCATTAGATATAACCCGACTGTTAGTTCACCTATGAGATTTGAAGAAGTAAATGAGAAACAAGTTGTAAACTTCTATAAAAAATTAAAGTCAGCAGGAATTAACGTGACCGTCAGAAGTCAATTTGGCATTGATATAGATGCTGCTTGCGGACAATTATATGGAAATTATCAAAAAAATAAGAACCGATAAATCAGGTGCAGAACTCGGTTTGACTTCATATTATTTCATTTGATAACATAAAATGGTTATTGTGATTGAAAAAAAGATACCCGTTTTTATAAAAAAAGGAGTCATAACGTTGCTGAAAAGGTTTTTTCTTGTTTTTCTTACGCTGATAATGTCTATATTTGCTGTATTCGCGGCTGCTGAAGAGTCTCCCGGCGATCGTGTCATTTCTTTTGACGAGCCTATGATTTTATTGATCTCACTCGGAATCATCTTATGTTTGTTCATTCCGCCAATCGTCATGTCCTTTTTTGGCAGCTTGGTTGTGAGAATCATATCCGGAGTCTATCAATGTTTTATCGTCCTCACGTTTGCGGGGCTCATTCCGATTGGATTTCTGATCCCCAATGGCTTTTTGACAATTCTTGCTGCCGTCCTGGGAACTTTGGTCAGTTCAGCCAGTGTTACGGTCACCTTATTCGTTGGCAGGAAAAAAGAGGCCGGAAGGTTTTAAAACTAGTGGGTAAGCTGCAATATTGAAGGGGAATCCCAGTGATATCCGCAGCGCTTTTTGCCGGTCATTGTTTGACTATTTATATGGAGTAGCATAGAATTAAAGTAAATATTTATAAAAAGTCACTGGGGGAGCTTTAATAGCTGAGAAGAGACAATACGTCCTGACCCTTTGAACCTGATTTGGTTAATACCAGCGTAGGGAAGTGAAAAATTAGAGAGATTCTTTATCTTATCTATATTTAAGCCACTTTCCATAGAGGAAAGTGGCTTTATTTATTTTGAAAGGGTGATATGAAGTGGCGACTAAAAAAGTTTTTCTGGCAGGGCCTTTTAAAAGTTTAGTAGATGAGAAAACTGGATTGATGAGTACGTATGAGAGGGGAAAGCTGGAATCATTAATTTCCTTTTTTGAGAATGAAGGATGGCTGGTTCATAATGCTCACAAGCGGGAAGGGTGGGGGAAAGATTTCATGACACCCCTTCAATGCACTAAAATTGATTTTGATGAAATAAGCACTTGCGACCTTTTTGCAGCATTCCCCGGATCACCCGCTTCTCCCGGAACACATATAGAAATTGGATGGGCTTCTGCCTTGAAAAAAAAGATCGTGCTATTTCTAGAAAAGGACAAGGATTATGCTTTCTTAATTCAAGGGTTAAATGCAGTGGCGGATGTTGAGTACATCAGCTATAAAGATACAGATGATTTATTAGAGAACATTAAAAATATCTTTGCAGCATATAAGGCGGAATCTCAATGAGAAAGAGAACTTTTCATGAAGCATATACGGAAACGCTGTATGACATCTATCACAACCCTGAATTTTTCAATTCACCGCGCGGACAAAAAAGCAGAGAACAATTGAACTACCATCTGACTCTGGAAAATCCAATAGAACGTGTCACTTATTTATCCTCAAGAAAAACCAATATCGTGTTTAATTTTGCTGAAGTGTTATGGTATTTATCGGGGAGTAACGACTTAGATTTTATCAGTTATTACAATAAAAAAATGCCTTCATATTCAATGAATAAAAAAACATTAACAGGCACTGCGTACGGGCCTAAAATATTTGAATTCGGAAATGCAAAACTAAATCAATGGAATAGAATAAAAAATCTTTTGACACAAGAAGATATTGATTCAAAAAGGGCATTTATTCAAATATTCGATGCTTCGGAACTCTTCGTTTCAGAAAATATAGATGTTTCCTGCACAATCGGTTTGCAGTTTTTTGTGAGGGAAGGCGAATTATACATGTCTTCTGTCATGCGTGCAAATGATGCTTTTCGCGGGATGATCAGTGATCTTTTCTCATTTACGTTCATGCAGGAATTAATGGCCAGAGAACTGCGTTTAGAAGTCGGAGAATATTTTCATAATGCGGGATCAATCCATATTTATGATTCAGATCATGAATGGGCGAAAACGGTGCTTGAGGAAGCTGAAAATCACCATGATATTCCGGAATTTGAATTTCCGAAAATGCCTGAGGGAAATAACTGGCCGTCCATTGAAACAGTCTTAAAGTATGAAGAATTACTTAGGAAAGATCACATTTCTATGACTAAAAACGATATTGAAATGCTTGATTTACCTGATTACTGGAAACAGATTCTTTTCCTTTTCAGTATATACCAGCATATTGCATATAAACGGGATATGGATCATTCTCTATTTCAAAGTTTACTTCCTATATATCAATTTTTCGTCAGGAATAAGTGGTTTCATTATTTCTCAATTGAGCAAAAGGAGGAAATTCAATGAAAACTTCATGGAAAGAAGACAGTGTTGCTGGTAAATTCGATGCTTATAATGACGTTTTAGAACAAACGTTAGGTTTTGAGTTTGTTTTTCGTACTTTTGATAAAGCGGAGATTAAAAAGGTGCTCGATTTCGGATGCGGTCCGGGAAAGGTAGCTTACAGGCTGGCTGACAGAATAGGCTGCAATGTGATCGCAGTCGATGAATCAAGGAAGATGTTAGATATAGCAAAGGCAAAAAGACAACATCCTCATGTGGACTATCATTTAATTGAACACGATAATCTTTCCTTCTTACCAGATCACTCAGTTGATGCTGCAATGGCCTGTTATGTTTTTATTAATACGGATAGTGACCAGCGTATCAAAGGTATCATAAATGAAATTTTTCGTGTGTTAAAACCAGGAGCTTCATTTGTCATACTCGATACGAATCCTGATTCAACCGGAATTGAATTTTCAACCTTCCGCAATGGAATACCGGGGAAAGAATATTCTTACGGAGAAGAAAGAAATGAATGGCTCCATGTTCCGGGACAAGCAGATTTAATTTTAAATGATTTTCATTGGCCGAAGTCAATGTATTATAAACTATTAACTCATGCAGGTTTTGAAAATGTAACTTTATCAGAACCAACGTTAAACGATATTGACCAAGAGCATGTAAAAGCCATAGAGAAAGAGTTTCAATTTAATAATTGGAAATGTGAAAAGGAATATCCGCCTTTTGTCATTTTTAAAGCAGTGAAACCTGCCTGAAGGAGGAGTGTAAGTTGAAGGATATTTATAAAGCGCTTTCGATTGCTGGGACTGATCCTTCCGGAGGGGCGGGAATTCATGCGGATTTAAAAACATTTCAGGAACAAAAGGTATATGGAATGGCTGTTATTACATCAGTTGTTGCACAAAACACACTTGGTGTGAAAAGTTTTGAGGAGATGTCTCTTCAGAATATATCTCAGCAAATAGACTGTGTCATGGATGATATAAAACCGGATGCTGTCAAAACCGGTATGCTTGCAAGTATAGGAATTATTGAATTGCTGGCAGAAAAGTTAAAAGACGCAAATATTCAATCGTATGTGATGGATCCGGTTATGATTGCTAAAAGCGGACATCATCTGCTCCATAAGGACGCCATTGATCATTTGAAGAAATTATTAATACCCCAAACAACTGTTATTACACCGAACATTCCGGAAGCGGAAGTAATCATCGGCAAATCAATCGAGACTGTACAGCAGATGCGTGATGCGGCGAAAGAAATAGTGGAGGTATACGGGGCAAAAAGTGCTGTCGTAAAAGGGGGGCACCTGAACGGAGAAGCCCGTGATATTTTGTACTTTGACGAGGATTTCGAGGAATTTGTTTCTCCCCGCTTTGATACAAAGCATACTCATGGAACAGGATGTACATTTTCAGCTGTGATAACTGCAGAGCTGGCAAAGCAGCACAGCATACCGGAATCAGTGGCAACTGGAAAGGAATTCATTTCAGCAGCCATTAAACATCCCTTAGGAATCGGGAAAGGACAAGGCCCTACAAATCATTTTGCGTATCGCTCAACTATTAACCAAGAGACACCGCTTAAGGAGTGTTACGATGATCTCCAAGAATTATGATGTATTTTTATTTGATTTAGACGGAGTGATATATATAGGAGATAAAGCTTTACCAGGAGCTGTGGCCTCTTTAAAACGACTCCGTGAAGAAAAGAAAGCCATTCGCTTTTTAACGAATGATCCTTGTGTTACAAGAGAAACGATTGTGAAACGCCTTCATAAACTGGGGATTTCAGCAAGTATTGGTGAAGTGTTTACTGCGGGGTGGGCAACAGCTGATTACCTTGTCAGTGAAGGAATAAAGAAGGCATATATATTGGGAAATGACCAACTTAAAAGTGAAATTCAAAAGGCCGGTATTGATCTTACGGAAGATCAGGCGGAGGCTGTTGTCATTGGATGGGATCAAAATATTACATTTCAGGATGTGCATAAGGCAGTAAACCTCATCCGCTGCGGAGCTTCATTTATCGCTGCAAACGGGGATAAAACATTTCCTGCCGCTAACGGACCAGCTCCCGCGACAGGCGCTATAGTCGCGGCTGTTAAAACAGCAGCTGCTGAAGAGCCGATGATAATTGGAAAACCGGCGTCTTCAATATTTGAAAAAGTACTAGAGCCTTTTGAGGATAAAGAGAGATGCGTTATGATCGGGGATACGCCTGAAACAGATATTGTCGGAGCAAACCAAATAGGCATAACTTCCGTATTAGTTTCTGATCAAAATACTTTATTTCCTGCAAAACATGATTTTAGAAATCCGGATGTTGTGATCCGCGATCTGAAAGACTTGTTCGATAATGAAATAAAGGCAGAAGTACGGAAAAAACCGGATTTCCAATGGACAGAACAAGTGAAAGCCGGAGTCGCTGGAATTATAATGAAAGAATCAAGTTCCGTTTTATTAATGAAGCGTGCTGATAATGGTTTATGGGGCATTCCTTCAGGCCATGTGGAACCTGGTGAAACAGTTGAACAAGCAATTATAAGAGAAATAGAGGAGGAAACTGGATTAGTGGTGAAAGTCTCTAAAATGATAGGCGTTTATTCTGATCCGAGTTCACAAACCTTTATATACCCTGACGGCAGAGTCAGCCATTTTATTACCAATTGTTTTCAATGTGACGTCATCGGCGGCACTTTGAAAGAGTCCACAGAGGAAGCCATGGAAATCAGATATTTTGATATCCATGAATTACCTGAACATCTCTTGCCGATGCACCCGAGATGGCTGGATGATGCTTTGGAAATGAAAGAGAATGCTTTTATTCGATAAGGAACAGTACGCCAAAAGAGTTATTTACAATAATTAACGTTTCTCAACCCGTATCTCTCGGCCGCGTTCCAAAAACACCAAGTGTCACAGACCCTTGGTGTTTTTTAATTCCGGCAGGACCTTAATGCAAGAGCGGCAGAAAAGAAGGTATAATGGGCGGAGAAGAGGTGTCAGCCAATGAAAATAACCAGAGAGACATTAGAAAAACAGCAAATTTGGATATATGGTGTGACTCTTGTGATCGGAGGAATAGCGGGGATCGCCGGGAAAGATTCAGGACTTCGCTGGGGATGGACGATATCACCGTTTATCGCTGTTCTCATGTATGCCATGTTTGCCCAAATCCCATTCTTGAAGCTGAGGGAAGCCATGTCAAACCTCAAGTTTATGGCGGCTTTACTGATCGGTAATTTCTTAGCTGTACCTGTCGTTGTATGGGTGTTAACCGCCATTTTTCCTCAATCTCCTCCTATATTATTAGGGGTTTGTTTGGTATTGCTTACACCTTGTATTGATTACGTCATCGTCTTTACTCAGCTCGGCAAAGGAAATGAGAGATTAATACTGGCTTCCACGCCGGTTTTGTTCGCCGTTCAGATGGTATTGCTTCCGTTATACCTGTGGCTGTTTATCGGGAAAGAAGTGATAGGAGCTGTTCATGCGGGACCGTTTCTGGAAGCATTCTTATTGTTAATAGCGGTGCCGCTGCTGGCGGCGGTGATGACTCAATTATGGGCTGATAAGAAGCCGGCGGGAGAAAAGGTGCTGGAATGGACGACGTGGCTGCCTGTTCCTTTTATGGCTCTGGTCTTACTGGCGGTCGTCGCCACACAAATCGGCAAGGTCATCAGTGATGCTGACATCATTATACGTGTGATCCCAATCTATCTGTTATTCCTGCTCATTATGCCGTTTGTTTCCCGGTTTATCGCAAATGCGTTCCGTCTGGATACAGGTGAAGGAAGAGCATTGATCTTCAGCACGGGCACAAGAAATTCACTCGCAGTCCTTCCGTTAGCGCTGGCTTTGCCGGATGCTTGGGCCCCATTGGCCGCCGCTGTTATCGTCACACAGACGATTGTTGAGCTGATAGGCGAATTGGTTTATATAAAAGCGGTGCCCGGATGGCTGCTGAAATAAAAAATAATCTGAACAGAAAAAAACATACCAATAGATATTGGTATGTTTTTATGAGAATTATAAAGTTGCAATGTCAATGACGAAACGGTAGCGGACATCGCTTTGGAGAACCCGTTCGTACGCTTCGTCGACTTGATTGGCCGGTATCACTTCAATTTTAGGAGCAATGCCGTGCTCGGCGGCGAAATCAAGCATCTCCTGAGTCTGCGGAATACCGCCGACGAGTGAACCCGCAATGCTGCGGCGGCCCGTGATTAAAGAGAACACACTGTATGAATCCGGCTTAGCGGGCGCCCCCACATTTACCAATGTACCGTCAATGCGAAGCAGAGATAAGTAGGCATCTACGTCAAGGTTCGTGGATACTGTATTTAAAATAAGATCAAAACGTCCGGCCAGCTCAGTAAATGTATCCGGATCGCTTGTTGCAAAGTAATGATCGGCTCCAAATTCAAGCGCTTCGTCTTTTTTGTTCATTGAGCGGCTGAGGACGGTGACCTCTGCGCCTAAAGCGTGCGCGAATTGAACGGCTAAATGTCCGAGCCCGCCCATTCCGACAATCGCCACTTTTTTGCCGGGGCCGGCATTCCAGTGTTTCAGCGGAGAATACGTGGTAATGCCCGCGCACAATAGCGGGCTGGCAGCATCCAAATCTAGCTGATCGGGAATCCGGACAACGAATCTGTCAGTGACAACTATTTTCTGGCTGTAGCCGCCGTATGTAGGGTTTCCGTCGTAGTCCAGGTTATTATAAGTCTGAACAACGCCTTTTGTGCAATATTGTTCGTCTCCGTTAAGGCAGTATTCACATTCCCCGCAGGAGTCTACAAAACAGCCGACACCCACACGGTCGCCGACGGCAAATGTGGTGACGTCTTCACCCACGGCTTCCACAACTCCGGCAATTTCGTGCCCGGGAACCATCGGAAAGATTCCGCCGCCCCATTCATCGAATGCGCTGTGGATGTCTGAGTGACAAATCCCGCTGTACTTAATATCAATCAGGATATCGTGCGGCCGTAATGCTCTTCTCTCAATCGTCGTCCGCTCAAATTTAGCTTTTGCATGCGGAGCGCTTAATACACGAGTCGGATGATTATTACACATGGTTATCTTCCTTTCCAAGATAAAGTGATGAATCCTTTGTTCGGTTTTACTTTAAATGTTAAAGCGGACTTTAAGTCAAGGAGTTTGGTTTATTTTTTTATGAAATGATATTCTATAATGGCACGCTTATGAAAGGTATGAAGGACGGGTGGTAAGAATATGAAGATTGCGCAGGCTGCAAAGCAGGTTGAGTTATCAGCCGCAACGCTTAGGTATTATGAAAGTATAGGACTGATTCCTCCGGTAAAACGCGATGAAAGCGGCATCCGCGATTATGACGAAGATGATGTGAATTGGATTCAATTTATAAAATGCATGAGAAGTGCCGGGCTGTCGATTGAGGCGCTGATTGAATATACCGCTTTATTTATTGAAGGAGCCGATCATACGATCGAACCCCGAAAAAACATCCTGATAAATGAAAGGAAAAGGCTGACGGAGAAACAGAGGGAAATTGATGAAACCATAAAACGATTAAACAGGAAGATTGAGGATTACGAAGATATCCTTGAAAATGAAGCGAAACTTAAAAACAGATTGAAAGCTGAATGTATTTCTGAATGAAGAGAAGGTGTCCCGGACGCCGGGCCGCATGAAATGTACCAAGGGAAACGAGCCTTGGTTTTTTTATTTTTTAAAGAGAGGAAACAAAACAGCTTTTTTTTCTATCTTATCAATCATTACTTATCCTTTTTTCAGCTTGACTTTTTCACTGCAGACTTTTAAAGTGTGAAATGTTGCTTAGACTGTGATTAGCGACTTTAATGCTGAAAAGAGGTGGTTTACCCAGATGAACAATAAAAAGAACCCTTGGGCGTTATTGCCTTTAGTCTTATTCGTAGGGCTTTTTGTCGGCT
The DNA here is from genome assembly GCF_053470005.1 of Bacillus sp. N1(2025). NCBI lineage: Bacteria > Bacillati > Bacillota > Bacilli > Caryophanales > Bacillaceae > Bacillus > Bacillus sp. N1(2025). The sequence goes on from NZ_JBLTJB010000011.1 coordinate 84,490, forward strand.
CTGGTCTGGTGACCGGAGATTTTTATAAATTGCCGATCCTGATTGCCGCGATCATTGCGTCAGCTTTTGCGCTGTTATTTAACCGGAAGAAATCGCTCAATCAAAAAATAGAATGGTTCGCTTCCGGTGCGGGACATCCTGATATTATCATTATGGTTATGATTTTTATATTGGCAGGTGCCTTTGCTTCAGCGGCTGAAGCGATGGGAGCGGTGCATTCAACTGTCAATCTTGCTTTGAGCGTTATTCCGCAGCAGTTTTTGCTGCCGGGGCTGTTTATCATTGCTTGTTTTATTTCTATATCGATGGGAACATCAATGGGCACGATTGCGGCGGTTGCGCCGATCAGCGCGGGTTTGAGCGGAGAGCTTGGCATCTCCGGCGCGATTACAATGGCGGCTGTGGTCGGCGGAGCTATGTTCGGAGATAATCTTTCTTTTATTTCCGATACGACCATCGCGTCAGTCCGGACGCAAAAAACACAAATGATGGATAAATTCAAAACGAACTTTCTGATTGTTTTGCCTGCTGCCATTGTGACTGTTATTATCTTATTTTTTATTCCGGCAGGCCACGCCGGCCATACGGGTGCTGAATCTTACAACTGGATTAAGGTGCTTCCTTATATCGCCGTGTTGGTTTTTGCGTTAATCGGTATTAATGTGATGGCTGTCATATTCGGCGGATTGATTTTGACGGGAATCATAGGGTTAGCGTGCGGCAGCCTGACGTTTGATTCTTATTTTAAGGCGATTACGGATGGAATTGCCGGAATGAGCGATCTGATCATCCTGTCCATGCTGATCGGCGGGATGGTCGGCGTGATGAAACAAAACGGCGGGATCGACTTTTTACTGGAGTTCATCACGAAACGAATCCGTTCGAAAAAAGGAGCCGAAGCCGGCATTGCCGGACTGGTCAGCGTGACGAATCTGGCTGCGGCCAATAATACGATCTCCATTATCGCAGCCGGGCCGATTGCAAAGAATATCGCTGATAAATTCAACATCGACAACAGAAAATCGGCAAGTATTCTGGATATCTTTTCGTGTATGATACAAGGATTGATTCCTTACGGCGCGCAGCTGTTATCAGCCGGGAAATTCGGGAATATTTCACCCGTCAGCATCCTGCCATACTCTTTCTATCCCGTTTTCATCGGAATCTGCGGCATCGCCGCCATTATATTTGGACTGCCGAAATTCACAAGAAATACGAAATAAAAAAAGGCGCCGTTCGGCGCCTTTTTTCTTTCATGTCAGCCAAGCATTTCTTAAAAGCTGTACGCCATGTGTGATCTGATCCGTATCGAGATGGGCGAAACCCAGCTTTATGATCGGCGGTTCGGGTTTTTCGGCAACAAAATAAACGGCGGTAGGATATACCTTCACTCCGTACTGAAAAGCGCGTTCGATTAATGTTTCTTCTGTATAGTTCAGGTGAACTCTCACCAATATATACAATCCCGACTGCTCGCCGATGATCGTCACATGATCGCCGAACTGCTGCTTTACATGTGAAATCAAGTGCTGCATTTTGCGCTTATAAACAATGCGCATGCGCTTAATATGGCGGGTCCATTCACCGGCCTTCATCAATTCAGCCATGGTCAGCTGGTTAAGCGAAGAAGCGGTGCTTTCGAAATGAATAAACCTTTTTTTATACCGGTGCAAAATGCGCTGCGGCAAAACCATATAGCTTATGCGGATGCCCGGAAGAAAGGATTTTGAGAAATTCCCCAAATAAATCACCCGGTCTGATTGAATGGAAGCAAGAGCGGGAAACGGCTGCTGTGTATAACGGAATTCACTGTCATAATCATCCTCAAGAATATAACCCTCTCTATGATTCACCCAATTGATCAGAGTTTGGCGCTGCTGAATGGACATGCTTACGCCGTAAGGGCTGTGATGGGAAGGGGTCACATAGATTAATTTTTCTTTCATTGCATGTAATTGAGAAAAATCAGCTCCGTTTTCATAGACAGGCATCGTCTCCAGAGAAAGCCCGTGAAATTGAAAAGCCGCTCTGGCACCGTCAAATCCCGGGTCTTCAACGATCATTCCCGAAAAATCCTCTTTCAGAATCCGGCTGAGATATATCAGCATCTGCTGGGTGCTGCTGCCGATGATAATGGAATCCGCATCTGTTTTCACTCCGCGGGATTCCAAGAGATAAGCGGCAATTTGTTCACGCAGGTCTCTCTCGCCGAACGGTTCACCGTACAGAAAGCTTTTCTCTGATGTCAAAACTTGATTGTATAATTTTCTCCATGTTTTCAGAGGAAAATGATTTTGATCGACGGCTCCGGCACGAAAATCAATCAGGATCGGCTGAGTTGATTCGGTTTTCTCAGCGTAAACAACATCGTTTTCTTGTTGAAATAAAGAAGGTTCTACTTCATTTGCAAAATAACCTTTGCGTGTTTCTCCGCGAATGTATCCCTCCGCTAAAAGCAGATCATAGGCCATCAGCGTTGTATTACGGCTTACCCGCAGAGAATCTGCCAGCTCCCGAATTGAAGGCAGCCGCTCATCTGCCTGAATATTTCCCTGCTCAATCAATGTTTTAAATTGCTCGTAAATTTGTTTGTATTTCGGGGTATCGCTTTCGAAAGCGAAAATCATATTTTTCATCAGATGTTCTCCTCTGACATGTATATTTATTCAAAACTGTACCTTTTTAAATGTCAGTTGATATCTTATTATAGCGGAAAGCGCTTTATCAATCCATGTTCAGAGAGGAGAGTTTTTATGTATATTCCCGCTCCATTTCAGCTGAGTGAAGCTGAAGCGTGCGATGTAATTAAAGAGTATGGTTTCGCAGCATTGTTTTCAACGGCGGAAGGCATGCCGTATGCAACCCACCTGCCATTGATGATGAGTAAGAATAACGAATGCTTATACGGTCATTTTGCATTGCCGAACCCCCAATGGAAAGAGATTGATGGCCAAAACGTGTTAGCCGTTTTTCAAGGGCCTCATTGTTATATCTCGCCTAAATGGTATGAGACGAATCAGGCTGTTCCCACATGGAATTACGTGGCGGTTCATGTTTACGGAGAGGCGGAGCTTTTGGATGAGGAAGAAACCGTGCAGTCGATGAGTGATCTCGTATTGAAATACGAAAGCCCCGACAGCCCGTACAAATTAGAGGATGTCGATGCGAAATTGCTGGCAGGCATGAACAAAGGGGTAAAAGGCTTTAAAATCAAAATCAGCAAAATAGAGGGGAAAGCAAAGCTGAGTCAAAATCATTCAGCCGCAAGACAAGGGCTGGTCGTGCAACAGCTCAAACAGATTCCTCATACAAACGAACAGCTCATTTCCGGCTTGATGGAAGAAAACATCAAACGGATCACTGCGAACAACTGACAAGCATATTAAAAACATACCGGCAGCATGCGGTATGTTTTTTCAGGTTACGAAGCTTTTCTCAGGATGAATAACGACTCAAACAGCACATAAATCAACGGCGCCATTAAAATGAAGAAAGAATGAAAAATAGCATACGGTATGAGGAAGTAAACGATAAGTTTCAATAGAATGGAAGACGTTTTATTCAATGTCCAGCGGTTTTTCAAGATATCAGTCATACAAGCTAAAACAAGGCCGACCGTCAAATATCCGGCTGCGATGTAAAGATAAATAAAAAGGTAAAACGGGTAAGAAGACAACGGCGGTGTGTCTTCCTGTGTCATTTTTAAACCCACATAAAAGACCAATAAAAAGCAAACGGACGAAACGAGAGCTAACAAAAGGTGTTTATATAAATACTTCTTCATGTGTTCACCTGCCTATGGCGCAATTATTTCTTAACATATTATGACATGGTTTTACCGTTTCTGCTATGTGAGCGGGGCGTAAAGAATCAATATCATCTTTTCATGAATCCGGATTTTTTGTTCGGATGGATGTAAAGAAGAATACACCAAAAAAAGCTGTCAGCTTGGTCCTGACGGCTTATTTTTGGTGAAAGGCTTATTTCTCTGTGGTGAAATAAAGCAATGCTATGACCGGAAAAGCGATTCCAATCCATAATGTGATACTCCACCCGCCTGAGGCGTATGCCCATCCTCCGATTGATGATCCTATAGCACCGCCGAGAAAGAAGATTGCCATAAATAATCCGTTTAATCGGCTGCGAAATTCAGGTGCCAACGAAAAAATGGCACGCTGACTGAGTACGAGATTGGCAGATACCCCCATATCCAACAGGATAGCAGCGGCCACCAGAACTGCTATTCCGACGGGGGAGCTGCTCTGAATCATGAGCGGGAGTAATAAAGAAACGATGACAACACCGAGAGCGATTCCGGTGGCAAGCCGGGTCAAGCCGCGATCAGCCAGACGGCCGCCTATCGGTGCAGCCGCTGCACCCGCAATGCCCGCTAATGCATACAGCGCGATTGCCTTTTGAGAAAAATGAAAAGCAGGACCGGACAATAATAAAGGCACAGTCGTCCAGAATAAGCTGAAAGCGCCAAATACAAACGCATGATAAATGGCACGGCGGCGTAAGACCGGAGTCGTGCGCAGCAGCTTCCACATTGAACCGAGTAAGACGGTGTAGCTTGTGTTTGCTGTTGGTTTTCTGGCAGGAAGCACTTTTGATAAGATGATTGCCAGGACAACACTTAACGCGGCGGATAAAGCAAATATGGCATTCCACCCCCATATATCAGCGACCAGGCTGGATATCGGACGGGAAAGCATAATACCGAGCAGCAGGCCGCTCATCACATTGCCGACAACCCGGCCGCGTGCGGCGTCTGGCGCAAGGTATGATGCGAACGGAACTAGCACTTGGGCTGCGATGGATCCCAGTCCGATGAAAAACGCAGCGGTTAAAAACAGTGTTCCATGCTTCACAAATGCTGTCAGTGTCAAAGCGGCTGCGCTTAGAAGGAGTGATACAACGACAAGTTTTTTGTTTTCGATAATGTCTCCCAAAGGGACGAGAAACAGTAAGCCGGCAACGTATCCGATTTGGGTCAGCGTGACAATCAGTCCGGCGCTGCTTGGAGAAAGTCCGATTGCCGCACTAATGAATCCTGCCAAGGGCTGTGCATAATAAAGATTAGCGACAATGATACCGCATGCCGTTGCGAGAAGAAGGGTTAAACCAGGTGAAATTCCCTGATCTGCTGTCTGTTTGTTTTCTTTAGCCATATGAATGAACTCCTTTTTAAGTGGTTTTTATGATGCTTGATAAATGATTTGCTGATTCATCTCCTTTACGCAGAGGCTTTTGGAGTCTGTGTTTCATCAAGATTTCCCTCAAGTTATTTTGTAAACTAAACGTTTAGTTTTATTATAAGCAAATGATATACTAAACGTTCAGTTTTGTAAATGGGTTTCTGTTTTCTTTTTTTATACAGGTTAAGTATACTGAACGTATCGTTTATAATTCGGGAAGGAATGATTCATGTGCAGAGTAAACGAGGACGGCCGCGCGATGAAGGAACACATAAGGCGATTCTTTCTGCAGCCTATGACCTATTGTTGGAAAATGGCTTTGACGCGGTGACAGTCGATAAAATTGCTGAGCGTGCCAAAGTGAGTAAGGCAACGATTTATAAATGGTGGTCAAACAAGGCTGCCGTTATCATGGACAGCTTTCTTTCGACCGCTACGGACAGACTGCCTGTGCCCGATACAGGATCAACAGTGCAAGATATATTGACCCACGCCACGAATTTAGCAAGGTTTTTGACGAGCCGGGAAGGAACCGTTATTAAGGAATTAATCGGTGCGGGGCAGCTGGATGCAAAATTGGCGGAAGAATATCGCACGCGATTTTTCCAGCCCCGCCGCCTCCAAGCGAAAGGCCTTCTGGAAAAGGGAATTCAAAAAGGTGAATTAAGAGAGAATCTTGATATTGACGTAAGCATCGATCTCATTTACGGACCGATTTTCTATCGCCTGTTGATCACAGGTGATGAGGTGAATGATTCCTATGTGCATGATCTGGTGATGAGTGCGTTTAAGGGAGTTCAGCCTGCCTGAAAAATACCCGGATCATGTGAAAGAGATGCAGACTTTTGCTGCCTATGGGCGGAACATAATGAAAAGGCCGAACAAGTTCATTGTTCGGCCTTTTCTGATTGATTTGCGAACCGCCGGGCGGCCGCCACGCAAGCGATAACGCCGACATTCACCGCCGCAAGTTCCCATCCCGCTTTTTCATGGAGAATCATGGCGGCCAGTAACAGTCCGAAGAAAGGCTGCAGAAGCTGCAGCTGTCCGACCGCGGCGATGCCTCCCTGGGCGAGTCCGCGATACCAGAATACGAAGCCGATCAGCATGCTGAATATTGAGACATATGCAAGACTGAGCAGTGCGGGCGCGCCGATGTTTGACCATGAGTCCGGCATGAAGCAGAAAGACAGGATGAACATAAGGGGAAGCGATAAAACGAGAGCCCAAGAGATCACCTGCCAGTTGCCAAGCCGCCGGGAGAGGCGGGCGCCTTCGGCATAACCGAGACCGCACACGATAATCGAAGCGATCATGTACGTATCACCGAGCGGAGAGGATTCCCCTCCTTGCAGCAGAGCATATCCGGCTACGAGGATGCTGCCGGCAGCCGAGAAAATCCAAAAGACCGGTCTGGGCCGTTCGCCTCCTCGCAGTACGCCGAAGATCGCCGTCGCAAGCGGGAGAAGCCCGATGTAGACAATGGCATGAGCGGATGTGACATGCTGAAGCGCTAATGCTGTAAGCAGCGGGAAACCGATCACGACGCCGAGCGCTACTGTTATTAATGAAATGATGTCGCTTTTGGCAGGGCGTTTCTCCTGAAAAATCAGGAGCAGAGCGCCTGCCAATATACCGGCTATCGCGGCGCGGCATACGGTGAGAAATACCGGATCAAAGTCCGCTACAGCCAAGCGGGTCGCGGGAAGCGAGCCGCTGAAAATGAGCACGCCGATAAATCCGTTAATCCAGCCGTTTGCGGCCTTATTCATTCCAATCACTCCAATATATATTTCTAAACCCATTTTCAAAGTTTATAATGACTATAAACTGAAATTGGCCTTATACAAATGGCCAGTTTTTATAAAAAGAAGAATGCCAGTTTGGAGGGAATAAAAATGGATATCACGCCATTTTTAAATAGAGATCTGGATATTCCGCTTTATCAGCAGCTTTATCGGCATTTTAAGGAAAATATGCATCAGGGCCGTATTCCTAAAGGACTGAAGCTTCCTTCAAAAAGGCTTTTGTCAAGTCAGCTTTCCGTCAGTCAGACGACTGTGGAGCGTGCCTATGAACAGCTTGCCGCCGAAGGCTATATTGTCAGTAAGCCGAGAAGCGGATGGTTTGCCGATTATGACTCGGACGCCGTCTATGTGAAAAAGCCGGGCGCTTCGCCTGTTCAAACAAAGGCGAAGGAAGACCGCCAATGGATTGATTTTCACTACGGCACTGTGGATGCCGCTCATTTTCCTTTTTCGGCATGGCGCAAAAGCATGGTTGCAAGCTTAGATCAATACGGGCATGAGCTGTATCGGCCCGGGGATGATTTGGGCGAGCTTGAACTGAGAACGCTCATTTCAGAATACTTATATCAGTCGCGCGGCGTGAATTGTCTTCCTGAACAAGTGATAGTCGGCGCCGGAAACCCTGCTCTTTTGCAAATGCTGTGCAAAATATTTGAAGCAAATCTATCCATCGGATATGAAGATCCGGGTTATCCGAGAGCGAGGGAGATTTTTAAAGCCAATCACATGAAGATCATTCCGATACCCGTCGATAATGAAGGAGTCTGTATCCGGAAGCTGAATGAAGAGCGGCCGCGTCTTGTATATGTCACGCCTTCTCATCAATTTACGTTAGGAATGATTATGCCGGTAAACAGAAGGATTCAGCTGCTGAAATGGGCGAAGGAACATCAATCGTTCATTATAGAAGATGATTATGACGGTGAATTCCGATACACCGGCCAGCCGATCCCATCATTGCAAGGGCTTGATCAGCATCACCGTGTTATTTATATGGGAACGTTTTCCCAATCTCTGCTTCCTTCGCTGCGCATCAGCTATATGATTCTTCCTTTGCCGCTTATCGAAAAAGGCAGGGAAATCGCTTCTTTATATAAGCAGACCGTCTCCTGCCACAGTCAGCTGACGCTGGCTCAATTTATCAAAAGCGGAGAGTGGCAGAAACATATTAACAGAATGAGAAAGCTGTACCGGAAAAAAAGAGCGGTATTATTAGAGGCCGTGCGGCGCGAGCTGGGACAATACGTCAGGATTCGCGGAGAAAATTCCGGGCTGCGGATTTTACTTGACGTTCAGCTGCCTTTCAGTGAAAAAGAGCTGATTGAAAAGGCGGAGGAACAAGGAGTCAAAATCTATCCCGTGTCTCTCACCTATCAAAAACAGCTCCCTGAAAAAACAGTTTCTCTCGGTTTCGCGGGGGTTTCTGAAACCAATATACAAGAAGGTATAAAAAAACTGAGAGCCGCCTGGGCGCTGTAAAAGGCAGCTCACAGTTTGAAATACTGAAGCTTGAGTCAGGGGTGCAGTCTCAGCAGCAAAACGATTTATAGGACGGGCAGGCGGAGCGCCGTATCAATATTTTGCAAATTGAGCCGGACTTGTTCATTTGTGTTCCACGGGTGATACCAGCCTTTTTCCATCATATAGCGTGAGATTTGCTCGTGCATGTCAAGGGCTTCTTCTAAGTGCCGGGTGAGGATCGCTTTCACTTCAGGCGTTCCGGCTTCCGTCGCCGCCATCGCATAGTTTCTGACACCGCTTTTTGCCGAATTCAATAAATCCATTGCGACAATTTGGTCTGTCAGTGCATTCATTCCCGTCAAGTATTCAATAATCGGATTCATTCGTGATTCATCTCCTCATTTCATGCTGTGCATCAGATAAAATCGAGGCAAATTCCTGCAATTGCCTTGTTGATGTATCCACATCCTGCTGCATGATTTCTTTCAGCTGCGGATCGGATACGAGCGCTTTCATGGTTTTGGATTTCGTCAGGCAAAGGGACTTAAAAGAAGCCATCTCCTGAATTTCAAGTAATTCATGTAAGGCGCTGGCCATTTCTGTAGCCTCCGTTCTTTAAGGTTTGAGTACAACTTTAATACAATCATCTGTTTTCGTGTCAAACATCTCATAGCCGTGCTTCGCTTCACTGAGCGGAATGACATGGCTTACAACATCGCCCGGATCAATTTTGCCGGTTGACACCAATTCAAACATATACGGCATATAGTGGATGACCGGAGCTTGTCCTGATCGGATATTGACGTTCCGCTGCATGATATCGCCAAGGGGAAACCCGTTGTATCTGCCGCCGTACACACCCGTAATCTGGATCGTTCCCCCTTTTCGCACCGCTTGGGACGCGATGACCAATGCGCTCATCGCCCCGCCTTGAAGTTTTAAACCGCTGGCGAGGAACTCAAGGTCTGTCATTTTCCCGTCCATGCCGACGGCGTCAATGACCACGTCGGCGCCGCCTTTGGTGATTTCCTTCAGGTAGCTGCCTGTATTTTCGTGGTCTTCGAAGTTCACGATTTCCACTTTATTCGTCCGTTTCGCATGCTGGAGACGGTAGTTGACATAGTCTACGGCTATTACGCGTTTCGCTCCCTTTAACCAGCAGAATTTTTGAGCGAAAAGGCCCACGGGCCCGCAGCCGAGAACGATAACTGTATCGCCTTCTTTTACGCCGTCATTGTCGACGCTCCAAAAGCCGGTTGTCATCGCATCGGAAATAACACTCAGTTTCTCATCCGGTTCTTCGCATGTTTCGGGAACTTTAAAGTGGGTAAAGTTCGCAAATGGAACGCGCAAATATTCGGCCTGGCCTCCCGGATAGCCGCCGGCATTTCCTGAATAGCCGAAATAAGCGCCTATATCGCCGTTCTCATTTGATTGATCACACTGGCTTTCCAGGTGATTCTTACAATAAACGCATTCTCCGCAGGCGATATTAAAAGGAATAATGACGCGGTCGCCTTTTTTGACTTTCGTCACGCCGGGACTGGTTTCTTCCACGATGCCCATCGGTTCATGGCCGATGATGTAGTCTTCCTGCAAATTCGGGATGAGTCCGTGGATTAAATGTAAATCTGATCCGCAAATTGCCGTACTTGTGACTTTTATAATCATGTCATCGTGTTTTTCAATCTTCGGATCAGGCACGTCTTTGACAACGACGTTTTTCACTCCTTGATACGTTACGGCCTTCATGCTGTAATACCTCCAGTGTTAGTGTTCATCAGGTGTGCGGTCAAACATCCCTTTTCTGTTTGTTTCAACGGGAAACAGGTTCATGCTTCCGACCATGAGGGTATTTTTTGCAGAGAGCTGATCCAATTTATACTGTTCGCTCAAATCATGCGGGTGAAACCACTTTTTGCTGACCATCAAGTCTGTTATCTCCTGATGCATCGCGATTCCCTGCATGAGCTGTTTGCGCAGCAAAGCTCTTACATCAGGTGAAGCGGTTTCTGTTAAAGCGACGGCGGTATTTCTGACGCCTTCTTTGGCGCGTATGAGAAAATCCATTGCGAATGTCATATCCGCAAGTTCAGGGACATGTAATGAATTGATCGGATCTAAATGGTCATGATTCAATGATGCTTACCTTCCTTTCAATTGATGATCGAAGTCGGCCGGTTTTGAGGAACGGGAGCCTGAAACGTTGCCCGTTCATAAACCGCCTGCAGATCAGCCAGGTCTTGAGAGGCTTGCTGAACGTCTTTTTCCATTAACGTTTTCAGATCCTGATCAAACACAAGCCCTTGCATGAGCTTGGATTTCGCTACACAAAGCGTCTTGAAGTTAATGATTTCATGTAAGTCCAGCGACTCGTGAGCCGCTAATTCACGCTTTTCCATAATCGTCTGAAACCTCCCTTTCTAAAAATACGTAATTAATTTCCCCTGAGAAAAGAGCTCTAGTCTTACAAATTTTGTTTGTAAGAAAAAGCGGAGAAAAAGCCTGACGGTGCATCAAAAAAAAGAGGAAGCACAATCGCTTCCTCTTGTTCACATGGAATGGCTGTTGGTGTCATGAACGTTTTTCTGATGCGCGGGCGGTTTTGCCGCGCGGGAGACGAGCCCGCTGAGCACGATGCCGATCAGTACGATGATCAGTGCTTTAACAAGGCCGAATTCTTCACCGAGCAGTCCGAGAACGGGAGGGCCGACTAAGAAGGCGCAGTAGCCGACGAAGGAGATTGCTCCGACCCGCTTAACTGCTCCTTTCGGGTCATCGCCGGCTGCGGAAAGGCCGACCGGGAAGCCGAGGGAGGCGCCGATTCCCCAAAGAAAGACGCCGATTACGGCTGCTGTGAGGTTTCCGCTGAAAATTACAAGGGAAAGTCCGATGACACTGACGGCGGTGCAGAGACGAAGAACGGGCACGCGTCCGTACCGGTCCAAAAATGCCCCGCCAAAGATGCGGGCGATCAGCATAGCGGTGAGGAAGACCCCGTAAACCGCCGTGCCTTGCGCGTGCGTCACGTGAAAACCATCCGTCATGGTGAGCGGAAGCCAGTCATTGGCCGACCCTTCTGCGAAAGCCATTCCGAGCACGATGAGCCCGATCAGCAGTGTGCGCGGCTCTGTCCAGACGTTTTCCGGCTTTTCGCTTGAGACTTCCTGCCGCCTTGAGACGGCATCTTCTTTCCCGGTGTCCTCCGGCAGAAACCGGAAGAAAGTAAAAATCAGGATAAACTCAATTCCGGCAATGAGCAGCAGGTGAACGAGCACGGGAACCTTGAATAAAATAGCGAGAGAGGAGAGTCCCGCGCCTATCAATGTGCCGGCGCTGAACGATGCGTGCAATGCGGGCATCATGGTTTTCCCGGCGGCGTGTTCAAGGGCGGAACCATCTACATTAAGGGCCACTTCCGCAAGTCCGTAGCCGAGCCCGAAGATGATCAGTCCGGCAAATACGATGCTTTTGAAAGCGGCAAAAACACCTGCGCTGATGACGAATATCCCGATAATGACAATCAGAACACTGATCAGAGCTGCGAATCTGGTTCCCTTCCGCGAGATGATCCGGCTGGCGCTTAACAGACCGATTAATGAGCCGCATGCAAGGCCGAAAATAATCAATCCCATCACTGAAGTCGAGGCTTTCAGCGTTTCTCTGACTTCAGGCGTGCGGGAAATCCAGGATGAGAAAGCAAGTCCGGGCAGCGAAAAAATAAAAAAAAGGGAAAGTTTCCATTTTTGAATGCCCTGTTTACTCATGAAATCAGTTCCCTCTCTGCCAAATGAAGCGGAAAACGCAGAGATTTTAATGTGATGGCAATCAATCCTTTTTGATAATAGGGCTGGATGTCATCTATGAGAATCAGCTCGGGCATGTGTTCTTTCGGGACAAAAGCGGAGCATGCTTCATAAACCTGTTCCATATCCAATCCCTTTGATAATTCTCCGATAAACGCAATGGCCTGCGGATTGATGATTGAAATCATGGCGCTTGTCATCTTAACAGCCAGTTCCGGAAAAGAATCAGGTGAATAGAGCTTTTCAAGCTGCTGCTTCCGTGTCGTTTCAAATGGAATATAAGAAATTTCTCCGGCGAATTGCGTATTGCCTTTGACTAAGCGCCCGTCTATAACGAAGCGCGCTCCCGGAGGGTTGTCTTTGACAAATGCGGCCATGGCGATGGTTTTCGGGACGGAATATTGCTGATCGCGATAAAATCCGTACAAAGCGTAATGCATCTCGTTTTCTACATTGACCTTGACAGAATGTCTGGCTTCAAGTCTTTCCTGCATCGGGATATCACACAGCTCTTCAGTGTCACAAATGCCGATGATGCCGTGGCTGACCACACCCTGAACCCCCATGCCGATCGCCTTTATATTGGGAAACCGCCTTATCCATTCGTCAGTAAGCCGTTCGATGACGTCATAATTGATGACATCATAAAAGTGGCTGTCTTTTTCAATATAGTCACCGTGCCAATCTGCCAGCGCGACGTCAATCGAATGGACGCCGCCTTCTGTTTTAACGGATATGCCGAGTACCAAATGACTGTCCGCATTTAACGTAAACTGCCTTGCTTTTCTTCCGCCTGTTGAGGCGCTCGGTTCCAGTTCCATAACTTCGCCGCGTTCTTTTAATTCATGTAAAATGTTTCCGCACGTGGCGGCGCTGAGCCCTGTTTGTTGAGAGAGAAAGGAAATGGTGGCCGCATCCGTTTTCAGCAGCGCTTCAATGATTGTTTCTTCATTCGTTTTTTTTACAATGGATGTATTATTAATGGTATTTGCCATGATTCTGCACCCCTTTATTAATCACTTTTTAAAAGACTTATTAAAAGTAGTTTAAAATATACTTACCGAATCAGTCAAGACGGGTTAACATTGTTTTCAAGCGGAGAATAAACAGAATATCCTTGCTGAAAATGGAGGCTCGACACATGAGTTCTGATAACAAAATCTATTATGAACGCGAAACGGAAGAGCTGAGGAAGAAAAACATCCGGGCGCATAGGCTTGTCCGGGAATTAAACGACGCCGATCCGGAAGCGTTTGAAACAAAAGAAGCGCTCATCAGAGAATTGTTCGGGACGGCAGGGGAAAAACCGGGCATCGAGCATAACTTTCACTGTGATATCGGAACCAATATTCATGTCGGTGATCATTTTTATGCCGGCTGTAATTGCACCATTTAGACATGGCTGACGTGCGAATAGGCGATAACTGTATGATAGGGCCGAATGTCGGGATCTATACAGCCGGGAGGAAGAAATAAAAGCGGTTACGGCATTCCGATTACGATCGGAGGCAGCTGTGTCATTTTTCGTCACCATCGGCGAAAACTCCGTCATTGCGGCCGGTACAGTCGTTACGAAAGACGTCCCGCCAAATCCCGTCATGGCCGGAAACCCGGGGAAGGTCATAAAAAAGATATGAACAAAAACAGCTTGCGAACAATCCCGCAGGCTGTTTTTTCTTTCACCCGTCATGCAGGGACAGAAGGGGAAGGTGAGAAGAAGGCACATATGGTATGATGACAAATAGAATAAAACCTCGTGAGGCCGGTCGGCTAAAAGGAAGTGGACAGAGATTGTTTGGTACAAAACATCAAGAAGACTACGTCTCCCGTGACAGACGCTCATTGCATATGCTTGCGCTTCGGGTGCCCGGTCTGGCGTTTATTTTAATGGTATATGCCGCATCAGTTTCTTTGCAGTACATTTATGAAAGCTGGACGGTTTTTTTGCAGCTGTTATTCACGATATTGATCGTCATTTTTACCGTGCTGCACTGGCATTCCCATCGCTGGGTGAAGAAAAAGACGTTTCTTTATTTCATCATACAGGGATTTATCATATATACATCGGCTAACTTGATGACCGGCGGCTATATCGCACTGGTCATCGGTCTCTATGCCTTTTTAATCGGGCAGATTATCGGAATGGCGGATAAGGGAAAAACGTTGCTCATACTCTATCTTTTCATTTTAATGTCCATAACAGCCCTGCATCAGGAGCATCCGCATCATCTGCTGCGTTTCATCGTTATCGCCGCTCCCATCATGATCGTGATTATCACGTATGCGGCCACATTTTTCGCGCAAGTTGATGAAAAAATAAAAACACAGATGACGCTTGAAAAATTAGAGCTCGCTCACCGGCAAGTGAAACAGCTGACGCTTCAGAATGAAAGACAGCGGATGGCGAGAGACTTACACGATACGCTTGCCCAAGGATTGGTCAGCTTGCACATGCAGCTTGAAGCGGTGCAAGTTCATCTTTCGAAAGATAACACTGACAGAGCGAAAGACATCATCAGCCAGTCAATGGACAGAGTGAAGGGCACATTGGCTGATGCGCGCTCGGCCATTGATAACCTTCGCAGTAAATCAGAAGAGATCGGTTTCTTAAAAGAAAGCATCACTGAACAAATCAACCATTTTACAGAAGCCTCCGGGCTGTCTTGTTTTTTAGATTACAGCGTGCATCATGTGCTTGACGTTCATACGGCGGAGAATTGCCATTACATGATCGGAGAAGGCCTGACAAACGCCGCCAAGCATGCAGAAGCAAAGAATGTCTGGGTGTCCGTTCGGGAAGAAGAGAGACAGATCCGCATAACCGTCAAAGATGACGGGAAAGGCTTTGATGCCGGAACAGAAATGAGAAAAAGCGGACATTACGGGCTGCTTGGGATACAAGAACGCGTCAATATGATGAACGGTACTTTCCGTATAACAAGCGCCAGATCAGCGGGGACTCAAATTGAGATCATCATACCAATTCAGGGAGAGGCGGAACATGTATAAAGTGTTAATAGCAGATGACCATCTTGTCGTCAGAGAAGGTCTGAAGCTTTTGATAGAAACAAATGACCATTACACCATAACGGGAGAAGCGGAAAACGGGAAAACCGCCGTCCGCCTCGCAGAGGAACTAAAGCCCGATGTCATTCTCATGGATCTGTACATGCCGGAAATGAGCGGGCTGGAAGCCATTAAACAGATAAAAGAGCATTCTGATGTGCCGATCATTATTTTGACGACCTATAATGAAGATCATCTGATGATAGAAGGCATCGAATCAGGCGCGAACGGTTATCTGCTGAAGGACACAAGCTCAGAAACCTTATTTCATACGATGGATGCGGCAGTCAGGGGAGAAGTGCTTCTGCAGCCGGACATCTTGCGGCGTTTCCGGGAAATGAAAATGGAACGGGCAAATGCCAATGAAACACAGCTGACGGACAAGGAAATCATAGTTCTGCAAGCCGTTGCGCAAGGACATAAAAGCAAAGCGATCGCCTTCGATTTAGGAATCTCAGAGCGGACGGTAAAAGCGAGATTAACATCAATTTATAACAAATTAGGCGCTGATTCGCGGACGGAAGCCGTCACCATTGCCATGCAAAAAGGCATTCTGAAACTGAATATATAATGAAAAACTGCCCAAACGTACATGCCCCTATGTACGTTTTTTTTATGTGAATGTGAACTACAATTAGGCAGAAAGTAATGATTGGAGAGGAGTATTCGATGTCTGGTTTTTTATATAAATTAGGGGGATGGTCTGCCCGCAATCGATTAAAAATGATCAGTGCGTGGCTCGTGATACTGATCGCTTCGATTGTGATCGCCATCTCGTTAAAACCTGCTTTTTCTGAGGATATGTCAATTCCCGACACACCTTCTGAAAAGGCGATGGATATGATTCAAAAAGAATTTTCAAAGGGTCCCGATAAAGGAAGCATACGGGTTATTTTCGGAGCTGAAGACGGGAAGAAATTGACGTCAAAACCGGAAAAACAAGCGATTGAAGAGACATTAAAGAAGATCAAAACAGATCATTCAGTCGCTTCGATTGCAAGTCCTTTTGAGACAGGAACCATTTCTAAAGACGGATCAGTAGCATATGCCGATATTACGTACAAAAAAGCGGCGGATGACATTACGGATGCGTCTGTTTCACATATTAAACACAGTCTGTCCGCCGCAGGAGACAAAGGTCTGCAGACGGAGCTCAGCGGCGATGTGCCGGGGGCCGGTGTTGAAATCGGCGGTGTATCTGAAATTGTCGGCGTTGTGCTGGCATTCGTCGTACTGGCTATTACGTTTGGTTCATTAGTCATAGCGGGGCTTCCGATTGTCACGGCCCTGATTGGGTTAGGCGTAAGCGTCGCGCTGACGTTAATCGGGACACAGTTCTTTACGATAGCCTCGGTCAGTCTCTCATTATCCGGAATGATCGGACTGGCCGTCGGGATTGATTATGCGCTGTTTATCTTTACGAAGCATCGTCAGTTTTTGGGCGAAGGTGTACAAAAAAATGAATCGATCGCTAAAGCCGCGGGAACGGCTGGCAGCGCCGTCGTTTTTGCGGGACTGACCGTGATCGTCGCGCTTTGCGGATTGACCGTTGTCGGCATTCCGTTCATGTCTGCCATGGGATTGACTGCGGCACTCAGTGTGCTGATGGCTGTATCGGCTTCTGTTACGCTGGTGCCTGCGGTGTTGTCAATCGCAGGAAAACGGATGATTCCGAAATCAAACAAGAAGAAAGAAAAGAAAAGCGCCGACACGAATGCCTGGGGGCGCTTCGTTACAAAGAAGCCTATTCTGTTAAGCATTTTCAGCATTATTCTTTTAGCCGTCATCAGTCTGCCGGCCATGCATTTAGAGCTGGGGCTGCCTGATGCGGGAATGAAAGCGAAAGACAGCCCGGATCGCCGCGCCTATGATCTGTTGTCTAAAGGATTCGGCGAAGGCTTTAACGGCAAGCTGACAATTGTTGCCGATGCAAAAGGGGTCAAGGGGAACAAAAGTGAAGCATTTCAAGACGCCGTGAACGAAATGAAGGACTTGCACAATGTGGCGAGCGTCACACCGGCCATGCCGAACGAAAAAGGGGACTATGCCATTATTACGGCAGTGCCTGAAACCGGGCCGAATGATAAGGCAACGAAAGAGTTAGTGCAGGATATACGGAAACGATCAGACAAAAACGGCATCCGCCTGCTCGTCACCGGTTCAACCGCGGTAAACATTGATATTTCAGACCGGTTAAACGATGCCATTCCGGAATTCGCCATTCTCATTGTCGGGTTTGCGTTTGTATTGCTGACCGTTGTTTTCCGCTCGCTTCTCGTGCCGCTTGCCGCCGTCGTCGGCTTTTTGCTGACGATGACCGCTACACTCGGCTTATCGGTATTCGTTCTGCAGGATGGGAATTTCACCGGCTTGCTCAGCATTCCGGAAAAAGGCCCGATTCTCGCCTTCCTGCCTATTTTAGCGATCGGTATTCTTTTCGGACTGGCGATGGATTATCAAGTATTCCTTGTCAGCAGAATGAGAGAAGAATATGTCAAAACAAAAAATCCGGTACAAGCCATCCATGCCGGATTGAAACATAGCGGACCTGTCGTAACAGCGGCGGGACTGATCATGATTTTCGTCTTTGCGGGGTTCATCTTTGCGGGAGAAGCTACGATCAAATCCATGGGCTTGGCAATGACCTTCGGTGTTCTTTTTGATGCGTTCATTGTAAGAATGACCATTATTCCGAGTGTCATGAAGCTGATGGGACATGCGGCCTGGTACTTGCCGAAGTGGCTGGATAAAATCATTCCGAACGTGGATATCGAAGGCCATAAGCTGACACAAGGCAAAACACCGGAGAAACCGGAAGAATAAAATGAAAAAGCAGATCGTTATGATCTGCTTTTTTTATGTGCTGACCGCATTCATGAAAAGAGAAAAAAGCTTTTTCATGTCTTCATGTTTTTTTGTCAGCATTTCAGGATGCCATTGCACGCCGACGACAAATAATTCACCTGTCCGTTCAATCGCTTCAATGGCCCCGTCTTTCGCATAAGCCGCGGCTTTAAACGAAGGCGCCGTCTCTTTTATGATCTGGTGATGGAATGAATTCACCCGCGCTGAATCGCCAAACAAGGAATGGAGACGTGTCCCTTTTTCAAAAGAAACATGATGGGTTTTTAACGGCGGATCTTTTTCTTGATCGTGCTTGATTTCAGCAAATGAAGCGTGTGTCAGATCCTGATATAAAGTTCCCCCGTAAGTGACGTTTAACATATGCATCCCCCGGCAGATGGCCAGAATCGGCTTTTCTAAAGCAACCGCCGTGAGAATCAGCTCCTTCTCATAGGCGTCCCGATCAGGAAAGGTCTTTCTTAAAGCCTGTAAAGGTTCTTCACCGTAAAACAGCGGGTCTATATCCTGACCGCCGGACAGAATGATCCCGTCAACATGAGAGACCTGTTCCTTTACAAGCGCCGTCTCTTGAATCACCGGCAATATAAACGGCACACCGCCGGCCTCAGAAACAGACTGAATATAATCATTATTGACATATGCCCGATTATAACCCGGGAAAGGACCGGATTGATCAGCCATAATGTTTCCCGTAATTCCGATGCGTTTGGCCATTCTTTGCCCCCCTGAACCATGCTCATAATAAATCTGAACGTAGGTTGTACAGATCAGTTTGAAATTATTCTTCATGATACGTGAACTTTCCAAAACAAAACCCGTGACAATCACGGGTTTTTACATTCATTTCAATTTCTTGATTTCTTCCGTCAGCTCTTTGAATTTTTGATCAAGCTCACGATATTGTTTATCAGCCGGAGTCATGAAGCTGAGTTTTCCGAGAACTTCCTGCCGTTCGGTTTCAAGCTTTAATCGCAGTTCTTCAGCATCGTCCCTGACAGAGGGGGATTCTTTCCATTGTTTTCGGACGCTGCCATTTGAGATATCAAGCCGGATGTCCGTCGTCTTTTCGAGAAAGTAACGATCATGAGATACGATGATAAGCGTTCCGTCGTATCGGGCCAAAGTGTCTTCAAGCTGCTCGCGTGACGGCAGATCAAGGTGGTTTGTCGGCTCATCCAGAATCAGCACATCTTTCTCCTCCAGAATAAACGCCATCAGTTTGCATTTGACCCGCTCTCCCATGCTCATCTTGCCGATGGGTTCCGTCCATTGCGCTGCGGTAAATCCTAAATGCTTCATGAGGGATTGAACATTTCCCCTTGCTTCGAACGTTTCTTTGTAAAAAAGCTGTTCGGGGGTTTTATCAAGCGGGAGGTCGAATACTTCCTGGGTTAAATATCCGACGTTTGCAGACGGAGAAATCCATATGCTGCCGTCCTGTGCTTTTTCCTGACCGAGGATGACCTTCAATAATGTTGTTTTCCCGCTGCCGTTCGGGCCTGTAATGGCAATCTTTTCACCGTGCATCACAGTGAAATTCACGTTTTTGAAAAGCGTTCGGCCGTCATATGACTTTGTGACATCCCTTACTTCTAAAAAACGCTTTCCCGCTTTTTTGCGGTGCTCAATGGAAAAACGGACTTCATACTCCGCTTCAACCGGTTCTGCTTTCGCTTTTTCAAGCTCTTTTTCAAGACGCTTCTGCTTTGATTTAATCTGGGCGTCCGTGCGTTTTGCTTTTACACGATGGTATTCTTTAAAGCCTTCTATTTTCGTTGATTGGGCGTGGGCTTTTTTCGACCAGGCGCTCAGCTCGTTCATTTGAGCTTCAATCCGTCTGATCATATTTTGCTGATTCTCATATTCCCGCTGCTGTGTCAGCCTTCTCTGTTTGCGGACCTCCATATAGCTTGAATAATTCCCTTTATGTTCAATGAGTTTCTTTCCTTCGATGGCCCAGATTTTTGTCGCCGCTGCATCTATAAAAGCACGATCATGCGAAACGAAAATAATGGTGCCTTTGTAATTCTTGATCTGATTCAGCAGTATTTCTAAACTGTGCTGATCGAGGTGGTTCGTCGGCTCATCTAATAACAAAAGGCTGCTTGAGGAGGAGAAACCTTTGGCAAGACGGGCTTTCAGTTTTTCTCCGCCGCTCAATTGCGAAAAGGCGCGTGCGGGCACGTTCCACTTTTCTAACAAGGCTGCCTCCGCAGGCTCCGGATGGCCGGAATCATAAGCTTCCGTTTCTTGTTCCACCATATATATGTTCACATCTTGCATCATCTGAATCTGTCCTTGTGACGGCGCTTTTTGATTGCAGATCAATTGCAGCAATAACGATTTGCCGGCGCCGTTTTTACCGATAACGCCGATGATGTCACCTTGCTGAACGCTCGCGCTGATCTGTTCAAAAAGGGGAACGCTGTTGATTTCATAACTGATGCCGCTTATTTTTAACATTTCTTTCATATGTCAATCCCTCGCTTTAAAGGGAGGACAAAAAAATCCTCCCAATTGATTTGGAAGGATTAGCCGTACCTGTGCATGATCAAATAAGCTATTTTCACATAGCTTTCGTATCGTATAGAAAATGGGCAGACTAATCCTATTTTTTCTGATTTGAAATATTTGATTTCAAACGGTCAAAATAAGATTAGTTAATCATTGTCCACCCATCATCCCTTCGTATTTGTTACGAACAGTGTAGCACACACTTATCTGTAAAAGCAAAGGGTATAAGCCTTTTTATTCCAGATTGGAGACTTCCCACTCTTCTTCTAAAACGGCATAATAATATTCATCCCACCATTCATTATCATGGGGGATGCATTTTTTAAAAAAGCCTTCCCGTCTCATCCCGATCTTTTCCATCACCCGGTGCGAAGCCGTGTTTTCCGGCTGACATGTCGCAATGATCCGGTGTAATTTCATCTTGTTAAACCCGAATGCCAGCACGGCGCGCGCCGCCTCTGAAGCATATCCTTTGCCCTGATATTCCGGGTGAAACACCCAGCCGATTTCATACGTATGATCGCCAAAATACTGAAAAAAAGCAATGTGGCCAATGACCGTTTTCTCATCCTTCAATAAAACGGGAAACTTCCCGGCATGTTCACCGCTGTTTTCAGTAACGAATTTCCTGGCATCATCTTCGGTAAAGACACCCTCTGGTATATATTTCATGACATTCGGATTTGATGTGTACGCATAGACATCCTGCCAATCTTCCGGTTCAAATGTCCGAATGACGAGCCTGTCAGTTTTGATATTCATTTTTTATGTTCCTCCATCAAAAAAGATTTCATTTACTACTTCGATTGAAAGATGTAAAAACCTTTGAGCGGAGAAGAGCCGAATAAAAAAAGCCTGCAGCTATACACTGCAGGCGATTATTTTTCATTTGCGGCGGCGGGCAGGTTTGTAAATCCGAATTGCCCTCCGACAGCTTCTTTTACTTCATGAATAACGATAAATGATTTCGGGTCAATTTTTTGAACATGTTTTTTGATTTTCAGCAATTCGTTCTTTTTAATGACAACATAGATAATGCGCTTGTCTTTGCTGCCGTAATACCCGTATCCGTAAAAAATCGTCGCCGCGTTGCCGTACTCAGAGGTGATGGCTTTGGCGATTTCTTCGTATTGGTCAGACATAATGGTGAGGGCTTTTTTATTATGGAAACCCTCAATGACAATATCGACGATTTTGGCGCACAGATATACGAATATAAACGTATACAGCATATGATTGAGGCCGATCGCTAAAACGGATGCGAAAATGATGACACAATCCATATAAAACATGCTTTTCGAGATGTTAAAGCCCTTTGTGTAATTTAATAAATACGCCAAAAGCGTGGTCCCGCCGGTAGATCCGTCAGCGATAAAGATCAATGCCAGCCCCGCTCCCATCAGCAGAGCGCCGAATACAATCCCGAGCACCATGTCGTGCACGCCGAACGGAATAAAGCTGACGACGCTGAGAAAAACAGAAGTCATCCCCGTACCGAGTATCGTGTATAAAATCGTTTTTTTCGTTAAAAATTTATAAGCCAGCCCGATAAAAATCAAATTTACAACCAGAGTCGTAATACTTGCAGGTATATGGAAAAGATAATATAACACGAGAGCGATTCCCACGGTGCTGCCGTCCCCTAAATGATTCGGGATGACGAAAAATTCCACGGACGCCGCAATAAGAAAGGCTCCGGCCATAATCATCAGTATATCCTTGCAAATGTTCTTCATGTGCAAACCTCCTCTGCAGTCAAAAATATATAAAAAACAAAAACGCCTCAAAAATTATCCAGCAGAACTAAATAATTTTTAAGACGAATCATTCACAATCTCGTTTGTTCATTCAGTAAAGAATGATCAGCTTCAATATCGAAGATTATATAGACACCTTCACATCTTGTCAATGCCGTGAAAATTGATTTTTCTGCAGTGTATATGAGGTTTAAATCAAGTTAAAACGAGGAATTATATCAGAAGAGTTTTCATTTCTGCTCTATCAATAAGAGAAATGTAATGAAAGACAACGAAGAAGGGATGATGACATTGGAACGAATTTTTATCAGTCCGGCCAAATACGTGCAGGGAAAAAACGCCATTGAAACGATCGGCGGACATTTGGAGGGCGTTGGTGAAAAAGCCGTCGTCATTGCGGACAAAACCGTATGGGATATCGCGGGCCACAAGGTGACGGCTGAATTAAAGAAAAGCAATATTTCTTCTGAAGAGGCGGTTTTCAACGGCGAAGCCTCCCAGGAAGAAATGAAAAGAATTGCCGGCATCGCAGAAAAAGCAGGCGCGACTATTGTCATCGGAGTCGGCGGCGGTAAAACGCTTGATACCGCCAAAGCCGTATCAGATGAAATAAACGGCTACACCGTTATCGTGCCGACGGCCGCTTCAACGGATGCTCCGACAAGCGGGCTGTCTGTCGTATATTCTGAACAAGGCGCGTTCGAAAACTATCGTTTCTATCATAAGAATCCTGACTTGGTTCTGGTCGATACGAAAATCGTCGCGGAAGCTCCGCCGCGCTTTTTAGCATCAGGGATTGCCGATGCGATGGCGACGTGGATAGAGGCGCGCAGTGTCATCGCCAATGGCGGTAAAACGATGGCAGGCGGAATTCCTACCATCGCCGGAGAAGCTATCGCGGAAAAATGTGAAGCGGTGTTATTCAAATACGGCCGTCTCGCTTATGAGTCTGTGAAAGCGAAAGCCGTTACGCCCGCATTGGAAGCGGTGGTTGAAGCCAATACACTTCTGAGCGGACTGGGATTTGAAAGCGGCGGCTTAGCTGCGGCACATGCCATTCATAACGGATTTACCGCGCTTGAAGGTGAAATCCATCACTTGACCCACGGTGAAAAAGTGGCATTCGGCACGCTCGTTCAATTGGCGCTGGAAAAACGTTCGCTTGAGGAAATTGAGCGGTATATCGCGTTTTATATCAGCTTGGGGCTGCCTGTCACACTTGAAGACATCAAATTGAAAGACGCATCTAAAGAGGACATTATGAAAGTGGCAGAAGCCGCGACGATTGAAGAAGAAACGATTCATGCCGCTTTTGACGTGACGGCTGACGACGTGGCGGATGCCATTATAGCGGCTGATCAATACGCAAAAGCATTTAAAGAAAAACACGCGTAAAACCTTTTACCGCGTGACCCGGAACCAAGGGCTGTTACAGCCCTTGGTTTTTTTGTGCCCTTTGAAAACTTTTAAAAATAAAGAAAAAATTATGATACAATATACAAATGTTTTGAGAGATTGACAAAGGAAAGGTGGGAACGATATGCTGCATAATCCGACCGGTAAGGAGCGGCTTGCGCTTGCTTTTCTTCTCGGAATGCTTGCGATACTGGGGCCGCTCAATATAGATATGTATCTGCCGAGTTTCCCTGAAATCGCTGAAGATTTAAGCGCCCGCGCATCGCTTGTCCAGCTCAGTTTAACCGCATGTCTGATCGGGCTGACAATCGGACAGGTTGTTGTCGGCCCGTTAAGTGACGCGAAGGGAAGAAGAAAACCGTTATTACTATGTATTTTTTTATTTGCGTTGTTTTCTCTGTTTTGCGCACTTGCACCGAACATTGCAACACTAGTGATTGCCCGTTTTCTTCAAGGGTTCACCGCTTCGGCAGGACTCGTTTTATCCCGTGCAATCGTCAGAGATGTGTTTACGGGAAGAGAGCTTTCTAAATTTTTCTCGCTGCTGATGGTCATTACCGCCGTCGCGCCGATGGTGGCGCCGATGACGGGAGGCGCGATTTTACTGCTTCCGTTTGCATCATGGCATACGATTTTTCTCTTTTTAACGTTTATCGGTTTTTTGCTTGTAATCATCATTGCGCTCAAGCTGACAGAAACCCTGCCGCCGGAAAAGCGGATTCCGAGCTCCATCGGAAATTCCGTGCGGACAATGGGAAGCCTGCTGAAGGATCGGTCATTTATCGGCTATGCGCTGACGGTCGGTTTTATTCACGGCGGGAGCTTTGCGTATGTCTCCGGAACGCCTTTCGTGTATCAGGATATTTACGGAGTAACGCCTCAGGTATTCAGTGTTTTATTCGGCATAAACGGTCTGGCGATCATTACCGGAAGCTTTATCATCGGGCGTTTCGGCGGGATCATTCACGAAAAAAGCCTGCTGAGAATCGGCGTGATTACAGCGATGACGGCGACTGCCGTTCTGCTCGTCATGACAATCATTCACGGGCCGCTGGCGGCACTGGTGATTTCCATTTTTATTTATATGATTACGATCGGCATGACGCTGACAAGCACCTTTACATTGGCGATGGAAAAGCAGGGACACCGCGCGGGAAGCGCAAGCGCACTGCTCGGCATGCTTCCGCTTCTTCTCGGTTCCATCGTGTCGCCGCTTGTGGGGATGAATGAAGCGACGGCCGTGCCGATGGGGGCAATAATGTTCACGACATCCGTTATCGGTTCCATCGCTTTTTTCGCCTTAACAACAAAACCGGAGAAAGCAAAAAAGGAGTGAAATGATTCACTCCTTTTTTTGATGCCCGCTATTCATATTTCTTCAGCACGATCGCCGAATTATGCCCGCCAAAGCCGAATGAGTTGGAAAGGCCGATCGTTAACGATTGCTGGCGGGGTCCGTCTGCTACATAGTCCAAATCACATGCCGAATCAGGGTGCTGCAGATTGATCGTCGGCGGAATGATGCCGTGTCTCAGGCTTTCTGTCAGAGCGATGGCTTCAACGCCGCCTGCCGCGCCAAGCATGTGGCCGAGCATTGATTTGTTGGTCGTAACCGGAATGTCATAGGCAAGCTCCCCGAATAATGTCTTGATGGCCAATGTTTCAGAAAGATCTCCGGCTTTTGTGCTTGTCGCATGAGCGCTTACGACATCAATGTCTTCCGCTGAAACGTTCGCCTTTTTCAAAGCGTTTTTCATCGCCAGGTATGCGCCCGTTCCTTCCGGATGGGAGGCTACCATATGATAGGCGTCAGAGCTTGCGCCGTAGCCGAGCACCTCACAGAGGATCGGGGCGTTTCTGCCGATTGCGCTATCCAATGATTCCAATACTAAGATGCCCGCGCCTTCACTCATGACAAACCCATCGCGATCCGCGTCAAACGGCCGGCTTGCCGCGGCGGGGTCTTCGTTTCTCGCTGACAGCGCGTGGGCATTGCCGAAGCTGGCTAATGACAAATTCGTAATCGCCGCTTCCGCTCCCCCGGCAAACATGATATCTGCGTCATCATTCCGAATGGCGTTGAATGCTTCCCCGATCGACGTATTGCCGATGGAACACGCGGTGACGGGAGAAAGTGAGGGGCCGAGCGCGCCTAATCTGATGCTGATTTGAGCGGCGGCCGCGTTTGAGATCATCATGGGGACAAGGCTCGGGCTCACTTTTCGCGCTCCCCGTTCATTTAAAGTATGAACGTTATCAATCAAAGTCGTGATGCCGCCGATTCCCGAGCCGACGTACACGCCGAGGCGTTCACGGTCAATCTGATCGAGCTGAATCCCGGAGCTTTCAAGCGCCTGTTCCGCTGCCGCTAAAGCAAACTGGCTGAAACGGTCAAGCCGTCTCGCTTCTTTTCTGCCCCATCTTTCTTCTGCGTCAAAATCACGGACGGTACCGGCTATTTTTGTCTTTGAACCGGAGACATCAAACGAATCGATGAAAGAGATTCCCGATTTTCCTTCCGTCAGGTGTTTCCAAAATGTATGCACATCATTGCCGAGAGGTGAAATCACTCCCATTCCGGTGATCACAACTCTTTTCATGGTCATTCCTCCTTCAGTATGTATTTATTGTAACTCGCAATTATCCTATTACAAGTTGTTGATTATCCTAGTATAATGAATACCAGGGTAAGAGAGGAGAGATTCGGTATGATACCAGAAGGAAGATTGCAGGCGCTTTCAGAGTTTTTAAAAACGCAGCGGGCCAAAATTTCTCCGCAGATGGCCGGGCTGCCGATGGGCACACGGAGAAGAACGCCCGGACTCCGAAGAGAAGAGGTCGCGCAATTAGCCGGCGTAAGCACCACGTGGTATACGTGGCTGGAGCAGGGCAGAGACATTAAAGTGTCCACAGCCGTATTGGACGCCGTTTCCGATGCGCTGCAGCTCAACAAAGATGAGAGAAATTATTTATACGCGCTTGCCATTGAGGAGGGCGTGAAGCAGCCGTTTACCGCGGAGGAAGAAGCGGTTATCAGCCCGTCGCTTTCAAAAATCCTGCAGGAGCTCCGTTATTGTCCCACCATTATCTCGGACAGGCGGTGTCATATCGTAGGATGGAACCAGGCCGCGGCTCACGTGTTTTTAGATTTTGAACAAATTCCTCCTGAAAAACGGAATCTCATAGAGCTATTGTTTTCCAGAAAAGAATTAAGAAGTTTAGCCGTGAACTGGGAGCACTTTGTGAAAGGATTCATCGCCATTTTCAGAACGTATTACGGCCAGTATGTAGCTGATACGTGGTATTCTCAGTTTATAGAAGAAATGGAGAAAACGTATTCGGAATTTCATACGCTGTGGAATGAGAGCGAAGTCAGCTCGGCACCCGAAGTATTAATTGAGTTCCGCCACGCGAAGGCGGGAAAAATGGTCTTTAACCTGACTTCATTTCAGGTTCAGGGCAACAGTGATCTGCGCTGCAGTGTGTATACGCCGGTAGATCATACCGAAACGGAAGCAAAGCTGAAAAAGCTCTTCGAAAACAGGTGAAGAACAGAAAAAAACGGGAGGCGGCCGCCTCCCGTTTCAGTTTAAAATAAAAGCATGAGACCGGCGATGGCCGGTGTTAAAAAGATGGCTGATTTCAGAATGACTTTCGGCACGAGGTTGGTGAATTTCGCTCCGACATATGCGCCGCACATCGTTCCGATCAGCACTTTGACCAACAGCATATAATCGACAAATCCTTCCGTCTCATAACCGAGTCCTCCGCCGACCGCAAGCGGGATAATGACAAGCATGGTGGTGCCGACCGACTGGCGGATGGATAAGCGCAAAAGAATCATTAAGCCGATTTGGATGAAAGGGGCAGAGCCGATCCCGAATGTTCCGGACAAGATTCCTGCGATGACACCGAGTACAACGGCTTTCACCCATATATTCAGATTGCTTTGCCGTCCGGAATCTTCAGGTGTTTCTTTTACAATAAATAACCGGACTAAAATAAGCAGAGCAGATAAAAACAGCATGCCCGCCGTCAAGTAATGCAGCAAATCTGCGGGGATAAGGGAAGTAAGCCTTGCCCCGAAAAACGAACCGAATGCCGCAAAAACGCCGACGATGAGGCCGATCTTCATCTGAATATTGCCTTCACGGTAGTGGCTGAAAGCCCCCGACAAACTTGTGAAAGCCATTCCGGCGAGGGAGGTGCCCAAAGCCGTATGAATCGGTACGTGAAACAGTATAGTTAAAAGTGCAATGACAAAACCGGCTCCCCCGGCGCCGATAAACCCGAGAATAATCCCGAGAAGAAACATAACGAGTATAATAAGCACAATCTTCTCCTCCATTTAGATGCCTGATCACCATGTTCCGCTCCGCTGTATCAGGTTCTAATAATCGACCGTAGTCCGTCGACCGTCGTCTGATATCTTTATGTTACCTTAAATTTAAGGTATTGGCAAGAAGACGAATCGCTTTTATACAGAGGGTTTACAGCTCTTTCACCATCACTTTTTCCCCGTTTGAGTCCAGCTCTCCATTGAATAAGAAGCCGAATTTTTGATAAAGCCGCAATGCATGCACGTTATCTTCAAACAGGCTTAAATAAATCCGTCTGCAATCATATATTCGAACGAGATGGCGGATAAGGGCATCAAGCAACAGCTTGCCCAATCCCCGTCCCTGATAACGTTCATCAATAAAAAAACGGTCAAGCCACACTCTGCCGTTTTCATTTTCCTCATCATATTCCGGAAACCATCCGTACATGGCAAAGCCGACCAATTCCCCGTTAACATAAAGACCGGCCGGCTGATAATGCCGGCAATCCTCAGCATCTTGTAAGCACTCTTCCGCGGTTTCAATAAATGAAGTCTGGCTTTCACTTACATGAAGCGCCAGTATATCGGCACGGTTGTCTTCCGTGACTGTTCTGATTTCAATCGTCATACTTGTTACTCCTCTTCCGCTTTTTTTGAGACGGTAAAGCTTTCATTGCGTAAGCCATTTGTGAATCAGCCTTCTCTCGGATACAATGATCATCATAAAGGATATGGTTACCGTATAGTCAAGGAGGCATTATGAGCGAAGACGTCAGAAAATACTTCACAACGGGTGAATTTGCAAAACTGTGCCACGTAAAAAAACAAACCCTGTTCCATTATGACGAGATCGGCCTGCTTTCTCCGGAAATCAAAAAAGCGAACGGATACAGATACTATTCCTATCATCAATTCGAACTGTTCCAGGTCATCGGCCTGTTTAAGGAGGTCGGCGTGCCCTTGAAGCAGATCAAACCGCTCTTAACAGACAAAACCCCTGAGGGTATCATCACACTTTTAAAAGAGAAATCTTCAGAAATCGAAAGCAAAATCAAAAAGCTGGAGCACCTGCAAAGGATGATTCAGACAAAGGTGAAGCTGACCGAACAAGCCTTGGAGACAGACTTTTCCTCCGTCTCATTGCAGCGAATAGATGAAGAGACACTTATGATAGGACGACCCGTACTCCATTTGCCAGAACGGCAATACACTGCCGCCATTTCCGAATTGATCCGTTATATGCGGGTACATGAGCTCGATCAGGGGCATCCGGTCGGCGGACTGTTTGCGCGGGAGCAGATTCTGAAAAAAGAATTCTACAACTACACCCATTTTTATATGAAGACAGAAGAAGGCATAGAGAATAGAGACCTCCATATCAAGCCGAAAGGGCTTTATGCCGTCGGGTACCAAATAGGGGATGAAGCGGAAGCGGCTTACCGCAGCATCATGCAGTTTATTGAAGAGTATGGGCTGGAAATGGGCGATTATGCATATGAAGAATATATGCTTGATGAGGTTGTGGCGGACGGGTTTGACAATCAGATCACAAGAATCCAGCTGCAAGTCCGCAATCGATAAAGCCGGTGCCGCCGTTCGTTTACGTCTTCTAACAAACCTTGTATAATGAGAAAAATCAGATTGCAATTGAGGTGAAACACGATATGTTTCTAGCGCCCTTATTTGAACATGATGTACCGGCAGCACTTCTCCGCCCTTAATGGAGGAAAGTGACTGCGCTTCTCTCCGTTAGGGCATATAACGTGACCTAATATGATAACGGAGGGTGCATCAAATTGAAAAATACATTGTTCGGTTCGATTTATTTGGCATTGGCCGCCAGTATCTGGGGCGGTATGTATGTCGTTGTAAAAGTTGTGGTAGCGGTCATTCCGCCGCTTGAACTGGTATGGCTGAGATATGCGGTGGCGCTTCTTTCGCTTTTGATTCTCAGTTTGTTTACACGCCAATCCTGGAAAGTTCATAAACGTGATTTATTACTGATCGCTGCGATCGGATTGATCGGCAACACGATTTCGATCGTCACGCAGGAAATCGGCACGAAATTATCAACCGCTCAGATGGGTGCGATTATTACGGCATCCACTCCCGCATTTATGGTTGTATTTGCCCGGCTGATGTTGAAAGAGCGGTTAACGCTGAAAAAAGGAATATCGACAGGGCTGGCGACGATCGGAGTATTGCTCATTGTGGGGAACGGAGATCTCGATATGTCGAGCCAGCTCGGCGGTCTCTCGCTTCTGGCTGCGGCGCTGACATGGGCTTTGATGTCCGTGCTGATGAAACGGGTTCCCGGCCATTACTCACCGCTTGTCGTCACAACGTATTCCATTTGCGTCGCATTTGTCATCCTGACCCCGTTTACAGCGGGCCCGCTTCAGGAGATTCCTTTGTCTCAGCTTGCCCGGCCTGAGATATGGGGCGGACTTTTATATTTGGGTGTGATCTCAACCGCCTGCGCGTTCATGCTTTGGAATCGAGGATTGCAATTACTGAATGCGGCAAGCGGCGGTCTGTTTTTCTTCTTTCAGCCGCTTTCCGGGACATTGCTCGGCTGGCTGCTGCTGGGAGAGACGATCGGAGGAACCTTCTGGATCGGGGCGGCCCTTATTGTTTCAGGCGTCGTTCTCGTCATGAAAGAAAAATAGAAAATGAAAAAAAGCCATTCAGCAAA
>NZ_JBLTJB010000012.1:0-97890 GCF_053470005.1 Bacillus sp. N1(2025)
ATTAGAATGCTTTACGTTCATTAAAAGAACCTCTTTTCTATACCATCTGGCAAATAAGCAGTAAGGCTGCCTATAAGCAGTGATGATTATATCATAAAAATGGAAGAATTGTTCTCTAAAATGAACTAAAATAAATATTTATGTTCTCAATAAGGTATATTTACGTGATATAGGGAGGTGCAGATACTAATAAATACACGCGGATATTCATAGATACATGTATATCTAGCTATATCATGAAGAGTACAGATAAATCATGAAGCTTCTGCCTGTTCTTTCACCTTTATTTCCAATATAGTATAATTTGGAAAAGGGGGAGAGGAAATGAAAAAGCTAATCTTTTTGACTGTGATTTGTATTGGTTTTATATCGAGTTTTAACACACCAAGTGCTGAGGCGAAGATTACATTAGACTACAAAAATGTGAATTTTCACATGAGTGAGGATTCAGAGAGTTTTTCAATGGCAGATTATTTTGATCGGAATTATGATCGCACTTGGCTCTTCTACAAATTCACAATTAGCAATGCAGAAGGGTGTACTCTAAATATGAAAATCAGTAGGATAACTCTTGCTGGCTGGGTATTCCCACGGAGTGAAAAGCAGTTTGTAGGGAACTATGCCGACTATACTGCTGCAGATCGGGTAGAGGGAGATGCAAATCGTAATCATGTGTTAGAGATTACAAAGAATCCAGGGTGCGGAGATGTGTGGATTAAAGGTATTTATGGATTTGAACATGAAGATTCATTTGATTGGTAAGCTTAATACATAGTCAAGGTATATCCTTGACCTTTTTTATGCATATGGTGATAATTTAAAGTGATCATACATAATGAATGTGGGGTAGTTAAATTGATTAAATCAAATTTAAAGCCGATATTAGACGAAAAGAATATCAGCATTCGAAAGCTGTCCAATGATATAGACCATGGTTTTAACACAGTTAGGAAGCTGTATCATGACGAAATGGAGCGGTATCCAAGGGATCTGCTTGATAAAGTCTGTACATATTTAGACATTGAGCTGCATGAGCTGTTAATTTACAAAAGAGATCAAAACGCTTGAATGTTTCCAATGTGTCGTCTTAAACATTCCTCATTAAAATATAAAGGGAGATTCTAAAATGATTGAATTCAAATTAAAGCAACTAGCTGAAGAAAAAGGAATAAACGGTATAAGGGAACTATCTAGGATTCTCGAACACGATTATAAAAGTGTTCGGTTGATGTGGCTGGGTGAAATAAAGCGGGTTCCAACAGATCTAATTGAAAAAGTATGCTCTTATTTTGACGTCACAATTAATGAACTGATGGAATTTAAAAAAGATGAAAATAATAGAAAAAATCGTTGATCCGTTTTAGGGATCATGATATACTAAAGTTACAAGTTAAGGAAACATTAAAAAACAATGGAAAAGAGAGTGAAGAGAATGAATAATTTAGAACAACATTTAAAAGAGCAAACGGATGCCTTTCTAGCAGATTGCTTTAATGAATTAAAACAGTGGCGGGAATCTGGTGTCCTGGAGCAGGGCAAGGTTAGAAATTTACATGATACTTTTAATACGAATATCACTCAACTACATATGATTAGTGAAGTAATTTACAGGGAGTTAGCATCAAGATTCGTTGAAAAAGTAAAGTAAACTAGGGCAGAACTAAGTGAGAATTTTACAGAAGCCTGCAGTAGACATGAAGGAAAATAGCCTGCAATTTTTATAAAATCGTACTTTTAACTAGATAGGGGTGCAATATGCAACTAATCAATGACACAATTATTCTAACTAAAGAACTGAAAGATATTTTAGGTGATGTGGTGGAATATGCATACATAAAAAAGCCTTCCTGGTCAAGTAAACAAGATTTTGAAGGAGTTTACTCAGAGATGTTGGGACAAAAGGCAAGAATAGAGCCAGTTGATTCCTACCCGATTTTCGTTAAATTAACAACCGGCAAAACATTTACACTCTGGTCATCTGAGTGGGGCGGAATAAGATCTGAAACGGAAAAAGAATACTTAAACGATTAAAGTAATTAAGTTAAAATCATTCTTTCATCTTAATTGATAAAGGAGAGTGCATAATGTATAGATTCATATCAGAGCTGAACTTAGACGACTCGACAATTCAAAGGATGGATAAATCCCAAAGCTTTAAATACATCGGTGGTTTTTATATGTATGATCCCCAGCAAATCGAATTACCAATCCCAGAAGGAGAATCATCTTCGCTCAGTGATTTAGCCCATTTAAGTTTTAATTCTTATGACTGTGAAAACCAAATGATTGCGGATATGAAAAGGGAATTCACTGAAGAAAAGTTATTAAATATTTTTAATTCTGAGTGTGCAGAAACAGCTTTTAATAAAGCTGCTTCAAGAATCATTGAAAAATACAATTAAGGTGGGTTTAAATTGGCTAGTGATAAAGAATGGGTTAAAATAAGCGAACTTTCTGATGAAGAAAAACAAAACTTGAATGCTGGTACTGTAGTCATGCTACATGATGATTATTATAATGGGCCATCAGATAAAGCTGCCTTGATAAGAAAAAAAGGTTCTCAAGGACAACTAGAAGGCAAGTATTACGAATTGAACGGCCAAATGGTAAGAATTCTTTTCGGAAGCAGAAGCTTAAAAGTCCCTTCTTCTTTGTTATCTGTTCCCGTTGCAATCGACAGGGAACAGGAAGTCGAACTAAATCTTTCACCAGTCCAAATTGTTAAAGTTATAAAGTCATTAGAACTGTTATTAGACTTAGACAAGGAAGAATTTAAGTTTAATCGAGAAGAGATTGCCCTATTATTGGGGCAGTTAAGTGAAAATCTAGATAGTAATGGTATTGATCCTGATAGAGTACTGAACGAGCTGTACTCAAGGAATTAAGTACTTTGAATTACTGCAATTTCAATTTTAAAGAGAAGTAGGTGGGACAATAATGTTAAAAATGATAACTGTTTGGTTCAAATTCGATGATAAGGGCAACGAAGCCAAACTGAATCACATTGAAGATGGATGGGTGAATGGAGAATATCCAAAGCCTTTAGATCCGTCATTCACAAATCAAGAAGCATGGAAGAAAAGTGATTGGGAGAGGAAACATGCTTATTTAGATGAACAATATCGAGTATGGAGCGTTCCGCCAGCTTATTGGATTAGATGATGATCTGAAGATTTGGAGGGGAGTATGTAAATGATC
The DNA here is from genome assembly GCF_053470005.1 of Bacillus sp. N1(2025). Classification (NCBI taxonomy): domain Bacteria; kingdom Bacillati; phylum Bacillota; class Bacilli; order Caryophanales; family Bacillaceae; genus Bacillus; species Bacillus sp. N1(2025). The sequence goes on from NZ_JBLTJB010000012.1 coordinate 3,199, forward strand.
AAGGTTTACTCAATAGGTCACAAGATACCAGAAAAGATTAAGTCATGCATCTCTGAATGGAATTATTGGTCTTGGATTGTTGCTGCAAATAGTGAAAAGGGCAATAAAAGTGCAAAGCGGCTTATTGAAAAGATTGAATCGGATCCAGACAAAATTGCGGAATATAAAACTGAAGACGGAATTGAAGTATATGTAAGCTACATGATTCCAGTGAAATAAAAAAGAGCATTTAAATGCTCTTCTTCATACCACATCTACGACACTCACGCAAAAACACACCACTTTTCACTGAACTCATGAATAAAGCGTAATCACAGTTATCACAGCGTCCATATTTAACATCGGGATACTCCTTATAATCATACACAACTGTTACATCGTAGCCATTAGTCTCAAAATCTTTCTCTTCCATTAAATTTCACCTACACAAAGTATTTAACACTACTATAATACCAGACGATGTATATAAGGAGGGGTTTAATTTGATTGGAATAGCATATTTCTTAATACTATGGCTTGGTGTTGGCTTTCTGACAGGATTTAAGGCCTTATTCGTTGATCAGGTTTATGATGAAGAGTTTAAGCAGGAACTGATTGATTCATTTTCACCAGGTATGGAGCAGAATATGATTGAACTGTTCTTTAAGAATAAAATAAATATCATGGTGTTTTACATATTAATTGGATTGCTGCCACTGGCCATAAAAATTGCTGGTCTGCTGAAGAGGAGTTAGCTATGCCGGTTATCGATACCTTTTTTGTTATTCAATTTGAAAATGATGATTACTTCAAGTCATTTAAAGTAGATGGAAGTGGTTATAAGACATCTAAGGGGCTTCATAGCGCTTCTAAGTTCACTACAATGTCAGAAGCCTTAGCGATCGCAAATGAGCTACATATGGAGTTTAAAGCCACTTCTGCCATAAGGCAAATTGAAGTTATTACTAGGTGAGGAGTGTTCAGGTGTACTGGATTGAATGGATTGAGGATGGGGAGAAGAAAAGTATTGTTGCTGAGGGCTGGGTGGAATGGGTCACAATCCTGGAAGACCTTTATCAGCAACGATTTGAGTATGTTGAATGGAAGAGAATTTAAAAAACACAAGTCTAAATAAAATTAATGTAAAGGGAGAAGGTTTTTAGAATGGAAGAATTAAATCATTATAGAAAATGCCTTAATGTGAATTACGAATCCATTATTTTATTGGTAGCAACCCCAAAAGGGAAATATCCTTCAAAAAGTGTTGATTTAAAAACAAAAGAATTTGTTAATGAGATATTATATAAAGAGTATTACATTGATATTTATGAAAAAGGTAAAAAAGAAATTCTTCAGGATACAGCGTTTAAACTTTTTACATTGCCATTAATCGGAGATTCATTTGATCGCAAAGTAAATAGGACTGTTGCGAATAGCAGGGCATCTGAAGATAAAGTTGAGGCATTTTTTGTGTTACAAAGTATTAATAAAGAATTTCAAGAAAACAATTCAAATATCAACATAGATAAAGCAATAAAGAGAGGAGAAGAAAGTGCTAAACTCTTTTTAAATTGTTACCCATTAGGTACACATGATGTTTCCGTGATACCGGTTGAAAGAGGGAACGAAGGGGTAGAGCTATTACTTGACATGAAGTTTAAAGATAATGCCTCTGAGTACTATTTTGATTTCACATATTTTGGCGGTTGATGGACATGGATGAAACATTTATCAATAATCTAAATAAGAACAAATTTGATAATGAAGAGTTTAAAAATGGTTTTAGTGCAGGAGCTGAATACAAAGATCAAATGGAAAAACGGATACGTGATCTTGAATCAGTGTTGCTTGGGTTTATTGGGTATGAAGACGAGTGGCTACTAACAAAAGCAGGTTTAAATAAACGTACTAAGTCAGTCTTAGTCAACATGATTATTGATCAGCGAAATCTTACCCGTGCTCTTTATAAAAAATTAGATGAAGAAACAAAAAAGAAATTAAAAAGTGAAATTGAGATGTGCATTTGGCCGGGAGAAAGTGAGCAATAAAGACAAATACGTTTAATTATACGTATCGAATTTGCAAACTTTTTAAATGTATTTATAATCTTCAATAAGGAGTTGATTATAAATGAATTGGGTATCTTACCCCTCTATTTTACACTTTGCAAATGATGGTATTACAGTAACCTTTCCAGACCTTCCTGGGTGTGTAACCTGTGGATCGAATGACACAGAGGCAATTAGCATGGCAAAAGAAGCTTTAGGGCTTCATTTATATGGGTTAGAAATGGACGGAGAGAAGTATCCTGGCCCTTCACCGTTTTCGGAAATTAAGACAGCGGAAAATGAAGTTGTGTGCTTGATTGATATACCTATGCATGCATTCCGCGATGAATATAGACGTAAATCAGTCAAGAAAACATTAACTATTCCTGCGTGGTTGAATGAAGTGGCTGAAGAAAAGAACATTAATTTTTCTCAGGTGCTGCAGGATGCATTAAAAGATAAACTCGGACTAAATATCTTTAAGGCACAATAAGAATCCTTATTGTGCCGGTTTACATAAAATACGAATTTTAAACAGATAAGTATTCCTTAAAAAATAATTAGCATAAAAATAAAATAAATACTTGTAATTCTGACAACTCTAATGTATATTATAAACAAGGGAACATTAGTTGGGAAGGGGTGGAGTAACCAATGAATCTTAAGCAGATGATTAAGAATGAATGTGAAAAAGACAGCCAGCTCGCAGCGAAACTCTCAAAAATAGCAGGGTACGAAAAGGTTAATGGTTTTTACAAATTCATCAACACCCCAGAGAAAGAAATGGACAACTTAGGCGGTTTAATTAATATTGTTAAAAGCTTGTTTCCTGATAATGAGGAGCAGCTTCTAAGTGATTACTTCTTATCACTGGATCCCAACAAAAAATGCGCTAGACAATCTGTTGAATACTCCGATATCAATCAATGGGATTCATTAACAGACAAGATTATTTTAAATTTATGCCACTCAAAAAACACAACAAGTCAAGAATGGGGCAACATCTACAACATACATAGAAAGCTATATAAAAACGAAATCTCAATACCAGAAGCAATAAGAGAATGTGGGAGATGTAAAGCTCCAGAAATGTCATTTTTTTCAGATGCAATGCTGATGTATAAATACTTGAATATTGGTGAGTTCGGATTGATGAAAAGCACCTTAACACTTTTAGATTTTAAAAGCTTACCAGAAGGATTTATAAAAGATTCGTACAAAAGTAGAGTGTCAATGTTAAAAGCGAATATAAGCTTAAACGAAAACAATTTAATCGAAGCAAGGAAACATTCAAATATTGCAATAATGCAGTCCAATGTGAACCGAATATGTTTCTTTGCACATCTGACAATAGGTAATACCCTAATTTTCGAAAATTATGAAGAAGCTATGCTGGCGTATGTTGAGGCAAAGAAGTATGTTCTGAATGATACTCATGAAGAAATGCTAAATGGCGCTCTTTGCTTCTTAGCTAATGTATGGAACAAGGAAAATCTATGGGTTAACTATGAATCAAATGAAATCAAATATCAACAGCTAAGGGCTTTTTATTACATAAAAAGTAATAATCTCGACAAGGCTAACGAATTATTAGAAAACTTATCAAAAAGAGATCAAGATGAAAATGAATTAGGATTTTATTTTTATTATAAAGGTTTAATATCGAGGCAAAAATCTGATTTTTTTAAATCAATAACATATTTTAAAGAATCAGATGATAAATATTTTATCCAATTGGCAATAATAGAACTCGAAAAATTAGGCTGTGACCCGGAGCTGCTAAATTTAATTTAGAATTTAGTACTTGAAAGGAGGTGAATTTAATGAAAAAAATTATTTTCGGTACAGCCATTTTAGCATCATTAGCAATTTCATTCATTGCAGGTCAACATTCAGTTAATACGGCATCAGCTTCTGATGAGATCTCTGTAGCAAGTGCAATTCGGGGAGCTTAATAATACAACAGGATACTACATAATCAATGGTTAGACGTTTGATCCAGTGGATCAGGCGTCTTTTCTAATTTTAAGAGAATGTTCCAGAAATTCATAATATAAAAAACAAGAACATGGAGGAATTAAAATGAAAAAGCATTTCGGACAATCACTTTCTTATGAGGATATGGCTAAGGGATACATGGAAATGGGAGACCTTAACTTAGAAATTTCCCAGGAAGATAATCATCTTGAAAATGAAGCAGAAATGGTTAGATCAAAATATAAAGCAAAGGTATCCTAATGAAGATTAAAGACAAATCAGCAGACATTTTAACACATACAAAGGGGATGTGTTATTTGTCTTGGATAAAAATAAAATAAATTGTTGCATATTATTCTAGCAACATATATAATGAAGTTACAAGATGAACGTTGTTGGGAGATGAAACAATGGAAACAACCAGTGCCACTCAAAAGGAAGAGTTGAAGATTACATCATTAAGACAATATCAATACATAAAACAACTAAAGAACTTCACACGAGTCAATCTCCACCTAGAGGATCCAGATGTGTTTACACCTAATAATGTAACTACAATGAGAAAAAATCATAAAGAATACAACCTCATTAAAGAACAAAAAATTCTATAAAATGTATTTAAGGAGTAAAAATAAAATGAATAATAAATATTATACAGAAGAAAACAAGGCTAAAGTTTGGAAAAAGCATATGATCGTTTTAAAGTTTCTAGAGCAGCCTGAGATAGCAGTAGCTTATAATGAGTTCCTACGAAGAGAAGCGACAAGTGATGAATGGGTTGGGTTCGAAGAGGAGCTTTATGAGGAATTGACGGGGATGCCAATTATAAACGTCTGTAAGGACGAGAGGGTAAATGTCCTAAACTGAATTTTATTATAGGATAAAAATAAATTAGGTGTGATAAAATGAATACAGACATCTTAATTAACGCTCTTAAAGAATACGACATGTTAAAGCAAATGGAAATCTGTAACGCCAATATAATGCTGCTGAGTAATATTCAAGGTGAGAATGAATGGATTGTTGCGTGGAAAGAATTTGATCAATACTTAATGAAAAAAATGATATGAGGTGTCATTATGGAAGCTCAAAAGAAAGCGTCAACACTAAGGGATTATTCAATATACAATAACATAAATAGGTGGTTTGATGAATTAGATTTAAGAAACAGGGATCGAGAAACTGGAGAAATTGAAAAGTCTAATACTAGAGCCACGTATGAAAGGCATATAAGAGAGTTTTTCAACCACTATGCTGCCAAGGATATTGAATATTTAACTGAGAGTGACCTGGCGATCAAGAAGAGCGACCTGTATGATTATCGAACTCATTTGGCTAAAAATAAAAGTAACTCCAATTCAACAATTAACAATAAGATTGCCGCACTGAAAAGTATGATTAAGTATCTTGAATCTGAACATGAGTGTGATTCATCTGTATTTAATTTTAGACCTCTTCCAACAGAAAAGAACCCAGCAGGGTCTTTTGAAGGAATATCTGAAGCTGATGAATTTGCTGAGGCAGCGTATGTTACTGAGCGTCAGAACAGATTAATGAAAAAGATGTTTATTTTGTTTAGTGCACGTACTGGTGGGCGTAAATCAGAGGTGCTTAGAGTTGGGTGGGATGATATTACTTATTCAGAAAAGCACCAATGCTATCTCGTCAACTTTAAAAAAACTAAGCAAAAAAAGGCTAGGCCAGTTGGAATTTCCACAGCTTTCTATGAAGAGTTGTTGCTGTTAAAGCAAGAGTATGGGGAACATGAACTGTTATTTCATAAGTTAACAGTTGATTCAATACAGGATATGTGGAATCGCGTATGTAGAGTTATGGGTATTCCCAAAGAAAGAAAGATAACTCCGCATAGTTTACGCAATACTGCAACAAACTTTTCTTACAGCGTTAATAGTGATATTAAAAAAGTGGCAGCATTCTCTGGTCACAGCAATATCAATACTTTAAATGACCATTATTTAGTCAATGAAAGGGATTATTCTCAAGATCCAGGGGTTTTGGTTGATCAAAAAGAAGACATGTCCTTTTTAGAAGATGTTACCTTAGAGCAATATAAAGAATTCTTTTTAAAATCAGACATGTATATACAGAGTAAACTTAAAATGTTTTTGAACAAGTGATATAAATAATCACATAAAAGCTTTACTTGCTTATGAAAATAATGATAAATTTAATATGATTATGTGAGGTGATAATGTGTCTGAAGTTTTGTTAACAACGGATAAACTTTATAAGTTAAAAACTGAAATAGAGAAAAATCTTATTGATATTAAAAGTGATTCCAATATGGTGAAGGAATTAAAAGCCACAATGGCGGACAAATACAAGGCACTCCCTGGTTATATCCAAGAAATTTTAAATAATAATGATAACAACGTACAGCGTTTAAACGAAAAAGAAGTGTACATTGTTTCAAAAGAGATGTATTCAATTCTTGGGGCTCCAGCTTTAGATCCCTCAAATTATTTTCCAACCAGATTGGCAAAAGAGCTTGAAGGTGGGAGAGTATTCGCCGGTGAAGAAGTAGTTAAGCTACCATACAAGTTCAAAAATGTGATTAAAATTAAAGAGGATAACTATGTCACTTCCATTACTGCCAAGGAACTTAGTGAGTTATATAATAGCTCCATCCTGCAGTACAATTACAATACTCAGCGTGAAGGAAAATACATTAAGGGCAGCCTTATCCCTGTACCTAAAACAAACCCTAAATCAGTTGATGAGATCAAAGAATTGTTTATTAAAGGCGATTTAATTGTATCAATGTTAACTTTTAACGCTCGTCTTGGAACATCTGATGGTGATGAAGAAGTTGAATATGATCCAAGCGACCAAACCCTCACTGTAACACGAGGAACCTTATTAGATGCTCTTGATGGATATCATCGAATTTCAGGTATTGTTAAGGCCATTGCTGAAGTCCCTGAATTAGATCAACCATTCATTTTAAATGTGCTCAATTACGATGAAGAAAAGGCTAAGGTTCACTTTGCTCAAATGAATACCATAAACCCAGTTGAAAAATCCAGAATTGAAGAATTGGGACAAAAACGGTATTCTTCAACCGTTGTCGAGCAGCTGAAATTTAAAAGTGAACTTAAAAATAAAATAAGCCCACAAAGTGAAATTGGTATCGATAGCAATTTCCTTGTAACATATTATACTTTATCAGAAGCTATAGACGATGCATTTGAGCTGAAATCTCGAAAAGATGCGTTGAAAATTGCGAAATACTTGGTAGACTTTTTTGATAACCTTTTTTATGCCTTCCCAGACGAATTTCTTGAAGATGATTTATCGTCCATTAGAAAGCAATCATACATTAATCATAACGTAATGTTTTACGGTTATGTTTATTTGGCCAAGAAGATGAAGGAAAACAATGTAGAACTAAACAAGCTTGAAAATATCCTTAATACGATTGACTTTAGTAAAAGCGGAAGAGTGTTTGAAGAATTAGGAAGACAAAATAATGAGAATCAACTAAAGAATATTATGAAGAAGAAACTTAAGCGAATGTTTTATCATGAAATTGCTGTTGTTTAAAGCCTAAAGGAGAATTTAATATGAGTGAAATATATAATGCTGAATTGAAGGAAAAGTTTTTAGAGAAATACGAAAGTGAAGCAACAAGAAACCATTATTGGCTAAGGCTAAGGGATTTCTCAGCTACAGAAAAAATACTTCAAAAAGACATATTTAATTTTTCTTTGGAAGAGCTGCGTACGTTATTTTTCGATTTGGATAGCAAATCTATAGACTCATTAAGAGGAGCACGAGCTGTAATTGGACAATACACAACCTGGGCAATGGAAAATGGCTTGGCAAACAGTAACATCAACAAAGTGTATCAGATACAGGATGGTGACTTAAAGCAGTTTATAGATAAAAACAAAAAAACACTATTCACCAATAAAGAAGTAGAAGAGTATGTTGATTTTATGATTAATTATCAGGATAAGGCCATGATACAGGCTATTTATGAAGGTATAGATGGTTATCAGCATTCAGAGTTACTGAATTTAACAGGTGACGATTTACTCGATGATAACAAGGTAAAGCTAGTAGATGATAAACATGGTGTAAGAATAATTACTGTAAGCGATAAATGTTATGAGTTACTTAAGCGTGCTAATGACCAAAGAACATATCATCTTAGCAATGGTTCGCCAGATAGTAGCCTTAAAAACAAATTTGCCACATTAGTTAAAAGCGAAAATATTTTTAGGCTAAAATATAAGAGCTCTAATCAGAGTATGAAAGCTGACAAATTTTTAATTCATCGTTCTTTTAGTCAGTTTCAAAAATTTTTAGAAGAACCCTTCTTTACACCTAAAAATCTTATCAATTCAGGAAAGCTCAACATGGCGTATGCGATATATAAAGAGAAGGGTGAATTAAAAGTACCTGATTATAAACAAATAACTCGACAATATGGGTTCTTGAATGAAGACGCGGAGTTTAATTCACAAACACTGAGGAAAGTAGTGAATATGGAGAACTTAGAAAAATATTGTATCAAGTCTGAAGTAATTGAGACTAATTCTTAATCCCTGTTACAGGGATTAACTTTACATAACTTTCAGAGTAAAAATAAAACAAATGTGAGTTAACTCGTGGTATTTTTAAAAAAATATCAGGATTTTGTTCATATTTTTCAGAATTCGACAAAGTTAGACAGAGACAAATTTGTACATATGCAGTAAAATAGTTCTATACACTAAAAAGGGTACAAGGAGGTTCGCTAGGTCAAACTCCCTAGCGATTAAGTCAATGTTTGATTTTCCATTCATAGAGGTCTTCAATCGAACAGTTTAGGGCAATAGCAATGATTCTCGCTGTTTTTATATTCATAGAAGGTCTAACGCCATTAGCGTAATCACTTAACCTTTGCTTACTGATGCCTGTTAGGTTCGAAAGTTGCCCTAGGGACATTCCTCTACGTTCAAGGAGAATGGATATCAAACATTGTCCGATTTCAACCTCAAGCATCGGACAACCTCCTGATATAGTATTGCTTATCATACTATATCAATTCTTTCCAAGTTTTTAAATGAAAGAAAAAAGATTTGCCACTAACTAGGTAAAAGGTTATAATTAAGTCAACAAAAAAGGGAACGTAGGTTCGGTTAATTACTACCAGAGAGAGGGAAACGTATGTCAGAAAAGGATTATTTCATTCAAGGGGAGCTGTGCATACCTTTTTTCGGCAGAATAAAAGCCAAGAATGAAGAGGAAGCACTTTTGTTCGCATATCAATCAATTAAAAAGAAATTAAGAAATAAAACAGGGAAAATGGGGTTTCTTCAAAAAGATCAAGAAAAATATGAGGCACTATTTGATGTAGATATCATGTGTACAGAGGATGCTGAATTAACAACCTCTTATGCCGAAGAAATAGACGATTCGTTTGAAAATGAGGATTATAAATCTTCACAATTGTTATCATCGAAGTAAAAATACATACACATCTTGTCAGTCATCATGAGACATAAAAAATTGGTGACTTTTTAGTCAGACTGGAGCATACAATGGATTTTAATCTTGAAATTGACTTGAAAGACATTATGAGATCAGTTTCCATGAGTGTTGGTTCTAAGAACATCCAAAGTGGAGAGTACTACATAGACATTATTTTTAAAAACAATGGGGATTGTTTGAGGATTAGAATGGATCATGCTTCAGTTTTAGAATTTAGAGATAAAATAAATGAAACTCTTTGGAAATTGGATGGCATGAAGACGTATATGAAGACAGCAGCTTTACAGTATGAGTAAAGCTGATTTTTTTAAAATTATTCAGAATAAAAATAAAATAAGTATTTACAACATATGGTTGAGGTTATATAATCAAATTAGAATCAGGAAAGGAGATAGCTTTAATTATTGATTAATGAACCAACTAACAATCAAATAAGAACCATGGTTTTAAAGAAATATGCAAAGCTCTTAGCATCATGTGAAAGGTCTTTGCGCAGCATAGAGAATAATGAAATCAGAATGGCAATTGGGGATCTAGATTTTGTTAAAGATAATTTAGAGGAAATACAATACATACTTCGTGATGTTGTGAATCAGCATGAATATATTAAGGATAAAAATAAAATGTAAGTTTTATAGAGATTCAGGTAAGGGGGAATAACATGGGTGCATTAATCACTAAGCAGCCGAATGGACGGTACTGCCGATTTAGTTCAGTGGTTGACTGTCCGACGCACATAAATATGACGCGTGAAGACTATTTAAATAATTTTACTGGCACAACAAAAGGCAGGGAAGATGCTGAAGATACATTGGTGAATTATCTCCAGCCGTTTCATGAAGTAATAAAGTGGTACACACCGCTGAACATGAGCGAAAAAGAGTTTGTTGATGTGTTGAAGGAAATGTGTAACGTAAACCCAAAGGAGGCGAGGGAATTGTGAACACAGCATATAGAGTTTGGGACGGCGAGCAGATGTGTTATTGCGGTGATGAAGGCATATGCCTTTCCATCGGTGAATTGGGTTCAATTGAAGGAAAAGTTTTCGGATGGTCTGTATGGTTAGGAGGTTATGGTGTGATCGCACACAGCGGAGACGGAAAATCCGTTCTCATGAATGGAACTGATCAGTTTCAAACACACTCGAGACTGAAGCGAATTTATGCGAGCGATATCGTTAAACAGGAGGAAACAGCGCCCGGCGGTTTGTTTGGGCCGGAACCGTTCATCGGCGAAGTGAAAATGATTGACGGATCATGGTGCATCATCAATGAGAAAAAAGAAGAGTGCCGACCGTTGTTTTCTGAGACGGCGACAAATAAAGTCATCGGCGACGTTTACCAAAATCCTGAGTTATTGGAGGGCGCGGAATGAATGCTGATGTAAAACGTATTGAATATAAGCTTTGGTACGAAGTTAAGTTCGGTTGGAAGCATTTCAGTTTCGGCGCCAATGATGATAAAACCGCATTGGAATACGCAGAGGAATACGTAAATAATAACTACCTCAAAAATTATAAAGTGGAAAAAATAACGAATGAGACATTGTTTTGGACTGAGGCGGGTGCGGAATGAGTAAATTCATCGTTTTGAAAATGGATGACATCAAAGATCATTTAACTATTGAAGAACAGCTCCTTTTATGGACGTCCATCGAAAAGATTAACGTATGCAGAGAAGCCGAAGGGAAAAAGTTTAATAATTATGCCGTCATCAACCAGGATGAACCCTATATCAACGAGGTAACGGACATTATGAGAAAGCATGGACATTGGGAGGACGCGGAATGAGTAAGAGGTCTAACCTGTTATTAAGGAATAATGTGAAATCAAATCAAAGAGAAAAATTCATTGCAAATGGCATTCCCTATGATGAACTTGATACACAAATGATCAATTTAATTGATATTTTGAATTTCAAGATTGGATTGAAAACACGCCACTGTTGTTTTGGACATAAACCATATGAGGAAATTCAAGTAATGTTTGAAGAAGTAAATTTAAAAGAAGATCAAATTCTAGAGTTAGCGGAATTAGCGGGGAGAGAATGGAAAGGTCTTCAGTTAAGCTTTAGCAAATGGGCGAGATTTTCTCCATTGATGTTTAATTGGTCATTGGTACTATCGAAAAGATTTAGAGATCCGGAAGATGCAAATAAATACCGATACCTGAGATCAGTTGAAGAATTCTTTAAAAGCTATGCTGCAAAGAAGTGATTAAAAGATGCATTTTAAAGAGTTGCCTTGTTTGGAGGAATAAAACCATATAAACTTTAGTAGAGAAAATTAAGAACAAAGGGAGAATAATTTATGAATAAAAAAGCCATTAAAAGACCAAAAGTTTTCATATCATATTGTTGGACTTCTGATGAACATGAAGATTGGGTTTTAGATCTAGCAGTACGATTGTCTGAAGGAGATGGTATAGAGGTTATACTTGATAAGTGGGATTTAAAAGAAGGACAAGATAAATATGCATTCATGGAGAGTATGGTTACTTCTACAGAAATAGACAGGGTATTAATCATTTGTGATTCTGGTTATCAAAATAAAGCTGATAATAGGACAGGTGGAGTAGGGGATGAAACTCAAATAATCACTCCAAATATTTATTCGGATACAAAACAAGAAAAGTTTATCCCTATTATCGCAGAAAGAGATGAAAAAGGGAATGCTTTCATTCCGGCTTATGTTAAGAATAGAATTTATATTGAACTCTCTAATGAAGAAACTTTTGAAGAAAATTATGAAAAATTGATTAGAAATATATTGAAAGCACCAAAGTATAAAAAACCACCTTTAGGTGAACTGCCTTTATATTTATTTGATGAAGAAATAAACCATTTTAAAACTAAAAATATTATTAGAAAAATGAGAAACGCCCTTGAGAAAAATTCTTCAAGAATTAGTTTCCTTTCAGAAGAATTTATTGAAGCATTTGTTGAATCTTTAAAAGAGATACAAATCCAAAATGAAAAAATTGAAAATAACCAAATTGACGATTTGGTTAAAGAAGGAATTGATAAGTCACTACCATTAAAAGACGATTTTGTGAATTATATAAAAGTACTAATTGAGGCAGACAAGGTTGATTCGGATGCTTTGTCAGAGTTCTTTGAAAGAATATATATTTTCACAGATATACAAAAAGGAATGGATAATTGTCATCCTGAGCAATTTGATCACTTTAAGTTTTTACTCCATGAAATCGTTATATACACCTTTACTCTACTGTTCAAGTATAAAATGTACAACATTATTGCTGACCTATTAGATATGGAATACAATTTGACATTTAGGGGAAGCTCTGAAAACTTAACTGCATTCAGGTTTTACATAACATCTATAGAGAAAAGAAACGAGAATCTTAAATTGAATAGGGTGAGTTATCATTCAGAATTATTGATACAAAGATCGAACGACTTAAGAGACGAATTGATAGTAGCTGATGTATTACTTTTTCATTTATTAAGAATGAGAAGTGTGAACTTTGATTGGTTTCCGATCACATATATCCATAATCTTTTTCATTTAAACATTAAGTTTCTAAGTAAATTAAAATCTGAAAAGTTTGCGCAAAAAACTTTAAGTGTATTCGGTGTTAATACTATTGAAGAATTAAAGAATAACATTAAGAACTTTGGAAGACCGGTATCATTTCCAACAATTTTTGACAGCGCTCCTGTTCCAAGTAAATTTATAAAACCAGAAGATATTGCAACTAAGCCATAACAGAATAAAAGGCGTCAATACATATTAATAATATAATGACGCCTTAATATTTTCATTTTTGAATAAATGGATTATTTCATTGTAAGGAGGAAGGCACATAGGTTATTTAAAGCACATAATTGATACAGCCTGGTTTAACTTAGTTTGGTTTAGATGGCATCTTGGAGCGGACATAAGCGTATTTGATGGCTGCGGATGGAATACATATAAACTTTTAAAGAATAAAAATAAAATAAGTGGAGGTTATTCGAGTGATAAAGAGGAATCTGCTTAGTAACCACGTTGATGAGATTATTAGTGAATATTACGCTGGTAAAGGATATTCAGTCCATAGCATTGAACGCCAGGAAAATGGACAACTGATTGTTGTTACGGAACGAGTAGCAGAGAAGAAGGAACCGGTAAAGGTTGATATAGCATTTGATTTTGTACATAGAAGACCACATAAGAAGAAGTATTTAGCTTAAAAAAGGCAAAGAGTCAAAGCTCTTTACCATTAGGTGATTTCCTTAACCGATTCGCAATATACTTCATTACGTTTACTGCAATCGACACTAATGCAATAATCAATGCTATTTCAAATAAGAGGATGTATCCAAAATTCATATTAAGCTCTTCAAAGTAATCGCTGACAAATGAAAGAAGTTTATAAATTCCTAGCATAAAAACAATAAAGGAAACTCCTAAAATTACAAGTGACTTTTTAGAATAATCTTTAGCATGTTCAAAATTATAAATCATTATTGATAAAAATAACAAACCAGTAGCAATCTTTTTGGATAGCGAATCATCGGCTGAAAATGATTGCACTACAATGCTGATGATTAATCCAGTAATACCGATTGTTTTATTCAAGGGATCACCCACTCGTATGTAAGTTAGGTATGAGTTTACCAATTAAAGGGGATTTTCTCAAGGCAATACACATTAAAGTTAAATTAAATGCTTTCTCAAGAAAGGGGTGGAAACATGCTTGGTTATCAGATAGGGAAGCGAGTAAGGTGGCATGAAGATGAGGAGATGGGAATTATATTGTGGACGACAAATCAAGGTTCTGTAGGTGTTGAATGGGACTCTGGTGAATACGGTGAATATAATTATGAAGTCGATGAGTTATTAATGTTAGTAGATTAATATGTCTTCCGAAAGTTAAACGAAAGAAGTTCATTAAAGAAAGGGTTTAAACAATGATTAAAACAAGGCTATTCCAAGATGAATATTGCAATGGTGAATGGGTTGAAATTGATAGGCTTATAAACGGTTTCATAAGAGCAGAGTCAAAAAAGATTGAAGTTATTGATATCAAATATAATTCAATAAATACAGGTCGAACTCATAATACAGCGCTGCTTATATATAGAGAAGGGATTTAAGATCATCAGGCAGTGGGACTGAATGAAATCATTTCTTTGAGAACTGCAGCTGGATGGAAGTCGTATATAGCCTGCAAACAATCTAAAAAGGATGGTGAAAGACATGGACAAGTTAATTTTTAAAGAGGATATTGCGTTTGCGGAGGATCCTAACAATCCAATTTTCAAAAAGGACAAGGAATACGAAATTCTAGACGAAGAAAAGGAATACATTTATGTTGGACATAAACCAAATTCAAATGAATGTACTAAAGTTCCAAAGACAGAAGAAGGGACATTGTTTGACTATAAATAACACATATCTTGAGGGAGATAATACATATGAGCAACGTGAAGAAATTGATTAAAGAAAACGTTAAGTTGAAAATGAAGCTGGCAGTAATGAAGAGGACATTTTGAAAGAAAAAGAAGAAATGAGAATTAACAAATTGTTTAAAATCATAATAAATGAGGTTCGCTGTGATTTTAAATGAAATCTTAGTCCAGGTTAAATAAAAAAATATTAGAGGTGGTAAAGCTGCATGAAGATAATTTACAAAGGGTTTGAGATAGTTGCAACAAGAAATGCGTCATTTGGAGGGTGGGAAAACATCTATTATACCGTGATGCACAAAACAGGAGGGTGGTTTTTAGAGGACAGCTTTTGTGAATGTGAAGATAAAATTGAAGATTTCGTAAATGGTTTAACGCTAATGGTAGATGACTATCTTAATAATGACAGTGATGTAAGCTTAACAATTTAGATGAAATCGTGATTTTAATCAGTTATTTGGAGGAAACGAAATGAACGTAAATATCAAACGGTTATCACCGGACGCACAGATTCCAGCTTATGCGCACGCAACGGACGCCGGCTTTGATCTGGTCGCGGCAGAGGACGTAATTATCGAGCCGGGCGAGACGGCGTGTGTGCCGACGGGCTTGGCGTTCGAGATTCCGGAAGGTTACGAAATGCAGATCCGACCGCGCTCCGGCATTACGCTGAAGACTAAATTACGTGTGCAGCTCGGCACTGTTGACGCGGGATATCGAGGAGAGGTCGGAGTAATCGTCGACAATATAAATCGTTATACAGATATTGAAAAGGACTTTCTTTTCGATATAAGAGATAAAATCGTCAGTGCTCTCGATTACCTCAGAGCTTGGGATCATTTTGCGAAAGGTTCGTACATCATCCGAAAAGGCGATCGTATCGCCCAAGCCGTAATCAAGCCGGTCGAGCAGGTGGTATTTACGGAAGTTGATACGCTTGGCGATAGCGATCAGTATACGAGTTAGTCAATTTAAAGTCTGAATCGACGCTTTTTCTCAAAGTCATCGAGATACTCATTCTGCTTTGACTTAAACACAAACCAAATTACAGCTCCTAGTGAATAATCCATAACTTTATCAAAAATCCAAGTTGTGAAAAGATCCATTAGAATTTTCATTGCATTTCACCTCCCGAGACAAAAATGTCCTATCTCTCATAGATGGCATGTGTATGACACGCATCTATTAATAAAAGAGTGAAAAGTAATATGAAAATCAAAAAAGAATTAAAAAAACATACAGAATATAGAGGTGGAGTAAATGACCGAAACTAAGGCAAACACAAATACAAAGATTCACGTATTGGCTGATGAAAAACTAGGCGGCATCAAGCGGGAATACATCGAGGTCGATCGGCAGGCGGAGGTTGGCGAGAAGATCGTAATTGTTGAGAAAAATGATTTCGAAGGGTACGAGAACGGCGATGTTTTTACAGTAGATCGTGATTTCCACTCTAAAATAGATTTCGTGGAAAGTGACCTAGCTGCATCCGATGGTAATTGTAGTGGGGCTATCTATCACGATGAATATCACGTACTCGAACCGACCAACATCGTACACATTGACGGTCGGCGCTACGAAATGGTTGATCGTGAAGGGGAAGTAGGCGATAAAGTTATTCATGTTTATAAAGGAGAGTCAAACGGCATTGTGCGAGATGTTCGCAAAGCCGGCGATGATGGAGTAGATGTTGATACATACGAGGATGAAGGAGAATTATATAGCGGTTTTTATCATGGATATTATTGCGTTCTCGTCCCACTAGATAAAGAGAAGACCTTTGAAAATAAACATAATGTATACAAAGAATTGAAAAATCTCATACATAATGAATTAGGTATTTCCAGGCAAGACATACAGGAAATGATCAGCAATGCGGTTTCCAATGAAGTTCAGAAGATGTCTGAGTCAGGAAAACTGGATAGAGTTGCAGGAGAAAAGATTGAATCACTTATTGAAGAAGGTTTTAGAAATGGAGATCGACTGCTGTATGGATTTAAAGAAAGGGTGTCACAAACAGTTTCTGATGAGGTGGGTAAACGGATTGCAAAAGTATTGAATATTAATGTGGAATTAAAGGAGGAAGGGAATTGACCAAGAACGAACGAGAAGATTATTTAAACAGACTTGATGAATATGGATTGACAGAAGAAGAGGATGAGGAAATGACGAATATTTTAAATGATTTTGTGGGCTATGATATTTGGTGATTATTATAGAATCAAAATAAAATAGTTATTTTATAGAAGGGAAGGGTGCGCAGATGGCATCAGCAGAGCAATTGAAGCGAATGAACGACATAAACGATTTGATCAAGCTTATCGCAAGTATTGATAGATGTATTTTCTACTGTAAGTCAAAGAATCGGATAGCGTATTTCAGGTTTAAGAAAAAACTGTTCTTCGTTGATGATTACACGGGCGCTGACGTTTACCCATATGAATTGGGATACGGGCGTGCAAACGGTTTTTCGCATGGAGGCAACATGTGGCAACTGGTCAACAGCTTTAGAAAGTTCATCATAACAGGGAAATATGGCGAGCTGAGGGATTATAAAGAAATATGGGCTTACAGCTATGAAGGTTGTATGAAAATCCGTCAGAAGGCGAAGGAGATCGGTTTCATTGAAAGTGTTGATTACCCCTGCAGTTTTGATGAATGGGCAAGTTAACCTAATTGATCCTTGTACTAAATTTTCATTGAGATTAATTAACTTTGCACTAAGGAATTATGTAACGGAGAGACTAGACTCTCCAGGATTCAAAGGAAGGTATGCGGAGTTTACCATGCTTAGTCTTAAATCTGTGCTTAACCTTACATAAGACAGGTTCTACAAATACATATTCGTCAGTTTCAGACTTTACATGTTTCATAGAGTGGAACTTACTTCGTTCTGCATTCGGCATGAATTCCATAAATCCAGCTGCAGTACCATCAGGATAAGACAGAAGAAATTTTATATCCTCTTTGGTGTAGCCAGTGATAAGCACATCTGTGTAATCATAATTAATCACTTTCAGCCAGCTATGGGAACGTTTATTAATTTCATAGGGGGAGTTAGCTTTCTTTAGTACGATTCCTTCAAGATGCTTTTCTTTGGCCAGATTGAAGTAAGCTAATCCGTTTCCTTGCAGGCCTTCGATCACAAAGATATTATCGTGGTCAAGGTTTAGGTCTGAAAGCATGCTCTTACGTTCAGTGAGCGGCTTATTAGCGATTGAATGTCCATCAATATAAACTACATCGAATACACAGTAAACCACCTTATGAGCTGATTTCTTAGACATAAAGCGTTCCATGACTGCTTCGAAATCAGGGGCACCGCCTGGGGCAGCTACAATGATTTCACCGTCTAAAACAGTTCCATTGGGTATATTAAGATCCAACAGTTCTGGGAACTTGCTTGTTACTTCATTGTTGTGACGAGTATAAAGCTTTATCTGATCATTAAACTTGGAGAGGATCAGTCTAATTCCATCAAACTTCAGCTCGGTAATATAATCATCGTCATCAAATGGTTCTTTGATTGAATGCAATAACATTGGCGATACAAACAAAATATCACCTCCTACTTAGAACATAATAGCTAAGCGAAGGTGATATATAAAGCAGAATGACTGTGGTACTTAATGGGATTCAATCAGTTCCGGTGAGTTGTTTTTAGGTAACTAAGGATGAAACTTGATAAGCTTCCATGTCATCAGAGTCATACGGCAGCAGAAGACTTTGAAGATAATTCGGATCGGTGTTTTTGGGATTTAGCCATTCCTTTTCATTCTCATCAGTAAGAATAACAGGCATACGATCATGTATGTCCTCCATAAGCTCATTGGGCTTTGTAGTAATGATTGTACAGGTGAATAACGAATTGCCTTCTGGTGTATTCCACTTTTCATATAAGCCGGCAAACGCAAAGAGATTGGAGGATTTTAGCTTAATCCGCATAGGAATCTTAGTCTTCGGATCAAGACGTTTCCATTCATAAAAACTGTCTGCAGGGATAATGCAGCGTTTGCTTACAAGCGGCTTTCTGAAGCTTGCTTTCTCGGCCAATGTTTCAGCACGAGCATTAATCATTTTATAGCCGATCTTTTCATCTTTAGCCCAGGGCGGGATAAGACCCCATCTAAGTTTGCCCAGCCGGTTGTTCGATCCGTCATTAATGATTGTCAGGATGTTTTGTGAAGGAGCAACGTTATAGCTTGGATGGTATTCTTCTTTAGACAAAAATTGATCTATATTGAACTGTTCGATGATGTCGTCAAACTCAGAGAATAAAGTGAACCTGCCACACATGTTCATCATCCTTTAGGGTTTTTTTGAATATTGTACAGGCTTGATACACGAAAATCAAAAAGGAGGAATGTGATGCAACGGCAAACAGTTGAGGTAAAAGAAGTTGAAGTGTTGATTAGAGGTATATGGACAAAGAAGAAGTTCACGGATATCCAAAAGGGACAAACATTCAAGATTGAGGAAAATGGAAGAGCAAAGAAATACATAGCACGAACAGATCCCTATTGGGATGAGATGTACGAAGCCTACATAATTGATTTATTTGATAAAAATAAAATAAGTGTATATTAATAGGCGTGAGAGGATAGCTTCGATAAAGATAAAACAGAGATTTTGACGGGAGGTAAGGAGAATGAGAGAGGTTAAGTTTCGGGCTTGGGACGATGTCAAAGACAGAATGCTTTATTTAGGCGAAGAAGATGACATTGTTTTTGATTTTGGTGGAAGCGGTATTGTTGCTACAGACATTACAGAAGACGAACCTAATTTTAAAACGTTGCACCATCTGATTTATTTGCAATATACCGGATTAAAGGATAAGAACGGTCAGGAGATTTATG
The DNA here is from genome assembly GCF_053470005.1 of Bacillus sp. N1(2025). Lineage (NCBI taxonomy): Bacteria > Bacillati > Bacillota > Bacilli > Caryophanales > Bacillaceae > Bacillus > Bacillus sp. N1(2025). The sequence goes on from NZ_JBLTJB010000012.1 coordinate 22,972, forward strand.
AGGGGGATATTGTGAAAGTCACTAGCGGCGCGGAAGAGATATGCGGAATTGATAGCGGAATTGGAAAAGTTGAATGGTTTACTAAGTGGGGATTTTGGAATGTTTCAAATATAGAAAATGGTCTGGGCGACTTGCTTTTTCATGGCCATGTGGAAGTCATCGGAAACATTTATGAAGAACCAGAGCTTATAGAGTCTAAATAAAAACGATATTTTACAGAAAGAGGATGAATAAAAATGTTTACTTGTTTCTGCAACGAATGTGAAAAAGTAATTGAAAAAGATGAAGTTGATTTAGTAGAAGTCCCTTGGGAAGGAGATTGGGAACACGTGCATTTAAAATGCGGTAGCATTGTGTCTTGGATTTAACTTGTATGTCTAATTTAAGGGGGTGATAACAATGTGAGTTACCTATGTGATTTGAGTTTTAAGAATAAAACAAAAATAAAAAGGAGTGGTTATTAATTGTTACGGATTAAAAACAGAATAGAGGAATTGCTAAAAAAGACTAAAGGAGCAGAAAAGAGAGACTTTGGACGGTACACTCTAATCTGCCCACCTCACCGCGAAGTGAAGCTATTAAAGTATAACACAGTTAAGAAGACTTTTCCAATCTTGGTGACAGCTTTGGTTTCATTCCTGAATCCAGTGAGTATTTTAGCAGCGGACAAGTATCGGAACTTTGAAGAGCTTAAAGCGAATGAATCACCGTTCAATTTTAGTGTGTTCTCAAAAGAGCAAGACACTGATGTATTAATTCTTGCTCCCCATGGAGGTGGCATAGAAGGGGGGACAAGCGAGCTTGCAAAGGAATTAAGCGAAACATACTCTACATATCTTTTTGAAGCTTTAAAGACACCAGGAGCATTTGATTTACATTTAACCAGTACGAATTTTGATGAACCACAAGCACTTGAAATGTTGAAGGGACATGAGTTCACACTGTCACTTCATGGCTACGCAAGTAATGAGGAACATGTTTTAGTTGGCGGCACAGATCGGAACAAAGCTGAAGCGATAACAAGAACATTAAATAATGCCGGGTACTCTGCAGAGCTTCTTGATGAGGGGACGAGGTTATCCGGTAGCAGTCCAAATAATGTTGCCAATAAAAATAAATCAGGAAAGAGCATTCAACTGGAATTGAGCACTGGACTGCGCAAATCAATGTTTAACACCTTTTCTCTAAAAGGACGCTCAGACACAAGAAACGAGAACTTTTATAACTTTATTGATACTCTGTCAGGGTTTCTCAATGAAAATGTTGAAGGGAAGGGTTTGACAACATGAACATGCAGCAGCCCTTATACTATTTTGTTGATGCTCTGGATTGGGGAATTGATGATAAAGGGTCAAATGCAATTGAAACAACAGAAGGATTAAACCGAGCTTTAGAATACGCAAGCTCAAAATCATTTTATAAAGTACATATTCCAAAAGGTATCTATTTGATCGATGCTGTGAATACGACAAAGCGGTTACCTGAATTCGGTGGAGGTATCAACGTTCCTTCGAATATTGAGCTAATACTTCATCCAGAGGCTATATTTAAAGTGCAGCCAAATGATTATCAAGGTTACTCCTGTTTTTATATCGGCCAAGCAAGTAATGTTACGATTCGTGGCGGTCAAATTATTGGGGATCGACATGAGCATGATTATTCAAAAATTACCTCAATTAAGAAGACGCATGAATGGGGCTTTGGTATCCATGTTAATGGAAGTAGCAATGTGCTAATTGAAAATGTACAAGTTTCTGACTGTATTGGAGACAACATTTGGATAGCGGCTGATGGAATGATGAACACTTCAGGAACATATACGCCTTCAAAGAATGTAACCGTTCGAAAGTGTACGCTTTTAAGAGGAAGAAGAAATAATCTGGCTACCAATGGTTGTGAAGGTCTTCTTGTCGATGACTGTGATATAGAGGAGGCTGGTGGAGATACAATTGGGCCACAATTAGGAATTGATTTAGAGGGCTTTGGAGAAAACGGAATTAAATACGATCACCCGTATAAATTAACTGTTCGAAACTGCAGGTTTAAAAACAATGGACGTGGATCCGTTACTGCTCACACAAGCGGTAAGGTAATTATTGAAGGAAACTACAGTGACCATGTTATTTCCTATGGATATAGCACGGATGTCAGTATCAAAAATAACAAGATCATCAATGAAAATGAAATTAAGACATATGGGGTTGACTCGGTAGGTGTTTCAAGTACGGAGTCTGGAAATAGAGTTCAAATTGATGGCAATACGATCAGCGGCTTTGAAGTGGGCATTTGTGTAAGAGGAAAGGGTGGCACAGTATCAAATAATACTTTTGAAAAAATAAAAGCATGCCCTATTGCAACACATCAAGCAGAGGACTTTTTAATTACGGACAACAGGATAGAAAACAGTGATTGTGTTCAAGTCCAGGTTAGAAACTCAAATGATATTAAGGTTGTGAATACCAAAGGAAAAGGAACGAGCTCATCATATGCTGCAAAGATAATGGATTCTACCCGAATCAGTCTCGTTAATAATGAGTTTGCTAATGTATACGGTGGAATTTATTGCGAAAGGTCTCAGTCAGTTCGTTTAAAGGGAAATGACTTGTTGTTAAGTGGGAGTGGGTACGGCATCTTTTGGGATAAAGACTCTTCTGTCTCACTACATCGAAATGAAATTCATGAGCCTAGGAATGTTGCAATTAAAGGCACTCCTGAGAAATACAGTTGCCAGATTAGTGAGAATCAGATTTATTTCTGTAAATCATTGATCGCTATTCAACTGACTGGTGGCTCAGAACACATTTTAAAGGATAATGAGATAATGTTTAATCGTTCAGTAGACCAAGGATACGGCGTTTATTTGGAGAATACAGACAAGGTACGTCTCGTAAGGAACGATGTGCGCGGAATTGGAGGCAAGTTATTATCCCACCCTTATTGCACAGATAAAGCAAAGAATACAACCTTAATCCATAACACATATGATAGTGGAACGCTGAAGACTGCAGAAGGAGATATTGTAGTCATTTAAGGCTACGTAAAGCTTTAATATCTTATTATTAAGAAATTTGAGATATAATAAAGATGTAATTACAAAGAAGGGGATTGATAAAAATGGAAAAACGAAAAATACAAGGATTGTTAAGTTTTGAAATTGTTAAGAAAAAAGACGGCTTATTAGGTGAATTGAAATCAGCTTTAAAAGAACTATTTAAAACGTATATTGAAACCACTCCGATTAAAATTGAAAAATTAGAATTTGAAGAAAAGGATAATGAAATCAGAGTTGAATATGAGTTCACAAATGTAATCTTCCATTATAAACATCATTTTAGTGATGACAAATTCCGTGAAAGAACATCAACAGAAAATAATGCAGAGTTTGGACGAGCCATATTTGAATTTTATACCAAACTTCTAGTAGAGAGCTTTTTCAAAGACTATTTGAAGGTTTCAACAAGACATACAGAAATAACATTTTTTAAATTTAAAGGATACGAAACGATTTAGATAAACAAAAAGTTGACAGGGCTTAACCAGCTTTGTCAACTTTATTAGATTAAATAAAATTGTAGTTTTAAAAGAAAACAAATTAAATAGAAAGTGGTTTATATGGATATTTTTGGGGTAATGTCTGAGTGTAATATAATTAAAACACTCAGAGGAGGAATTAGGTGTGAAAAACAACATTGGTAAAATTGGAGTTGTTGGAACTTTACTCGTAAGTGGTTTGCTTTGTGATTTTGGAGTAGGAGTAAATGCAAAAGAGCTAAATCAAAGTAGGAATGATACTGAAAGCAATGTCTACCACCAACCAATCAATGTACTTAAGACCGCCTCAAATATTAAGAGCCCAGGTTTTTCGACAACTGCGGATGATTGGCAAGATGCCGGAACTACATACGGCGATACCAAGTTTGACAAGTATTCAACTGCTGCAGTCGTTCAAACATTAGGATTTGCATTAAATTTGCCTACAGGGGGATGGTCTTCTTATTTAGCTGGACTAGCTAACATGATTATTCTAGGTGAATATAAAATTGTTTACTTTAAGGATAAGCAGGAATTTAAGATGGCAGGGGCAACTCTCATGACAAAGCACCATGTAACGATTTATGAAGATAAGGATCGAAAGAAAAAAATCGGGAGTGACAGCTTTATCATCACAGACAAAGGTGGCCCAAAAGTTGTTGAAATGTAATGGATAAAAAATAATCCTCCCTTAGGTGGGAGGATTATTATATGCTGTTTATTATGCTGTAAACTAATGCTACAACAAACAATGGATAAGAGATAATGGCAATTAATTTTGAGGATTTACTCTTATTTTTTTCAAATGTGTAAATTAGTGCAAACCCTAAAAAGAATATTGTGACAAACCAAGAAGAATAGGACGGGTACAATGCAATAAGTAAGACAATAAGAGTGGATAACGCGAAAGAAGAGTTTAGCGTTATTTTCTGATTATTTTCCAAATGAACCACCTCCATATACATATTCCCCCATATAAAAACACTTAAACATTATACTTAAAGGAGCTTGATTAAATGATTAACATTTTAAGTAAAGAGCAAGATGAAGCAATCCGGTACTTCAAGAACAAGCTAAACATATCGGAAAAACTGTACATATCCCTAATTAATTTTAATCTGCTTAGAGATAAACACGAAGACTTTGGCAATAGACTATATGAGCTTTATAAAACAGATCCTTATCTGTATATCAAAGCGCTCAAAGAAGGTTACGTGGTTGATCAGCCAATTGAATTTAATGAAGCAATTGTGCGGTTCTATGATGGTGAAGAACTTGCTGTAATTCATAAGACCACTGGGAAAAGATATAATGTGAATGTAAAAATGAAAAAGCTTCCTGACGGTTTTACGCTGCAAACAATGAACATGTGGTCATGGAGTGAAGTTGTTTAATTTTATGAATTTTCACTTGTTTTGATTTGTCATATCGTTAAGTGGGTACATTAAGGATGAGAAGGAAAAGGTTCTCTCATAATAATGTTAAGGGGTGTTTAATGTGTTGGTATATGAATATGGCAGAACGAAGCAAGAAGCTCTGTCTAACCTATGTAGAAAAATGTTCCGTGAGTACCCAGATGAAACTTTCACAACGGACTTTGCAAAAGTTTCTGATTACGGTAATGAAGGATCAGATAAGAGATACGTAGCCGAATTTCGGGTATAGGATAGTTTGTTATACAGAAGCGCCTAAGCAAAGGTGCTTCTTAACTCTCGATATGATTTTATAAAATTACGCTGTTGGGGGTGGAAACAAGAAAATCATTCTTCAGATGCAGTCTGTACCCCAATTAATAAAGATACTCATTAAAACTTTTCAGGATAAAAATAAAATAGTTATTGACCATGCCTTTTTAATGATGTAAGATTAAGTTATCCCAAAGAGAGAAAGGAGGAAAGAGATGAAAAAGGAATTAAAGATACTGAAAGTATCTGCCGAAGCCTTGCATACCTACAAAAATGATGTAAAAAGGAATTACGACATTGACGAAGACCAAGCAAGAAGAAAATTAACCAGGAATGTGATGTTGGTAAAGGAATTTAAACCAAGAGGAATTAAGAGAGGTCTTTTTTCTAAAACATACTCATATGGAAATTTAAAGATCACAATTCGGCATGGAACAGTAATAAGGATTGAAAATGTAAAAGGTGATCCAGAACCTTGGGACTTTCCAAAAAAAAGATACATAGAATTAAACAAGCTACTTGGTATAAAGGATTGTAAGTTTAGTAGCAAGTCTCATTATAGGCATTTTAAGGATAAAAATAAAATATAAACAAAAAGAAAGAGGTGCGGAATATTAAAAAGGTAAAATTATTTACACACACTGACCTAGACGGAGTTGGTTGTGCAATAGTATGTAACCACTTATTAAATGACGTGGAAGTAGAGTTTTGTGATTATCATAATATAGATCAAAAAGTTCTTGAATTCATAAATAATAACAGGTTTAAGGAATATGATTTAATTCTCGTTACAGATATATCTGTTAATAAGGATCTTGCTGAAAAAATAAATGAAATTCAATCAACGTCTAAATGGGTACTTATTGATCATCATGCGACAGCGAAGTGGTTAAATATTTATAAATGGGCAAATGTTAATGATTACTATATTAAATCACCATGCGAAGAAAACCTAAAGACATCTGCTACAAGTATGGTTTATGACCATCTCATTAAGTTTCAAAATAATGAGTGTGAAGAATTGAGTGAATTTGTAGAAAAAGTAAGAAGATATGACACCTGGGAGTGGTCAACAAAATATAATGACACCCATGCCAAAAAACTGAATGATCTTCTTTATATTATTGGGAGAGAAAACTTTATAAAAAGATTCTCAACAAATCCATCCATTTATTTTTCAGATCATGAACTACATATTTTGGACATTGAGAAATTTAAAATTAAAGAATACATATCTAAAAAGGAAAAACAACTGAGAACTTTGCAAGTGCTTGATTACAGTGCAGGAGTAGTGTTTGCTGATACATATCAATCTGAACTAGGGAATGAACTTGCTCAGAAAAATCCTAATTTAGATTTCATTATCATAATTGATCCTGGTTCATTAAAGGTCAGTTATAGGGGAGTCAAGGAGAAAATTGATTTAGGAAAAGACATTGCTGCTAAATTTGGTGGTGGAGGTCACCCCCGAGCAGCCGGTAGTCAAATTAATCAAAGAGTCATAGATTCAGTTCTTAAATTAATCTTAAACTAATTATTCTGGGAGGAATTATATTGAGCAAACTTTATAATACATTTGAATTTATCGGTAACCTATTTATTTCAAACAATAAAGAGAAATTCCATGAAATTAAGGAATATGACAGCGGATGGGTTAAGGAAAGATTGAGCTTCGCAGTTCAAGAGTCAAAAACAAACAGTGTTTTTGTTGAGATTGAAGGTGGTTACTCAAAAAGTAAACAAAATAAAGTGTTTTCATTTAGCAAGGGTACAGAAAATGAAAAAGGATCAAGACTCGAAATTCCATGGGAAGATCGGTTGAAAGAAGAAACAGTAAACATGGTTGCTGATTTTTCTAAGATCCTAATTAACTTAAACGATGAGTCAACAAAAGCCAAATTAAATGAATTGAAATTTAAAATTAGAGGGTTGGAAATGAAAGGCTCTCTTACTGAAGAAGAAAATAAAACTTTATCTACTCTCAAGGGAGAATATAAACAATTAAACGTAAACGGTGCAGAATTCATTCATGAATATGATGCTATTCAGTACTTGTCCCAAAACCTCGAAAAGCATAAAGACAATAAATTTAAAATCACAGGAAATATTGAATACAATTCATGGAATGGACGGAATTTTAGAAAGTTCAAAATCAAAACCATTGAAATTGTAAGTAGTGATACACCATCTCAACTAAGAGCCACCATGGATGTATTTTTCACAAGTGAATCTTTAGATGAATCGTCATTTGAGGAAGAAAAAAGGTACTTTGTTGATGCGTACGTACTTAGCTATGATAATCAGGCAAAAAAAGATCGATTTTTTCCTCAGCAATTAGTCATCAATGCACAAAAATTGGACTTTGAAAATGAATTACATATGAAACGGTTAGATCTCTTGAAAAACTTCTTTAAAGTTGAAAATGATGAAGTTTTTCACCTTCAATGGGTTGTGAATATTTTCAGGGGTGCTGATGAGATTGAGTTTACCGAAGAGGAACTCACGGAAAGTCAAAAGGAAATGATTGCTTTAGGTTTAAACACACTGGATGACTTTAAACCTAAGGGAGGGTTATTGGGCGAAAATCGTGAAGAAAATAGACTTTTAAAACCTATTTTAAAAAAGTTTAATGATTCTAATGATTTTACAGAAGGTGCCGCAACATCTACATATGAAATTGAAGATCTTACATATATTCCACAACAGATTCAAAATTCTACACCACCCGTAGAAAAAGAAGAACCTAAAGTGACTGAAGAAGAAAAAGATAATGCATTTGATGAGTTATTTGCTTGATTTGAAAAGACCTGACTAACATTTATTTAAAAACAATAAGGAGATGTTTATCCATATGGCAAGAAAATTTGGTAAAAAGAATAAAATTAAAGTTAATCCTCTCGATTATAACACTGGAATTATTGGTGAATCGGGGATCGGTAAAACAACTCTAGCTAAAGAAGTTTGCGAAAAATTAGTCGGAGAAGACGGGTATATAATCTTGAATATTGGTAAAGAGGATGGTATTGATGCCATCCCCAATGCCTCTTATGAAGATGTTCCTGATTGGACAACCTTTGATGAAATTACTAAAGATATTATTAAAAACAGAACAACAGATTATGCTGATTTAAAGGTTTTAGTATATGACACATTTGATGAGTTGATTAAAATTACAGAACCAGAAGTTATTAGACTACACAATAAAGCAAATCCTGAAAAAAGAGTGAATACCATTAAAGCAGCATTCGGTGGTTTCCAGGCAGGAGAAGACAAGGTAATTGAGTTAATTCTTGAAAAGATGTGGAAACTTAAAAAGGTCGGTATTAGCATGTTTATTTTAGGTCATACGAAGAAAAGAACAATGACAGACGTAGTTACTGGTTTGGAATATGACATGCTGACAACCAATATGACACATAAATACTTCAATGCGATTAAAACCAAGCTCCACGTCTTGGGAGTAGCATCTATTAATCGGTCAATTGAAAAGAAAACAGTAAAACAAAAAATTGGGCCTGACAAAACAGTGGGAACAGTTGTTGATGAATCAAGAATCATCACTTTTAGAGATGATAACTTTAATATTGATTCAAAGTCAAGATTCTCAGATATCACACCATCAATTCCATTAGATCCGAATGAATTTATTAAAGCAATTGAACAAGCTATCCATGTGGCTTTTGATAAACAAAAAAATAACACAAATAACATTGAAGAAGAAAGAAAAGAACAAGAGCAAATTAAAGAAATTCAAATTCACAACGAAGTTAACAACTCATCTTTTATTGATAAAGAAGAGAATGAGAGATTGGCAGAAGAGATTAAGACACTATTCCCTAATGCAACTGACGAAGCTAAGGGGGAAATGAAGAAAATTATGGATCAATTTAATATGAAAGATTTTAAAGGGGTAGACATTGTACCAACTACAGCATTCGAAAAGATAGTCGAAGCACTATCTAACTGAAGGAAAAGAGGGGGAGAGTCTCCCCCTTATCAATAGGAGAGGGTATTCTTGGCCAGAAGATGTGTATGTCAAATATGTAAAGCTAATGGAACTGTCGATACTTTTTTCAGGGTTTCTGACGATAAGGGGAAAAATAAATACTACTGTTCTAAGGATGAATATGAAAACTATATCAAGGATAAGGTGAAACGAAAAAACCTCTTAAATTACATAGCGAAAGATGTCTTGAATTATAGCGAGGGTCAAGTCATTTCTCCAATTTTTCTAAAAAAGATAGCCGAACTAAAAAGTTTTTATGATTATGAAGTGATACAAATTTGCTTTGAGAAGAACCAACAAACAATTCAATATTGGTTAACTAATAAAGAGTTTTACAACGAGTATGGAATGATTAGCTATATTTTTAAGATTGTTGAAAGTAACATCAATGATGTTTATAAGGAATGGCTGCATGAACAAAATCAGAGAATGATTGAAAAAAATCATAATCTTGATATTGCAATTGTAAATCAAACTAATATCGTTGATTCCACATCTTTAAAACAAAACAATTCACCAAAAAATATAACAGAGTTTCTGGATGGGGAGGACGAGTATTGAACAACTTAGATTCTTATCCAAAGGAATTAGTTGAAAACAGGGGACAAATTGAAGGAAGCTTTATATTTTGTTTATGGAAAAACCCTGATTTGTATGAGGATTATAAAGACCACGTGAGAGCGGATAGAGATTTTCTAACAGAAGACGGGAAATTTTATTACTCTCTAGGTTTAGAACTGAGCAACATGAATTATAAGAGCTTTGATGATGCGAGTGTTTTCAGCTACATAGAAGGTAAAGAAACATTAAAAAATGGTTTTATTCGGCGAGGTGGAATGAAAACCATTGATGAACTTAAGCACGTACTAAACGATGAAAACGTTGAGACATACTATGATGAACTAATTAAATTTAACATGATACTAAAGCTTCATGATAAGGGATTCAATGTTTCGAACGAGCTTGATAAATTCAAGAAGATGACGAGTCAACAATTGTACAGTTACTTTGAATTTCAATTAGATAATGTTTTTCTAGGTCGCGGTTCAGGAGTGAAAATTGAGGATCTTGATTTGAATGAAGAGTTTGTCGAATCAATTGAAAACGGGGAAGAAATGGGATTAAGCTATTCAGCTGCATGTCCATTATTGAATTATCACACGCTTGGACTTCATAAATCTAATGTTCAAATTTTTGCTGGATTTAGTGGGACAGGGAAAACAAGTTTTTGTGTTTCTTCTTATATCATGTCAATTTTAGATCAGGGTGAAAAGGTAACAATTATTGCCAATGAAATGAATAAAAGGGCTTGGCAACATATTTTTATGGCTACAATTTTAAGTCATAAACTTGGTTATTATGGTTTGCCAAGAAAGAAACAAAAAATGGGCAACCTAAAGCATGAGCAAAAGGAAATGTTACAAAAGGCAATTGAATATTATGAGAAGCATTACAAGGGGCGTATCAAATTTGCCAAGATATATGATTACAGCATTAATGATGTAAAGAGAATAATGAGAAGAATGGCAAAACAAGGCTTCGGTTATATGCTTTACGATACATTTAAAGCTGAAGACGCGGCTTCAACCAATGTAACAGGTGAGCTAATTGAAGCCTCAAAACAGTTATTGCAAGTTGCGGAAAAAGAGGATATTTGCATCATCATTACAATGCAATTGGCCATTTATATGGAGAATACGAGATATTTAACAGCGTCTTGTTTATCAAATGCCAAAGCAGTTAAGGAGATTGTTTCAGAGTTAGTTCTAACAAGACCTTTATGGGAGGATGAATTCCCAGGAGGAAAATTCGATGTTAAACCCTATAGATTCAAAAAAGACTCGTCGGGAAAATTTACAAACATTAAAGAAGAAATTCAGCTAGACCCAAATAAGAAGTATAGATTATTCTTTTTGAATAAGACACGGAATGACGAAGGCGATACAGTGTTGCTATATCAATTTGACGGTGCATGGAATAAATGGATTGAGCTCGGTTATTGTACTCCTAAACATCAGAGAACTACAGAGCGGACATGATTACCAAGGGACGGTGAAATCATGGACGTATATGATCTTAAGAATTACATTATTGAAAAGCCAGAATACATAGTACTTATTTTAGAAAAGACGGGGTTTTACAACGTTGATGAACGCGGAAATGAGTACAGATGTGCAAGAAAAAAAGGAAGAAATCCGACATCAGTAAAAGTAAATAAAACCACTTTAGGTGCAACCTGTTTTTCAACCAACTTAAAAGGTGACTTGATAACACTTGTTCAAAATAAATTGGGTTTATCTTTTCCCAAAACAATCAAAAGGATATCTGAAATAGTTGATTATAAAAGTGAAGAAGAATATAAACCACCTGAGTTACCATTCGGAGGTTTTTATAAGAAGATAAGAAAGCTAAGTAATCCAATGGATTTGGATCTAGAAACGTATTCCGAAGACATTTTAGATCAATTTGTATCTGTTCCAAATAAGTTGTTTTATGAGGATGGAATATTACCTTTAACTCAATCTTTGTTCCAGGTTGGTTACGATAGTGTTTCCGGAAGAATAACGGTTCCATGGAAATCTCTTAGTGGTGAATTGTGTGGTGTAATGGGGCGTCTTAATAAGAAGGAAGTTAATGATGAGGAAACAAAATGGCTACCTATTATTTCATTTCCTAAGTCTAAAACGCTATACGGGTTTGTTGAAAATTACAGTTCAATTAGAGAAAAGAGCATTGTTATGATCGGGGAATCCGAAAAACATTCAATGGCTTTAGCAAGCAAGGGATTGAATGTTGGAGTTTCTTTGGGAGGCAGCTTTTTAAGTGAAATTCAAGCAAATCACATAAAATCAATGTTTCCGAAAAAGTCATTAGTCATGATGGATGAAGGATTAGGTGAAGAACATAGCGTAGAAATTGCCAACAGCCTTAAGTTTGAAAATTTCTTTGAAAATGAAGTTGGGTACATATTTGATCGTGAAAACAAGTATCTGCCTAAGGGATCAAAAATGGCACCAGCAGACCTTGATAAAAGCACTCTACACCGTCTAATTAGAGACTGTACAGTTTGGATATGAAAAGGAGATGATTGATTGAAAGAAAAATTAAATGAATTGAGACAACAAGGGAAAAACATTTATTCCTTTTCAAAGCTCGGAACCTTTAATAACTGTGAATATGAATACTACAATACATACGTTTTGAAAAAGAAAGGCATAGATAATATTTATACCCTTATGGGTTCTGAATTACATAACGGAATTGAACAGATTTATAAAAATGAATTAAACATTGGAGAATTTAAAAAGGGATTTGAAAATAGATTAATTGAATTAGAGCTGAATGGAGTCAACTTTCCGAGTGACTCAATCGGGGACAGCTGGAAAGCAGACGTTGGTCATTTCCTAAACAATTTTAATAAAATTGACAGCAAAATGGTTTTAGAGAAGCTGCTTGTATTTGAAATATCAGATGGAATATATCTTCAAGGATATGTAGATGCAATCCTGCCCAGTGAAAAAGGAAAACCGTACGTTAGTATTTATGACTGGAAGACATCAAGTAAGTTTGCCGGCAAGAAATTAAATGAAGCAGGAAGACAGTTATTGATGTACAAGCTTGCGTTGGAGCAAACAACTGACTTAAAAGTAGATAAAATCCTATGGTTCATGGTTAAATACGTTTATGTATGTACCCAAGGAAAAACCAAAGTAAAAAAGAAAATGTGTAACAGAGGTAAGTGGGTAAAGGAAATACGAATGCAGCTTGAAAAAGAGATGCGCACTCTGGAATATGATGATTTCGAAATTGACCTCTTGTTAGATAACGCAGTAAAAGAAAATAGCATTGACTGCTTACCTGCAGAGATTAAAAATAAGTATTGGCTTGAAGATTGTTTAGTTGAATACGAAGTTACTGAAGAGAAAATTAATGAACTGAAAGATTATATTACTGATACTGTTAAAAAGATTGAAAATAAAGACTGTGAAGATGAAACCCAATGGGAACCAGTGAAAATAGATAAATACAATTCCTTTTATTGCAGTGTCTTATGTGGTCACCGAAAAACATGCAAGTTTTATAAGGATTTTTTAAATAAATCATCAAATAAATTCAAGAAAAAGGATAAGACCGATTTGTTTGATAACCTATTTTCTTAGGGGGTAATGATGAGGAAGATATTCTATGACTTTGAAGTTTTTAAAAATAACTGGATGGTTGTGCTGATCGATTATGATACTAAAAAGGGTAAGGTTATTGTAGATGATGTTGATGAACTGAAACGATTCTATAAGATGTTTAAAGATGATATTTGGATTGGTTACAACTCTAGAATGTACGACCAATACATTTTAAAGGGAATCCTGTTAGGAATGAATCCTTATTATATTAGTTCAAGAATTATTAATGATAATGTAAAGGGATTTAATGTTGTTAGAGAAGGTTATAAGATCCCACTGAATAACTTTGACATAACAACTGGTTTCCACAGCTTAAAGCAGCTAGAAGGCTTTATGGGTTCAAGGATTAAGGAGTCATCAGTACCATTTGATATCTCCAGGGCTTTGACAGAAAAAGAAATTAAGGAAGTTGTTGAGTACTGTATTCACGATGTGAAACAAACAATTGAAGTGTTTGATAATAAAAAAGAGGAATTCGAAAGTCAATTGGCTTTAATTGAAGCCTTTGATTTAGAAATGTCTATGTTTACAAAGACAAAAGCCCAATTATCTGCATTTATCTTGGGGGCTGAAAAGCAAGGAAACAGGGGAGATGAGTTTGAACTTAGATTTCCTAATACATTAAAAATTGAAAAATACAAACACATTGTTGATTGGTATAGAAATCCTGAAAATCTAGATTATAAAAAAAATTTAAAGGTTGATGTTGCAGGTGTACCTCATATTTTTGCCTGGGGAGGCTTACATGGTGCATTACCAAAGTATAAAGATGAAGGGATAATTTTATGTTGTGATGTTGCATCTCTATATCCTTCAATCATGATTGAATATGATTACATCAGTCGTAACGTGAAAAACCCTTTAAAATATACTGAAATCAGAGATACACGGTTAGAACTTAAACGGAAAAAAGATCCTAAGCAGGCTCCCTACAAGATCGTCCTAAACTCAACGTATGGAGCAATGAAAGATCAGTATAATCCACTTTACGACCCGTTAATGGCCAATAACGTATGTTTAGCCGGACAGCTGTTGTTATTAGATTTGATCGAGAAAATTGAACCGTACTGTAAACTGATTCAGTCAAATACTGATGGGTTGTTTATGAAAGTTGAAAAGGAATCTGATATTGATTTAATTAAGGAAGTGGCAAAGGAGTGGGAAACCAGAACACGATTAGATTTAGAGTGGGATGTTTATGAGAAGATTTATCAGAAGGATGTAAACAACTATATAATCATTGATAAAGACCAGAAGTATAAATCTAAAGGTGCTTATGTTAAAAAACTAAACAACCTGGATTATGACTTACCAATTGTTAATAAAGCCATGATTGAGTATTTTACAAAAGACATTCCAGTTGAAAAAACCATCAATGAATGTGATCAGTTAAGAGAATTTCAAAAGATATCAAAGGTTTCAAACAAATATATGTACGCTCTCTATGGAGAAGAAAGGCTACCTGAAAAAGTTTTAAGAGTTTTTGCTTCTAATGATGAAGATGCTAAAGGTGTTTTCAAGGTTAAAACAGAAGAACGAATTGAAAAAATCGGAAATACTCCACCGCGCTGCTTTATAAATAATGATAACGTTATTGATTTAAAAGTTCCTGATTATCTTGATAAGGAATATTACATAGAGATAGCCAAAAAACGAATAAATGATTATTTAGGAATATCGAATAGAAAGAAAACAAAGAAGGAGAAGTGATATGCATCGCAATTAAGAGTAAAAATAAAATCAAAAAACACATTTTTAATTCAGTTTATGGTATGATGATTTTAATTCCCTTAGCCACTTTTTCTTACATAAGTTATGAGCAACATTTACATAAAACAGAGGGAAATGAAGACTCAATAAAAGAATCATTTTATAAGAAGCCTAGACAGATTAGGATACCATCAAGTGAGAATATTGTCTTACGGCTATTTAAAAAAGCTCAAACGAACAAAGAACAACAATTAAAAAGGCATACAGAGAAGATTATCTCAGCAAAACTCATTAAACCTAAGCAAAGTAAGAAAAGGCACAGGAAGGGAGGTGAGACGGTAAAGCATAAACTTTTTAAGAGTAAAAATAAAATAAACACACACGAAAAAGAAAACAAGCCACCGGCCGCAAAGAAAACCATCCAGGTTAAGCTGAGTGCTTATATTGCCCACTGCCAAGAAGGATGCACAGGAACAACTAGAACAGGTGTTGATGTCACTCAATCAATCTATTACAAAGGGTATCGTGTTATTGCAACCGACCCAAGTGTTATTCCCTTGAATTCAATAGTTGAAGTAAGCATTGGTGGGAAAACGTTCAAAGCAATTGCAATTGATACTGGAGGCGCAATCGTTGGAAATAAAGTGGACTTGCTTGTTGAAACCGAGAGTGACGCAATTAATTTTGGCAAGCAAAAGGGGACAATCTCAATTATTAGTTAGGAGGCGATAAATTGCCGAAGTTTTGGTCTTATCCAGAAGGGTTAAAAGTCATCATAAATGAGAACGCAAAGAACGCTTGTCCTCATCATGTTGGACGAAAAGGGAAAATTATTGAGCTGTTGCACTCTGCCACATATGACTACGCAGTCAGTGATGAAACAGGTGATATTACATTCTTCAAGGAGCATGAATTAAATCCAGTTAAAGGAGGTTAATTGTATGTTTAAAAAGGGAGAGAAGGTGATTGCAAGTTTCACAGGAGAGATTGGTGTTGTTGCACAAGTTGATAAAGGACATGAGCAGTTAGAAGTTGAGTATCCAGACGGCTCATATAGAGTGCTTGGCTTCAGCAATGTAAGAAGGGTGGAAGATAAATGACGATGATAATTTTAGAAGGCACTGACTGCTGCTACAAATCAACAGTAGCAGAAAAGCTAAGCAAAGAACTCGGATACCCGGTAATAAAAGGATCCAGCTTTGAATTAGCTAAAAACGGCAATGAGAAGCTGTTTGAACACTTCAACAAGCTGGCCGATGAGGACAATGTAATTATTGACCGATACATATATTCAAATTTGGTGTATGCGAGAAAATTCAAAGATTACTCTATCTTAACGGAAGAGCAGCAAAGAGCGATTGAGAAGAAGATTAGAGGTAAAGCCAAGGTGATCTACTTATATGCTGACCCGAAAGTTATTAAGCTGCGTTTACTTGAACGTGGTGACGAATACATAAATGATCGAGATATTGAGCCGGTCTTAGGGTTATACAGTGAAATAATGAGCGATGTAGGTTTACATACATATTCATGGGATACACGACAGTGGAACAGTGATGAGATTGTTGAGGGTTTGGTTCATTTATTTAGGTAAAAACCGCTTTAAATTAAATCATAGGATAGGAGAATGCCAATGACGAAAGAGATTTTAGGAAGTTTAGAATTGAATCGTATTTATCAAATGGATTGTCTGGAAGGAATGAAATTGATTCCGGATAATAGCATTGATATGATTTTATGCGATTTACCTTATGGACAAACATCAAATTCATGGGATTCAGTTCTACCATTAGATAAATTATGGAAGCAATACAATAGAATAATCAAAGACAATGGAGCAATTGTATTGACAGCAAAAGGAAAATTTAAAATAAATTTAATTAACAGTAACTTTAAAAATTATAGATATGAATGGGTTTGGGATAAAAACAAAGGAGCAAATTTCCCTCATGTCAAAAGAATGCCATTAAATGTTCATGAGTATGTGGTTGTTTTTTATAATCAACAACCTGTTTACAATCCACAAATGACAGAGGGAAAACCGTACAAACAAATTAGAAAAGAGGAATCTCTAAAAGGGATAGCAGACAACATAAATAGAAAAACAACAATTTCAAATGGAAAAAGGTATCCAAAGTCAATAATTAGAGTAGAAGGTATTGCACAACGTAACATTTGTCACCCTACACAAAAGCCTGTTGAACTCTTTGAATATCTCATTAAAACTTATTCAAACGAAGGAGATATAGTGTTAGACAATTGTATGGGTTCGGGAACAACAGCAGTGGCGTGTGAAAAATTAAATAGGAAGTGGATTGGTTTTGAAATTGTTAAGGAATATATAGCGATAGCAAATAAGAGGTTGGATTACTTTCATAGTATTAGCGAGTCCTGATAAATGATCAATTTTAAAGAGAAAAAGGAGTTGGATTATTGGAGTTGAACAAGCTTTTCAATGAAAATTGCTTAAGTAATGAACACAATAAAGGAATGAATCGTGTTCCAGATAAATCAATTGATTTGATTATATGCGATCTACCATATGGTGTAACAAATCGAAATAAGTGGGATGAAATTTTGCCTTTGGAAGAGCTATGGAAACAATACAAAAGGGTTATTAAAGACAATGGCGCAATTGTTTTAACAGCTGTAAAACCTTTTTCTTCATTGCTTATTGCGAGCAACCCTAAGATGTACAGATACGATATCATTTGGGAGAAAAATAAAAGCACTGGTTTTTTGAATGCTAAAAAAATGCCATTGAGATCACATGAGGAAATCTTAGTTTTCTATAAAAAATTACCGACTTATAATCCACAGAAAACAACTGGGCATAAGCGCGCAAATACATATACAAAGCACACGAGTGATGGAACAAACTACGGAGAAACAAAATCAGGAATATCAGGTGGCGGACAAACTGACAGATACCCAACAAGTGTTTGGAGAATACCTGTAATGAATAACGATGATCCCAGAAAGTTTCACCCAACTCAAAAACCCGTAGAGCTTTACGAAAAAATTATTAAAACATATTCAAATGAAGGCGACACGGTTTTAGATAATTGTAGTGGAGCTGGAACTGCAGCGATTGCCTGTATAAACACAAATAGGAATTACATTTGTTTTGAATGGAATAAAGACAATCCTGATCAATATTATGGACGTTCATTAGAATGGATTAAGGAGCATGAGCAGCAAGTATTCCAAACTGTATAAAATTTGTCTTTTAAAGAGTAAAAATAAAATACAAGAGGTGAGTCGATCCTATGGTTAACTATCCAGAAAGTTTAAAAGAGGAAGCCGAAAAAATTAAAGATGAAGTAAGAAGCGGCAAATTAGACGAGGGGAAAATAAAAGCCATTGCTAAGTCTGCGGTTGAGTTTTTAAGATCTCAAGAAAAGAGTCATGCTCATTGTGCAGAAGTTGCTGGAGCGATTGCCGCAAACCTAGATGAGTTCTTCAAGTCTTATCTAAAAAAGGATTAATACAACAGGATAACAAGAAAGGATAAAGGGATGTTTATTGAAAAGGTACTATGTTAGATGTAAAGATCATAAAGACGAAAATACGTCTTTGATAATTGAGGCACTATCACCTGAACAGGCAAAACGAAAGGCATTAGACATACATAAAGTAAAGATCGTTTATAACGTGAGCATTGGTGAAGGAACGTCAAGGAATTATCTTGAACGAAAATATTCTCCATACATAAAAAATAACAACAGCAAGGCAGTAATTATCTTTTCATAAGGGAGGACGGATCCGTGTACATATCTGATCCAATAAAAGAAACGCTTGTGCAAAATATGGATCAACTTAGCATCAGAGTTGATGAGTTGTTCATTTACCTTGAAAATGAGTTGCCTTCAACATCTGAAAGACAATGGAAAACTATAGACAAAAAATTCGGTGAGATATTTACTAAATCTAAGGAATTACAAAATTACATAAGTTGTTTATAAAGGTGAGCAATATCCCTTTGTTATAAGGACATGTGTGTTACTTAATATTCAAAATCATCAGTATTTCTTAACAATTATTTATATGATTGGTAGCATTTATTAAAGAAAGAAGGTGATTTATGAGATTGTCTGTTTGATAAGTTTTGATGCCAGATGAGGATTATATTTTTACAAAGGGGATATTTTAATGAACAATTTTTATCGAACGATCTTAGCACTAGTTGCCGTGTTTGTCCTGGCCTTTTCAACATTTCCTCCGAACAGTGATGCAAAGAGCACAATCTCAACAGATAATGTCGACAAGGGTAAAGTAAAATCAGAGGCAGAATTTATTGCAGATCACACTATTGATGTGAGTAAAAAGACTAAGGAAAAACTTCTATCCAAGGCAGAAAAAGCAATTGAAGATGGAGACATTAAGTATCATAAATCAAACGAAAAGGTATTTGATAATGCATCAGTTAGAGGTATCAAGTATGATGATGGAACAGTAACTTATTCGGTTTCTTATTTATACGTGGACAATGAAAAAGTAGACAGAGTTAGCTCATTCAATGTTTCGTTTGATAGCGATATGAATATTGAAGAGTACTATGAAGTTGACATGAAGAAAATCAGCAGTACTCAAAACGAAATGAATTATTGGGTTAATGGTGTTAAGGATGAGGACAAGTCAGGGGTCTTTGAAACAAAACAAACTTCAGAGGACAAAGTAAGTTCATCTAACATGATGAGTGCTCAGAAGAGTTGGACTGGATGCGTATCAGATTGCTTAGGTGATAAGAATATTAGCCAATGGGCAATTACCGGTTTAGCTATTTTATGTGGAGTTTCATGCACAGCTGGTGTTCCAGCAACAGCGGGGACTGCTTGCTATGCTTGTGTAAATTCTGCTGGTATTATTGGTGTAAATGCATTCTTTGATTGTATGGAGAAGTGTAAATGATAAATATCTTAAGTAAAATACTATTTATTTTGTCTGGTTGCGCATTGTTGATCTTTGGGATAATTTTAAAGGATGGATCAATGGCTTTTGGGTTGTTTGCCTTATTCTTCATAGCAGCAATAATCGTTCGTGTATTTCATAAACGAACTCAAAACCATTAGCAGCAGCCTTATTGTACTGTAGGGGAGGAAACTCTCCTACTTTTTAAAAAATATTTAGAATAAAAATAAAATAGTTATTGATTAATTGATGAGATGCGAGTATATTAGAAATATAGGAAGCGAGGTGATGCATTGGAGTGTGTTAAATGCAAGGATCACATTGGCGACATAGTTTATTACATAAGAATAGCTGACAACAAAGAATATAAGGAATTCGCGGTACATAAAGAATGTGGAGAAGCAATCAAGAAAGAATGCATTGAAAATTGTAAAGACATGAAATTAGAAAAGACATTGGGTTACTTACAACTACTTTAAGAGTAAAAATAAAATATTCCTTTTATCGAGATTCAAATGAAATGGAGAGATGTTAAATGGATAAATTGAAAGTTTGTTTACATAAAAAAGGTGCTCATACGTTAGAAAGAACTGTTAATGGGGGCTGGATATTAGATTCAAAACAAATTACTCAGGATCAAGCAATTAATGAACTAGCTGAAGCGGTTAGTGATTTAGGATATTGGTGCCAAGTAGCAAAAGATGTTTTAGAAGAAGACTTCAATGCAGTTCAAGAGGCGTATGAATACAAAGAGGAGGTATAAATGGCTAAAACAAGACTAAACGGTTATTGGGATAACCGGCTAGATGCAAATGAAACCGTCTATGTAGATAGAGTATATAAGAAAGGATATGTAACAGGATTTAAGTATTTACAAGTTGGGGAGCATGAAGTTATTTCACCATTTAGGGCTACATATGAAGAGTTAGAGGGGAAATTTAATCAACGGAAATATTCATAATTTCCCGGGCAAGCGCAGTATACGACAAATTAGAACAATCAGAGATCACTGTTTTAAGAAAGGGTGGAGTAAATGGCCAACACACAATCTTTAAAAGAGAAAAAAGAAAAGCTAGAGAAAGAGAAAAGGATTTTAGAAGAGAAACTGAAAGATGTTGAGTCTAATATTACTAAAATTAATAATATGCAAAAGCCTTATGTAGCAAATGTCTCAGCATATAGTGGGCATTACTCAATGCAATTTGAAAAAGAGGAAAAAGCAAAGAAAAAGCTATATGAATATGCAAGTAAAAGATATTTCAAAAATGGGTTGAATTATGGTGTTTATCTTTATAAGTGGAATGAAGACGGGAGCAAAACACTCTTGGAATCAATTCCACTAGGACGTGAAAATTTTGAGCCTAGGCTGTAAGAGGCTATTTAAAGCAATCAATTATAAATAAAATTCAATTTTTATAAAGAAAGGGGAAAACCATGAGAGACATTACATCCGAATTCACATTAAGAGGAGTAAACAGGAAAACTCTGAAACTCCTGGCAACTAAGAGTATTGATTATCCAGATACATGGGTAAAGGTACAAATTGGAGATCAAATGGCAGAAGTTGAGGCCAAACAGCTATTGGTGGCAATAAATGCATTTAATGAAATGTAACGTTAAAGACATCCTTATAAGGAGGTGAATGAGTGGGACGCCATAAAGCAACATTTGAAGGGAAGGTAATTAAGAAAAGTTGGACATTAGGCCTGTGTGATGCCCTTGTACCAATTGAACAGCAATGTGAATATCAGACATTTTTTGAAGGGATCATCGACTTAGACCCAATTGAAGTCGAAGGGAAAGTGTATATCCCAGGGTTTAACGAATATGTAGTCGTAACAGACAGGCAGCGCAACACAAAAAATGAATGGACATATCAGACTGACAAGGTCATTAAAACAATTGAAGATAAAGAGAGCCTTGAAAAAGCGATTCAAACACAAGAAAAAATAGAGAAATGGAATCAGCAAGTTAAAGAAAACTATGAACGCTTTAAAGAGGAAGAAAAACGTAAAACTTCCTGGTGGAAGAGGTTTTGGTTTTCTAAATTAAAGAATGACAAAGGGGAATTTTGAATGAATAATATTATACTTAATTATAAGGTTGGGACTGCATTAAAGGAGTTAGTCAAAACGATTGGAAAAGCTGAGCTTTATAAATTTGAAAATTTATTATGTCATTACAAACACAGCAATAAGTATGAGGGAGAAACTCAAAAACAAATTTCAACAGTCGTTGATTTTGTAAGAAGTTCAGAGAAAAATCGAATTGCATACTATAATGCTTTATCTAATGATTTTACGGTATTAGAAGAGGAGGACTACAGCGGAGAGCTGTCTTATGATTTTTATAAAAATGAAGGGGCGGCTGTCTTCATTAAAGGAAAAATGGTTTTTGGAATTCATCCCGACAACCTTCACAATAATTTAAGGGCTTTGGAAAATGGAGATTTAAAAATAAAGTGGTGGCAAATATATTGTCGTAATGAAAAAAAGGAGGCATCTGAAAATGATTAAATCTCAGAAAGTTAATGTTTTTAGAGAGACGTTACATTGTGATGAATGTGATAAAGCTCCAGAGCTTGTATTTTCAAATATGATGCTCACATCAAACCCGCCGAAGTATCCGTTTCAATGCCCATTGTGCATGAAAAAAGTTTATATGAAAACAACCTATCCAAAGGTTAGATATGATGCAGTTGATTGAAATTTAATTAAAAGTTTTATTTCATTGAAAACGAGGGGCGAATAATGAAAAGTTTTGAAAAACTTGTTGTAATTGATGGATATCAATTTAGAATCACATTCTTTGCCAAAGAAACCAGTCGCCTCGGACAGTGGTTAATAGACGAAGTTGTGGTTAAGGACAATGAAAAAAACAAAGTTGTATACCGAGGCAATCCATTCTTCGGAAGTGCCCAGACACTTAAAGGTGCGTTTGAAGAGTCTGCAAGAGCTGCAAGAAAACGTTTATTAAGAAGCAAAGAAATTAATAACGATATTAAAGAATTGGAAAGCTGGGATGGAGTTATAAATTTTAATTAAAAGGATGATTTTAAAGAGGTAAGGGGGGAAGACGTAATGGCTTATGATGAGATCAATGGGAAATTAATTAATCCTAAAGTTAGTGATGTAATTAAAGCGTTGCAAGACCAACTTGATTTTAATGGAGATACGCTAATTAACTTCAGGATTGATGGTGAAGAAACAAGTAATGAAATTCAATTAGATCCATATAAAAATGTTCTTGTGTTGCATTTAGAGGAAGTTTAAGGAGGAAAGCTACAATAGACACATTTGATTTTATCGGATGTCATTATAAACACTATAAAGGTGGGATTTACAAGATTATTGGAGAGGTCATTCACACTGAAATAGAAGAAAAGCTGGTTACATATGAAGACCAAGACGGTGCTCTTTGGGCAAGACCTTAAGAAATATTCTTTGGAAAAGTGATTATTGATGGCAAAGAGATTAAGAGATTCACAAAAACAAAATAAAAGGAGAATTGGTTATGGGAATTAAAGCAGCAGTTTTTAAAATAAAAGCAACTTGTTACGCTCATGAAGGGTTTAATGACGAAAGTGAATCTGTTCAAGGGGCTGCGTTAGAACAACTAGGCAAGGACATCGTAGATCATTTGCTCGAAAACGGTGTTGATGATGTGAAAATTAAAGGCGATTACGTTGAGGAATTGGAAGTTGAAAAACCCGTTATGAAGTATTTTGAAGTGAGCGATCCCTATTATGCGTTAATTAAAGCTTATTCAAAAGAAAAGGCAATGAAGCTGTATACAAAAGAAGTTGCTGATGATAACGGGGAATTAAGTGATGAGATGACTGAAGTTGGGCAAGTTTATGCGGCAATACGACAAGGAAGGGCTTCAGGAGAAGATAAAGAGCTTATGCCGTTTAAACAGGTTCTTGAAGAGATTTCTAATGACGAAGAAATGGTGTTGCTTATCGAGGGCAGTTTACTGTAACGGATAAAAATACAAGGAGGTGAACTCATCTGGGAATAAGTCAAAGACAGGGAAAATATACCAAAGAATCGATTGAAGAAACAAATTCAATGGCAGAAATAATTGGTCGTGATAAAGCTGTTAGTGAAGTGTTGCTTCTATTAAGGGAAAGAGTGTTGCTTCTTCAAAGCCGATACAATTTTGGAGAAGTGGAAATAAGATTAAATGAGCTCATGGAGCTGTATGAAAGTATCAATAAACTTCAAAGAACAGGAAAGGATGATGAAGACTGGAATACACTAAACATGGAAATTTAGTAGAAGGCTATATAACATTCAATCTTTATTTTGAGACATTTGAATACAAAGAAGATAGCTTATTAGAACAAGTAAAATTCACCACAGTTAAAGAGTTATTCAACATGATGCAGCCAGACTATATTGAAGAATTAAAGCAAGAAAACGGTGCAGATCAGGTTGAGGCTCATGATATCACTTTTAGTGCTAAAGAGGATGATACGGAAGCTTTCATAACAATGTACGACAACTCAGGAAACTATCGAGTCTCAACAAAATTAGATGTAGATGGCTTGGATAGCGAGTATAAACAAACATTACAAAACATTAAAAGCATTGTAGATAAAAAACTTTAACTTCAAGAAAGGATGAGGAAAATGAATATTAGAGAGTTTATTGATGAGCAGAGAAAAGATGAAAAGTTCTTGGGTCTGAGATCAAAATTAAGGGAACTAATTGAATACAGAAGATTGGAACTTGTTGAAATGCTTGGTTATAAAATCGATAAGTTGGATCAAGAACAACTTATGGAATTCAAAGATAAATTCAGTGAATTAACTGCATTTAAAGAAAAAGTACGTAATGATCCTTTTAGCATTAGTTTGGAGGATATTGGAGAACTCCTATGTTTCCAAAAAAATAAGGAAGGTAGATACAAAACTTTGGAGCATATTTTGAGTAAAACGATTGATCCATACATTGATAAACCAAAACAGGCTACAGTTATTTGTGGATAAAATCACAGTTTCATAGGAAGGGGAAGCAAAATGAGTGCAGCAAGAAAGTGGAGAGATTTGAGAAGCAAATTAATTGGATATAAGGTCTACGGTAAGTTCAGCGATGTTGTTATTGACCATATTCTCAATGATATGGATAAGTTAGACGTAAGACATGACAAAGATAAAAACAAAAAATAAAGAAAAGGGAGTTGTGGAATGGGAGCTGCTAAACAGTTATACGTGAAGCGCAGTCACTTTGTAACTTTGGATGAAGCAAAAGAAAATACGCAAGTACATATGAAGAATGGTGGTTCTTACACTGCTTTAAAAGGAGAGCTGATTGCGACCAATTTTGAAGGGGATCAAATGGTTATCACACAAGAGCAGAAAGCAGATTATATCCCAGTACCAATGTCAGAGCTTTCTGATTTAAAAGCTAAAATGGCCAAAGGTTACATGGAAATGGGAGATATTAATTTAGAAATGTCTGAAGCATTCCATTATGCTGAAAATGAAGCAGAAACAACTACAAACAGCTTAGTTAACGGGGAATATAAAGAATATTGATTATTACATATGAAAGCAAGACAGGTAACGTGAAAAGGTTTGCCCAAGCATTACAAAGGGAGTTAAACTTCGATGTCATTGAAATTACAGATGACTTAATCGTTGAAGAAGAATTCATACATATTACATATACGATAGGCTTTGGGGAAGTACCTGAAAGGACTTTTAATTTTATTATTAAGAATAAAAATAAAATAAAAGGAGTTGCTGTGAGTGGTAACAAGGCTTGGGGTGATAACTATGGTTTAGCTGGGGACAAGCTTTCAGCAATGTTCCACGTACCATTGTTATTAAAGTTTGAACTAAGTGGAACAAAACAAGACTTGCAGAAGATTAATCGGGAGGTACAACTTATTGACAAACACAATACCAAAGTGGATCAAGCTCAATAATGAGATCATGATTCAGAAAGACGGGAAGTTTCAATTTGATAAGGATAAGGAGGCAGTACACAGCTACTTTGTTGATTACATTAATCAAAATACAGTCTTTTTCCATGACTTGAAAGAGAAACTGGATTATCTGATTAAAAATGATTATTACGAAGATGAATTCTTAAGCGAATACACATTTGAACAGATTAAATCGATTTTTAAAATTGCTTACAGTTACAAATTCAGATTCCCATCTTTCATGAGTGCCTTTAAGTTCTACAATGACTATGCATTGAAGACAAACGACAAAACAAAGATCCTGGAGAGATACGAGGATCGTGTCTCAATTGTAGCTTTATATTTCGCAGGTGGAGACTATGAGAAAGCGGTTAAGAATGTGCGTACTATGATGAAACAAGAGTATCAACCAGCTACGCCGGCTTTCATTAATGCAGGTCGTAAGCGAAGGGGTGAAATGGTCAGTTGCTTCCTACTTGAAGTAGGTGACAGTTTGAATGATATTTCACGTGCTATTGATATTTCAATGCAACTGTCTAAGTTAGGCGGTGGCGTAGCATTAAACTTAAATAAATTAAGAGCCAAAGGCGAAGCCATTAAAGATGTGGAAAATGTAACAAAAGGTGTCGTAGGCGTGATGAAACTTCTTGATAATGCGTTCCGTTACGCTGACCAAATGGGTTGATTTGGCCCCTTTCGTCAGAAATGGCGATCGAAAACCTCTTTAATTCATGGGAACTCCTCAGATGGTTTGGGTCAATCACAAGCCAAAATAAAGGGGGACAATCATGAGCGAAGCAAGACGACCGCATAACAAGTTAGATATTGATGAGAATTTTATTCGCGAAAATTATAGTTCAATGACTGCCAAAGAAATAGGAGAAAAATTGGGCGTTTCCAGAGAAGCAATTAATCACCGTGTAATAAAGATGGGGCTAAGGAAAACACAAATTCCCTTTGTTTTAATGAAGGGAGAGATAGTTACTCCAATTCCTGATTTCCCTGGGTACGGGATTACAAATCATAGCAGAGTGATTAATTTGAAAAAGAACACTGTTTTAAAGACTAAGATTGATGGTGAAGGATATGTAAAAGTGACCTTATATAAGGAAGGTAAGCAGGTCGGTAAACGAGTACATAGGTTAGTTGCACTCAATTTTATACCTAATCCTGAAAATTTGCCTTATGTAAATCATATCGACGGTAACAAAGCGAATCCAAAGCTCTCAAATTTAGAGTGGGTTACACCAAAAGGAAATGCTCAGCATGCTTTAAAACATGGACTGCTTTTGATTGGAGAAAAAAGCCCAAAGGCTAAAATTACTGAAATTCAAGCACTGTCAATTTTAAATGATTTTAAAAGTGGTAAGTCCATTAAAGAACTCTCTGAAATACATACATATGCGAGTAAAACAATCATTAAAAAAATCTGTTTGCGGCAAAAGTGGAAACACTTAGATCAAACGTCTTGAACGTGCAACGACTAGCCGAAAGGCGTAGGCTGCAAGCTATTGGCAGTCGAAACAGGAGGCACCCTTAGAGGGTGAAGATATAGTCTAACCTTCATGGTAACATGAAGCAGCCGTATGGCGGGGCGTGCTTAGCGAACACGTCTGAATGGTCTGCAAAGACAAGGGTCAGGAGCAGTTTATCTAAGTGTATTCCATCCAGACATCACAGACTTCCTGGATACCAAAAAAATAAGTGCTGATGAAGATGTCCGAGTTAAAACACTGTCTATTGGTGTAGTTCTTCCTGATAAATTTATTGAATTGGCAAGAGAAGATAAGGATTTTTACATGTTCTATCCTCATTCAGTTTACAAAGAATATGGACAGTATCTTGATGAGATGGACATCAATAAAATGTATGATGAGCTTGTTGAAAACCCTAGGGTTAGAAAAGCCAAAGGAAATGCTCGAAAGTTGTTGGAGCAATTGGCCATTCTAAGAAGTGAATCTGGCTATCCGTATATCATGTTTGCTGACAATGTAAATAAAGTGCATCCAAATGAACATATTTCAAAAGTGAAGTTTTCTAATTTGTGTTAACTGTAGCACCTTCGGTCAGCAATGATCGTAGCAAACCCGTCTAAACGGTGAAACTCTATTCAATAGACAATACCGTGCTAAACCGCACCTTGCGGAAATGCCGAACGACTATCGAAACCACGCATACGCGTAAGGGAGTAGAGTACATCGCAAGCATATGGCGATGGAAACGGCGGGCGACCTTATAGGTCGATGATATAGTCTATTCTTACGAGTGATCGTAAGCAGTTCATAAGAGAACGGACGAGAGTGTTGCGCCTTTCGTTGAATATTAAAGTCAGAGGTACTCCAAGCATCACAAGTATCAGTTTATACAGATTACGATCAGGAAGATGAAATTGGATTAGATATCTCATGTAATCTTGGATCCATGAACATTGTAAATGTAATGAGTAATCAATCAATTGCATCAACGGTCAGAATAGCAATTGACTCGCTGACAACTGTTACAAGGAAAACAAACATTGTAAATGCCCCAGCTGTTGCGAGAGCAAATACACTAATGCGATCAATTGGTCTAGGACAGATGAACCTACATGGTTTTCTGGCTCAAAATAAAATCTCTTATGAAAGTGAAGAGGCTAAGGACTTTGCAAATACATACTTTATGATGGTTAATTTCTACTCCTTGCAGCGTTCAATGGAAATTGCAAAAGAAACAGGGGAGACATACTACAAGTTTGATGGATCAACCTACAAATCAGGCGAGTATTTCGAAAAGTACGTGACAAATGATTATAGCCCTAAATATGAAAAGGTTAAAAGCCTATTTGGAGATCAACATATTCCTAACATTGAAGATTGGATGAAGCTTAAAGAGGATGTGATGAAATATGGTTTGTATCATTCGTATAGGCAAGCTGTTGCACCTACTGGAAGCATCTCATATGTTCAATCATCTACGGCCGGTGTAATGCCTATTATGGAGAGAATCGAGGAACGTACATACGGAAACAGTAAGACATATTATCCAATGCCAGGTTTATCGGCTCAGAATTGGTTCTTTTATAAGGAAGCATACGACATGGATATGTTTAAGGTAGTTGATCTTATTGCCACTATTCAGCAGCACGTTGACCAAGGGATTTCATTTACGTTGTTCTTGAAGGATACGATGACGACAAGAGATTTAAACCGGATTGATTTATATGCGCATCACAAAGGTATTAAAACGCTGTATTATGCTCGAACGAAGGATACAACTCAAGAGGGTTGCTTGTCATGCGTTGTTTAAATATCTATACGGACAAACGCATCACAGAAGTCGGTGAAGTCTTTCGATATCTATATATTAGCCTTGGATGCTTTCGACTTGTATTTGCGTTAGGAGAAACAGTTTGGTATGAGAAGGGAAGAAAACGACGGATTCCTATATTTTTTAAGAAAGATCGAAATGTTTTCTTCTTTTATTGTTATTACCTTGCAGTAGCTATTGGAGTTCCAGAAGTTAAGGAGGACGAATAATTGACAAAAATTTATGACGCAGCAAACTGGTCAAAGCATGAAGATGATTTCACCCAGATGTTTTACAACCAAAATGTGAAGCAGTTCTGGCTTCCCGAAGAGATCGCATTAAACGGCGATCTCCTCACTTGGAAGTATCTTGGAACAAAGGAACAAGACACTTATATGAAAGTTTTAGCTGGGCTTACCTTATTAGATACAGAGCAGGGGAACACGGGTATGCCGATTGTGGCCGAGCACGTTGAAGGGCATCAAAGAAAAGCAGTATTAAACTTTATGGCCATGATGGAAAATGCTGTCCATGCGAAATCTTACAGCAACATCTTTCTAACTTTGGCTCCAACCGAGAAGATCAATGAAGTCTTCGAATGGGTGAAAAACAATAAGTTTCTTCAAAAGAAAGCAAGAACAATTGTTTCAATTTATAAAGCAGTTGAGAAAAACGATGATATTTCCTTATTCAAAGCAATGGTTGCATCTGTGTTTCTGGAGAGTTTCTTGTTTTACTCAGGGTTTTATTATCCACTTTACTTTTATGGACAAGGGAAGCTCATGCAGAGCGGTGAGATCATTAACCTGATTATTTAATAGTCCCTTTTGTCGGCAACGGCAAATGCGAACCTCTCTAATTGCTGGAAAATCCTTTTTAGGACAATCAGCAGCGAAGCTATGCGAACCCAAAGGAGGTGAAAATGATAAGGAAAGAAGTCGAAGAAGCGCCTTGGTGGATAACGGAAACGGGAGTTATCATATCAAAAAAATTAAAGAAGCCAAGAAAGACATTTATTACTCCACATGGCTATGAAATGATAGGATACACGCATCCGAAAAGAGGAACACAGAACTTTTTAGTACATAGGTTAGTCGCGAAATATTTTATTCATGAAATACCAAAAGGAATGTTTGTAAACCACATAGACGGAAATAAACTAAACAATCACGTTCGGAACTTAGAGATAGTTACACCTAAAGAAAATACTCTACATGCAATGAAAATTGGATTAATGTCAGGACAACCTGGAGAAAGTAATTCAATGTCAAAGCTCACAGACTCAGAGGCAACAAATTTAATCTATGATTTGCTTGCTGGAATGAATAATGTTGAAGCTGGTGAAAAATACAGCCTTCATCCTCGTTACGTTAGTCTGATTCGACATAATAGAAGATGGAAGACTTTATGGGATCGCATAGAACGTTCAACGACTATCGCATAGGCGGCGAAATTCCGCAAAACGAGTAGGGCGCAAGCTATTGGCGTGGGTGAGAACCCCTTAAATCGAAACGGGAGGCATCCTACAGGGATGATGATATAGTCTGCTCCTTACGGTAACGTAAGGCGGTTGCGACAGGGCAACGAGCTGAGAGTAGCGAACTCGGTTGAACTAAAGGTATTAGAGACGAAGCACTGCACGGCGTTTACGTCGGTTTATTAGCACAGGAGATATATAAGAATCAAACTCCTAAGAAGCAAAAAGAATTGTATGGATGGGCTTTAAGCTTTCTACAGGAGCTTTATGAAAATGAATTGGAGTATACAGAAGATGTTTATGATCAGGTTGGTTTAGCTACAGATGTAAAGAAATTCATCAGATACAATGCAAATAAAGCATTAAACAATCTTGGATTCGATCATCTGTTTGAGGAAGAAGACGTTAACCCAATTGTTATTAATGGATTAAGCACAAAGACTAAATCCCATGACTTCTTTTCAACTAAAGGAAATGGGTACAAAAAAGCAACTGTTGAGCCATTAAAGGATTCTGATTTCATTTTTACCGAGAAAGGATGTATTCAATGAGATTAATTAAATTAGAGCAGCCTAATTGCAATCCGTGTAAAACGGTGTCCAATTACTTAAAACAAGCAAATATTCAATTTGAGACAGTTGACGTTACACAGGAACCAGAAGTAGCAGCAAGATTTGGTGTCATGGGAGTACCGGTAACCATTCTGCTGAGTGATCAAGGAGAGGAAGTAAAACGAAGCATTGGCTTTAAGCCCGATGAGCTTGATAAGTTAGCAAGGGAGGTTGTTTGAAATTTCAGAAGAACAAAAATCGTTAATAAAGATTGGAGACAAACTTAAATGCCTAAGAGGGGATTGGCATTTTGAAACTAATTGCATTTACACAGTTTATGGAGATATGCCAGACAATACTAGTACGCCAGTTATATGGTGTGATGAAATATCTCCCCATACAGTAGAGGGATTGGATTTAGGACAGTGGGAAATTGTTTAAAAAATCAGAGTTCCAACGTTGAGCTTAAGTAGGAATAAGAGAATAAAAATAAACAACATAAATTAAAGGAGATAATACTTAATGCAAATTAAAATCAAATATCTAGACGAAACTCAAACGAGAATCAGCAAAATTGAGCAAGGGGATTGGATTGATCTTCGAGCAGCTGAAGATGTAGCCATCAAAAAGGACGAATTTAAACTTATTCCGTTAGGAGTGGCAATGGAGCTGCCAGAAGGATATGAGGCTCATGTTGTTCCACGTTCAAGTACATTTAAAAACTTTGGCATCATTGAAACAAACTCAATGGGTGTTATTGATGAGTCGTACAAGGGAGACAATGATTTATGGTTCTTTCCGGCTTATGCATTACGAGATACAGAAATTAAAAAAGGAGAGCGTATCTGTCAGTTCAGAATCATGAAGAAGATGCCTGCAGTTGAATTGATTGAGGTAGATCATTTAGGCAACAATGATCGAGGTGGTCACGGATCAACAGGAACTAAGTAATACAAGTCAAGTCCTGACTGAGGTCTAATGATGTATGTCTTTCCAGTGGAGGGTCGCAGTCAGGACTCTTTATAAAGTACCCTGTTCTTAAGAATTTAATTAAGCTTTTGCTTCTTGTTTGGCATTATCGCAATACAATTGGTAAAGCTCTGAATCATCCCAGCCATTAAAGTCTTTTTGCTCGGGAATATATGCGGCAATATTAAGTTGCTGACCTTTATTGGTATAGTCTGATGTAAATTCATCCATCTCCGTATAAATAATGACCTTCTTAAATGGAGAAGTTGGTGAGATTGCATTTTTAATTACTTCTAAAATCCTACTAACACCAGTTTTATTTGGTTGAAGTGTTTCTTTTAGCAACGAAATAACTTCTTCAATGCAGTTGATGGCAGATGTGCTTTTATGTTTTAAGTTGTCATAAACATGAAGAATTTCCTTGTCCATTTCATATGTGTAGGTAAATTCGCTCTTGCTATGGAAGCCTACATTTTTAATGGAACCTTGAATAATAGGATGTTGAGTAATGCTCATTAAATATTACCACCTTTTCGTATATTGGGAATTTTAAGACAAGTATATTATACCAATAATCAGGAAAAAGGACTAAATAAAAGAAGACTTTTATAGAAAAGTGAGGTGAGATTCAGTGAACAATTATGTAGATAAAATTAAAGAACATCTTCATAAAATTGCTGAGCTTGAAAAAGGATTGTCATTATTCAGTGAAGATGAAGAAGAATACATAAGCTTATTAGCTAAGATTCAACATCAGTTTGATTTAATTTCAGATGAATCAATGGAAGGGTTTAAAGAATTAACTTTACATATAAGAAATACAGGTCAGAAAAGAATACAACGAGGAATTGCCCAGCTACCTCATACAATCAAAGAAAGTGTAAGTGAAGAAATCAAAGACATGAAGAGAGCCGGCGAGCTTTTTGATTGATGTTTGAATTTTAAACATGCCTATATAAACAGTGACAAGTATCGATTGGGTGTGAGCTTAAATACAATACATTGAATACTTTGAACAACTGGAGGTCTTAATGTGTTTAGACAATATCCAATATGGTACACACCGTCGCTGTATACTTTGAATTACTTGCCACAATTTTCACCATACATTGCTTACTTGAATAGTGCTGAACGATGTTTTCAACAATGTATGTACCAAACTCATGGTAATGCTGAATGGTGTCATAGAAACTGCTACGGCACAATCTATCGATAAACTTAAACAGAGCAGTTGGATTTAATTCCTCTGCTCTAAAAAATAAAATAAGGAGATGTATTGTAATTACATATTTTACGTTAATACTTGCAGCATACTTATTTGCATTAAATATTAATGAAATTATACTCATTTCACGAGGAGAACAGAATGTATACGCTAAAATTACGCATATGCTTTCTAATTCACCATATAAAGAACTGAAGAAGAATAAGAACTTAGTATATGCCATTACATTGTTCAAGGGGATTTCGTTCATTATCCCCTTGGCTACTATTGGACTGATCACGCACGGTAACTTGCTAATGTTAGCTTGGACAGCTTTTGCTTTAATTTATACCGGTTTAACAATGTTTAAAATTCTTGATGTTTTGGACGGTGACTCAAACAATAAACAAAACAAGTTCGTGTACATGTTGTTTGTTTGCGGTAATATTGTCTTCGTGGTTAACTTTATTATCAGTTGGTTTAGATAAAGGAGAATAGAAATATGACTCAATTTGATAAACAGTACAACACAATCATAAATGACATAATTAATAATGGAGTATCCGACGAAGAATTCGATGTGAGAACCAAGTGGGATACAGATGGAACACCAGCACATACACTAAGTGTAATCAGTAAGCAATTGCGGTTTGATAATTCCGAAGTACCGATTTTAACGACTAAAAAAGTAGCCTGGAAAACAGCAATCAAGGAATTGCTTTGGATATGGCAGCTTAAATCAAATGATGTTAATGAGTTAAACAAGATGGGCGTACATATTTGGGATCAATGGAAACAAGAAGACGGCACGATCGGCAAAGCATATGGCTATCAGCTTGGTAAGAAGAACAGAATACTAAACGGAGAAAAGGTTGATCAGGTTGATTATCTTCTTCATCAGTTGAAAAATAATCCATCATCACGCAGACATATTACTACGCTTTGGAATCCTGATGAATTAGACTCGATGGCATTGACGCCCTGTGTTTATGGTACTCAATGGCTTGTAAAAGGCGGGAAGTTGCATTTAGAAGTTTTCTGTCGCAGTAATGATCTCGCGCTCGGGAATCCGTTTAATGTATTCCAGTACAATGTATTGCAGCGTATGATTGCTCAAGTTACTGGATATGATCTAGGTGAGTATATCTTCAATATTGGAGACTGTCACGTGTACACTCGTCATATAGACAATTTAAAAATTCAAATGGACAGAGAGCAATATGAAGCACCTGAACTATGGATCAATCCAGATGTAAAGGACTTCTATGATTTCACAATTAACGATTTCAAGCTGATTAATTATAAGCATGGAGACAAGCTTTACTTTGAGGTAGCAGTATAATGCTATCTCTTATTGCTTGCTGCGACAAATCAATGGCCATTGGATATGAAAATAATCTGCTTTACCATATTCCTGAAGACATGAAACACTTTAAAGAACTCACTACAGGAAAGCTGTGTATACAGGGAAGGCTTACATACGAATCAATCGTAAACATTACAGGAAAACCACTTCAAAACCGAAGGAATATCATATTGACTAAAAATAAAGATTTCAAGCCTGGTCACTCTTCATTTGTTTATCATTCGGTTAACGATGTATTAAAGCTTGTACGAGGACAGCTGGATAAAGATGAAGAGGTAATGGTCATTGGAGGATGTGCTATATACGAGGCATTCTTACCACATGCTGATAAGGTTTATTTAACGATTGTTGATTCAGTCGCTGCGAAGGCAGATTCATATTTTCCAAGGTTAAATGACGATTGGAGAGTAATTGAAAAGGATCACAGA
This sequence comes from Bacillus sp. N1(2025), assembly GCF_053470005.1. NCBI lineage: Bacteria > Bacillati > Bacillota > Bacilli > Caryophanales > Bacillaceae > Bacillus > Bacillus sp. N1(2025). Next base: position 58,210 of record NZ_JBLTJB010000012.1, read on the forward strand.
AAAGCAAACAACAATACCACATTTAATTATTCATTTGTGACTTACTCAAAATAATTTAAGGATAAAAATAAAATAGTTATAGACTTTTAAGAAGTTGAATGATAAGATAAAGACAAGTTAAAAGCTTGTCTTTTTTTTACATACTTTTAGAATAAAAATAAAATAATAAATAGGAGTGACGATATGAAAACTGCAAAAGATTATCTTGTTTCCATTTCCAAACCTCTTGTTGCAATTGAGGAGACTAAACAACGACTTCAAAATGAAATTGATAACCTTTATAAAGAGCTGGGGAAAGTTGATAAAGAGCTCAATGAATTTTATCACAAGTTGGAAGAGGACAAATTTAATGCATCAGAGGGATATCATCTTTCATTAAAAGGTCAAAAGATATTGAGAAAGCGAAGAAGCTTAAAACAAGAGCTCCAATTATTGAACACACTTTTCGGAAGCTTAAACAATAATGGATGGACTCTTGAGTCACTGAAGATTGCCGAATATAAAATTAGCAAAAAGAAAAACAAGCATTTAAAGTATGAATCAGTTTAAAGACATGATCTACATTCACCTTGTGAATACATATTGAATCCTTATAAGGAGGTGATTAATTGCAACAAAAAGAGCGAGAATTGTTGTCAAAGAAAGAACAGCTTGAAATTGATGTTTTAGAAAAGGAAGCAGCTTTACTCCGGCTAGAAGTGGAACAAGAAGATTTCAATCTCCACAAAATTGGGGAGATCGGAGTACTTAAAGATTTTCTTTTGTACATAAAGAAATACAGAGCAATGTTTACTGTGCAGCAAGCAGAAGAGTTTAGAAATATGGATGGCCGAATGAAAGAAATCATCAAAGTCCAGGTTGGACAAGTAATGGTTGATGAAGAAGCTTTGGAGAGGTTTATTGATGAAATTGAGAATCAAATTAATTTAATTGGAAGCGGAGGAGATAGGGGATGGAAAACGTAAATCAAGCGGTGATCAATAATGCAAATACGGTATTTGAAAAGAAGGACGATAAATATTTAGGCTATAAATCTCGTTTTGGAGATATTGTTATTGGCGGCGCGTATTCTTATAGATTCGTTGTTCACTATGCAAAAACGAATCAAGATGTTGTTATTATATCTGGCGATGTAAATACGGTAACGACTCCGGTCTGTACAACGCTAGAGGAACGTTTATGGAAGCCGGAGAAAAGCGCCCAAGCCCGCCGTGATGAAATCGTTGAGATGGCAAAGGCGGACGTTGAGAATTTGAAGGCGTACGGAAAGCAGTCGTCAAGATCTACCAGCCTCGGAAATTTAACGTATAGAGAGTATTATTATTCGGTTGAGTTTAAGGTCAGTTCCAACAAGCGGAAGGTAAGCGCATTAATCTATCCTATCGGTCGTTTCGGTTTCATATCAGGTAGACCCATTCATGTCGGCCGAGCAAAAGCCGCACCTGATGACTGTTTCAACGTTCATATCGGAAAGGCGATTGCGCTAAGACGTGCGTTGGGATTGACGGTGCCGGACGAATACTTGAACGCTCCGCAGCCGACTGAGGTTCGTGTGGGCGATGTTATAGAAGTTACATTAGATAGCGGAGAAATAGAGAAAAAGCCCGTTATTTCTTTAAAAGCAGGAAGTCTAAATGCGCATTTGCCGGGAAGGATTATACAGTACCCATCGCATTATGCAAAAATCATCGACGACTCACGCGAAGAGGTGGGCGGTGAGTGACGTACCACAGACGCCTGAAGACGACGGTGTTTAAAAAGTATAGCGGATATGATTGGACTTGCGATGGAATGTTTGAAAAACCAAGAGTGAAAGGCAGCGATAAAAGAAAGCGATCGAAACATGAGCGAATAATCCGAAAAGTGATGGATAAAAAAGAAATTAGTTATTAGGACTAAGTTAATATGAAATCTGTATTTTAAAGAGAAGGATAGTGAGCTATGGAGAAAATCAATGGCAGGTATAGAATTAAAATACCTTGTCCAAAGGGAATTTCAGGATGTGCTGTTTGTCATTATTTGTGGATAGACGAAGATGCGTATGACCAGATTTTCGATTGTTATTATGATTATTATGGCAAAAAACCAGACCCAACATCTATTGTTCAAATACATAAACACCTGCCGAAAGATATTCATTTGTTAGCAGAAGAATGGAGATGGAATGACACAGAGGTCAGAGAAAAAATTTATAAATGGTTGAGAGAAGAATTTAGCAGGTGTACGGGTTTGGGAAAGGAGCATAAAAGAGAGGGGATTACTCCCCTCATACATTAATGAAATTGTCCATTCATACTTTGCTGAGCTAGGCGAACCAAACGTTTTGTGATTTCTCCACCTACTGATCCGTTTGCTCGGCTAGTTGTCTCAGGCCCTAAGTTCACACCGAACTCAGAAGCAATTTCATACTTCATTTGTTCAAGGGCACCAGCAGCCTGAGGTACTAGTAATTCATTGCTGTTGTTTGATCTGTATTGTTGAGCCATATGATCATCTCCTAAAGTAGTATGTAACAAACTTGTTCAATTGTATTGTGTGGAGATGTTTTAAGATTATACACATTAATTTGAAAAGAGGTGATTTAAATGTCAATTGGTCATGGAGCATGAATTAACACACACTTTACCATGGGATTAGATAGGGGGATACATATTGTCACATTCATTTTCATTAGTTCTTAGCAAGAAGCTTCCCTTACGAATGTTAATTAAACGTTGTGAAATCGACTTCAATATGCAATTAGATAGACCAGTAATGGGATTCTCCTCTGGAGTACATGAAGACCTCGGTTTATTTCTAACTATAAGTTCAAGACAAATTGACTTTCGCTTTTTAAATAGTCAAAAATTCGTGGAAGCTCTCGGAAAAGTTGAGCAATTTATCGAAAAGCAATTCCATGATGAGACTGTAGGAGTTATTTATCATGACAACATGACAAGATTAAAAGATATTCCTACAATCAAAATTATTAATCTGAGTTAGGTAGAGGTGAGTAAGCTCTAAAAAAAGAAGGTGATTAAGTTAAAAGAGTATACACATGGGTTTTTAAATGGGTTTTTATACGGTTGTATTTTTATACTAGCTTTCCTGTCTATTGCAGTCGTTTTTGTTTTGTGTGTTGCATGCGGCGGTTATTCAATTTAAGGAAAATAAAATTCTAATTTTATACAGAAAAGGAGCACGATCAATATGAACAGTTATGGTTATAAGAGAAGTGAAAAATTCGAAGAACTTAGAAGTGTACTAAGTCATTCTTTACCCAGTAGGACAATGCTAAACAATGTTTCAATCGGAGCAATTGAGATAAATGGAATGTTGATTATTTTGAAAAATCGTTATGACGTATATACTTCTCATAACATCTCCTTCACTCATTACAATGAAAAGCATGGCCCTAATTATCATTACAACGAATTAAAGGGAAGAGATGTAATTTTCGATATTGAATTATTGAACAGAGCAGGAAGAGATGCGTTAATGGAGTTTTATTATTGATAAAATGTTGATTTCATTTAGAAGGGGGTAAGTTTAATGAAAGAGATTGAATTTGATGAAGTTAAGAAATTTGTTGAAGTAATGTCTAGACAATTTAGATCAACAAGGGTGATAAAAATTCACATTAGTTATGCTGAATGGTTGGTTGCTGAAGTTGAGCGTTTAAACGAGCTTTTGAGGAAAGGAGAGGAATTTTCCTAATCAATGGATAGTAAAGAGAAAGAGTCTATTTCTGAGGCGGAATCCTTTTACATAAGCACTCTTGAAATTTCAAGAAGATTGGATAACGATCATAAAGATATATTGAAAAAAGTAAGACTTATAGCTGAAAGAATGCTGATATCACTAAATAGTCCAAATGAATTTATAAAAACATCGTTCTATATTAATTCACAAAATAAACAACAAAAGATGTATGTAGTGTCTAGAGAGGTTGTATTAGAACTTCTTAAGACGTGTACAAGAAAAAATTACATAAAAGCAACTCAAATGCTAGATTACATGAGTGATAATGATAAGGAAAGATATATGCCAAAGACTTTTTCTGAAAATCAGTTTATCACTTTAATGAAAAAATTAATGCCAAGCATAAAAGTTGAACCACAATATAGGGTGTTAAACTATTTTGTTGATTTATTTATACCTGAATTAAAAATATTTATTGAGTACGATGAAGAATATCATAAGCGCAATTCGGTTGCAATAAATGATAATCATAGACAAAATGGCATTTTAGATCATATAAACGACAAGGATATGATGTTTATCCGAGTCAATAGCTCAAATATGTATAAGATACTTAGAAAATTAGTTTTCTTAACAGAACTCAAAAAAATAAATTCTCAACTATTTTTAAAAAGAAAGGAATGGTTTTTTGATTAAAGTTGTAAATGGCAATATTTTAAATGCCTCTGAAGATATTATTTGTCATCAAGTAAATTGTCAAGGAGTTATGGGGGCTGGATTGGCGAAGCAAATCAAAGAAAAGTATCCATCTGCATACAGAGTTTATAAATACATGTGCGACAACGTAGTGTACAAGCCTGACTTGTTGGGAAAGGTTCGAGAAGTAAAAGAGCATGACGGAAAGATTATCGCCCATATCTTTGGACAACTCTCTTATGGAAGAGGAAGGGTATTCACTGACTATGAGGCTTTAAAGTGTGGCTTAGAGCTAATTAAAACCTCAGCCATGACAAATAGAAGATCCATTGCCTTGCCTTATGGAATCGGGTGCGGTTTGGCAGGTGGAAATTGGAATGAGGTAAACAAAATGATCGAATCCATTTTCGGGGACTACGATGTGACAATTTACAAGTTAGATTAAAACTAATTTTAGGATAAAAATAAAATAAGAGAATTAGAGGTGGATGGTAATAGCTGAAGAATATAAAACTATTCAAATACTGTTCAACAAAATGGAAAGACAAATGGGTACGGTGAAAGAAGCTCTCGAGAACAAAGAATACGAAAGAGCCCACCGTAACCTAATCAACCTTTCAGATAACAATGAAGAATTAATGCAGGAAATCAGGTGGGCTCGGAAAGGGATTAAGATTTAACTTTTCTTCTTTCTTCATGGTTCCATTCGTACAGCTCTTCAATTGAGCAGCCAATGGCATCAGCAAAAGTCATGCCTGTAGCCAAGTTCATGTTTGCTTTAGCTCCACTTATATAATCGTGGATACGTTGTCTGGGGTATCCTGTACGTTTGAAAAGGTCATCAACTGTGAGGTCATATTCAAACATTAATTCATTTAAACGAGGGCGCAGGGGCGTCCATTGCTTCATTTCGAACACTTCTTTCAATATTAATTAACATAAAACAGTGTAGCAAAGGTTTATTCTAATTTCAATTTTGGTTTCAATATTTTAGGAGAGTGATTGATTGGGAGGTACAAACCAAGGCAAGGTTTTTGAAGCAAATATAGAAAAATCAGCTGCAGATCAAAACCTGTTCTTCTATAGAATTAAAGATGTTAACCCAATGTTTTTGAAAAGGGGAGCAGCTGTATCAAAAAACAAATACGATTGCTTCCTGCACTTTAAAGGTTATCTTTTTCCTTTTGAACTTAAATCAACAAAGAACAAGTCTGTATCTTTCAGTGAAAAGATCATCAAGCCACAACAGATTAAACACTTAAAAGAGGCAACGCAGTATCCAAACATAATTCCTGGTTTTCTGTTTCAATTTAGAGAGCCAGAAAACAAAGTTTATTTCGTACATATTAATGATTTCCTTACATATAAGAACATAGCTGAAAATCAGTTGCCACATACATATAAAAACAAAATAAACAAGTCCAGTATTCCGATTTCCATATGTGAGGAGATCGGCACAGAAGTCCGTTGGATGAAGAAAAAAGTTAACTATACATATTACTTGAACAAGCTTTGCGATGATTTGATTAAGAAATCCAATGCATTGGACAACCCCAATAAATCATACATTGATGGCAAGTCATCAATAGGGGTGATACATCAATGAGCAAGCGAAAAGAGTGCCCAGAGAATTACAAAGTAACCACAGAAGTAACAGAGAGTGTGCGTGAATGGATTGATGAGGTAATGGGGGGCAAGGAGTTTTTTGATTTTGCTGCAATGCTTATGTACAAGTACAAAAAAGCTTAAGACTTAAGTATACCGTCGATTATGATGGTATACTTCTTAACATGTACAGACGTAAAAGATTAAACAATAGGGGGAAAGATGACCATTGCTTATATTAAAAGGTGACCAAAAATTAAATACTGAGCAGATTATGTCCCTCATTGGAAAAGTAAATGCACTAATTTATGCAAGGGTATCAACCACAGATCAAGCTAAAAAAGGTTTCTCAATTGAGTCACAGTTGGATAGGTGCAAAGAAAGGGCTATGAGCAAATTCGGTTACAAGGACAGTGAGCTGATTGCTTTAGTTGAACCAGGTGGAATGGGCGATGATCCTAATAGACCGGCTCTAAATCATGCTCTTTATTTACTCCAAAAGGGATTAGGTAAGAAATTTTTAGTTCTTCACCCAGATCGCTTAACAAGGGATAACACTTTACAAGGGGTTATTTCACGGAGAATCTGGGGGATGGGCGTTGATATTGAGTTTATCGAGTTTGAAGTGAATCCAAATGATCCTGAATCAATGCTAATGTACAACATTCAAGGATCTATTGCCCAATACAACAAAGCGAAAATACATGCTAACTCAAAACGTGGACGCCTTGCAAAAGCAAAGAAAGGTGAGTTTCCTTCATTTAAAAGGTTGTACGGTTACAAGTTTAATACGGTAACAGACCTTCCAGAGTACAATGAAGAGGAAAAAGAAATATTGTTAGAGATGAAGGATATGTTGCTAAATAAAAAATTATCTTCAAATGAAATTGCCAAAGAACTTTCCAGAAGGGGCGTGGCAGCTCCGAATGGTAAAACGTGGTTCCAGTCTACGGTAAGCAGGATGCTACAAAATGAAGACTACACTGGAGACTTTTATTACGGTAAGTCAAAAGTGGTTCAAGTAAACGGCAAGAAAAAGCAAATTGCAACACCTAAAGATGAATGGATTCTTATTAAAATTCCTCCAATGTGGGATCATGAGACCCGAGATCAAATCATTAAACAATTAAAAGCGAATTTCAAAGGAAGAAGTCGATCAACACGAGATTACTTATTAAAAGGAAAAGCGGTATGTGGTCGTTGTGGCGGGTCTTGCGGATCCGGAATAACGTCAAAAACGAAATCAGGCATTTATAAGTATTATTCATGTTGTAATAAAAGCACAAAAGCATATCAAAATGGCAAAGAGCTATTTAAATGCAAAGGAAAGAACTGGAGAGTAGACATTGTAGACGAAGTTTTTTGGAAATGGTTTAAGAAACTGATTAAGAATCCGAAAAAATTCTTGGATCAATTCTTAGAAGAAGCATCTAATGAAAAAAGTATTGAGGACATAAAAATCAAGATTAATCGGTTACAAAAACAACATGAGGAAATCGATTCCGAAATAGCCAATTACGTAATCCTCTTTGGTAAAGGAAAAATAAAAGAAAGTATGTTCGATGAATTAACACGGCCATTAGAGCTAAATAAAGAACATGTTGAAAATGAATTAGAAATACTGCAATCGCAGTTAAATGCAAACAAGAAAGTGGAGGACAGAAACGAACAAACAATCAAGTACATGAATTCATTTGCAGAAATGGTTGACAAGGATTTATCAATGAGTGAAAAAAGAAATTTCTTAGACTTTTTCATTGAGAAGGTCACATTGTATGATGACGATCATATGGAGGTTGTTTGGAAGAACAAAACACTAAATGAGGACAGGAGTCAAACAGTTGATTTTACTGAGGGTGAACCGGAAGAGGCTTCTGATAATCAACATAAAAGATTAAACCGTATTCAAGCATATGGAAGACAAACAGCATGAATTTATTCTGATCCTGGCAGGGTACTCGAGAGAAATGACACATTTCCTGTCATTAAATCCCGGCCTGCAATCGCGTTTCCCTATCAGCATCGATTTTCCGGATTACTCTGTCACTCAGCTGATGGACATCGCAAAGCGCATGATAGCAGAGCGGGAGTATCAATTAAGCCAGGAAGCCGAGTGGAAGTTAAAAGATTACTTAATGACAGTGAAAAGCACGACAAGCCCCATTAAATTCAGCAACGGGCGCTTTGTCAGAAACGTGATTGAAAAATCGATCCGCGCTCAGGCTATGAGACTTTTAATGGGAGACCAATACTTAAAAAACGATTTAATGACGATCAAGAGCCAGGATTTACTTATAAAAGATGAGGCGGCAGCTCACGAATAGACCTCTCAGCCGGTCTGAGGGGTCTCTTTTTTATTTCTCTCTTTAAAACCCGCCGGATGTGTGGTATACGCCCTGCGGGTTTGGTATGATAGTACTACTGCCCAATACGACACAGAAAGGAACATCCATTTGAACGAACAGGAAGGAAAAAAAGAAACGGTCATTTTGGTCGGCTGCCAGCTTCCGCACATGACAGATGAGCACTTTGAACATTCCATGGAAGAGCTTGCTTCATTGACAAAAACGGCTGACGGAACGGTGCTGACCCGGATTACGCAAAAACGGAACAGAGCGGATGCCGCTACATATATAGGCAAGGGGAAAGTAGACGAGCTGAAGGCGCTGTGTGAAGAGCTTGAAGCAGATCTGGTCATTTTTAATGATGAACTGTCACCGAGCCAGCTTAAATCACTCGCCACTGCAATTGAAGCGAAGATCATCGACCGCACGCAGCTTATTTTGGATATTTTCGCAAAAAGGGCGAAGACGAGAGAAGGAAAGCTTCAGATCGAATTGGCTCAGCTTCAATACGCGCTGCCGCGTCTGAGCGGACAAGGAATCAATCTCTCAAGACAAGGCGGCGGAATCGGGACGAGAGGGCCCGGTGAGACAAAGCTTGAAACAGACCGGCGCCACATTAGAAACCGCATACACGAAATTAACGTGCAGCTTTCAACGGTTATCCGCCACAGAAGCCGTTATCGGGAGAGACGAAAAAAGAACGGCGTGCTTCAGGCTGCACTCGTCGGGTATACCAATGCCGGAAAATCAACATGGTTCAATCAATTAACGAGCTCAGACAGCTATGAAGAAGATCTGCTGTTTGCAACACTTGATCCGATGACGAGAAAGATGGCGCTCCCAAGCGGCTACAGCGTCCTTTTGTCTGATACGGTCGGCTTTATTCAGGATCTGCCGACGACGCTGATTGCCGCTTTCCGCTCAACGCTTGAGGAAGTGAAGGAAGCAGACTTGATCATTCATGTCATTGATTCATCCAATGAAGATTATGCCGGACATGAACAGACTGTCCTCGGTCTGTTAAAAGAGCTTGAGGCAGATGATATTCCGGTGCTGACCGCTTATAACAAACGTGATGAGACACTTCCTGACTTCATCCCGACAGCGGGAGAAGGCCACATCATGATCAGCGCCAGAATCGCCGGGGATGAAGCAAAACTAAAAGCGGAAATCGAAGCTTATTTGCGCCGGGAGCTGATGACGCCGTATGAAGTTCATGTGCCTGCCGCCGAAGGCAAATTGATGTCACGCATCAAATCAGAGACCATGATCGACAGCCTTTATTTTAATGAAGAAAATGAACGCTACGAAGTCTCAGGTTATGTACAGGAAGAACAAAGCATACTCGGAGAACTGAAGAAATTCATGTAAGGAAGGTATACACAACATGTTTGACACACTGACCCACGGCGCTCTTTTACAAAAAACCGCCGAAGAAACAGAAGCGGAAATCTCCGCCGTTCATAAAAGAATAGAAGAAATCAGTGAACGGAATGAATGGAGAGTCCTGCAAAGCTACAGAAAACATAAAGTAAGCGATACGCATTTTACGCCTTCAACCGGATACGGTTATGACGATATCGGACGAGATACACTGGAGAAGATCTATGCTGATGTGTTCGGAGGAGAGGCGGGACTCGTGCGGCCGCATGTCATTTCCGGAACGCATGCGATTTCAATCGCGCTCTTCGGTGTGCTGAGACCCGGGGACGAATTGCTTTATATAACAGGCAAGCCTTACGATACACTCGAGGAAATCGTCGGAGTAAGAGGCGGGGAGTATTCAGGCTCGCTTAAGGAATTTCAAATCGGATACAATGCAGTCGATTTAACATCAGAAGGCAGAGTGGACTTTGAAGCGGTCCGGGCTGCAATCCGGCCGAATACAAAAGTGATCGGCATCCAGCGTTCAAAAGGATATGCGAATCGTCCGTCTTTCAGAATAAATGAAATTGAAGAGATGATTCGTTTCGTAAAGGAAATCAAAGAAGATGTCATTGTTTTTGTGGACAATTGCTACGGAGAATTTGCAGAAGAGCGGGAACCCTGCCACGTCGGAGCGGATCTTATGGCCGGCTCCCTGATTAAAAACCCGGGCGGCGGCCTTGCTAAAACGGGCGGCTATCTTGTAGGGAAAGCCAAGTGGATTGAGGCCTGCTCTTACCGGATGACCTCCCCGGGAATCGGAAGTGAAGCCGGGGCTTCGCTTTATTCACTGCAGGAAATGTATCAAGGTTTCTTTCTCGCTCCGCATGTAGTGGCGCAAAGCTTGAAGGGAGCGGTATTTACCGCCCGTTTTCTGGAAAAGCTCGGCTTTACGTCAAACCCTGCATGGAATGCGCCGAGAACGGATCTGATTCAATCAGTTGAGTTTCAGGACCCTGATAAGATGATCGCTTTTTGCCAGGCGATACAATATGCTTCACCGATTAATGCGCATGTGACGCCTTATCCGAGCTATATGCCGGGATATGAAGACGATGTCATTATGGCAGCGGGCACTTTCGTACAGGGAGCAAGCATTGAATTATCAGCAGATGGACCTATCAGACCGCCTTATGTTGCGTATGTCCAAGGAGGATTAACCTACGCGCACGTGAAAAATGCGATTTGCAGCGCTGTAAATGCTTTAATGGAAAAAGAGCTGATCTAGGCCGTTTGCAATTTTCAAAGAATTTGATGTTAAGATTCCTTACATTGTGTTGACACAAAATATAACATCACCTATAATGAGACTAAGATAAGAAAAGGAGGAAATTGAGATGAGTGATAACATTCGCCGCTCAATGCCTTTATTTCCAATTGGGATTGTCATGCAGTTAACAGAACTTTCTGCCCGGCAAATTCGATATTATGAGGAAAATGGATTGATATTTCCAGCGAGAAGCGAAGGAAATAGACGATTATTTTCATTCCATGATGTAGATAAACTGTTAGAAATCAAAAATCTGATTGAACAAGGCGTCAATATGGCGGGAATCAAACAAATTCTGGATAAGGCATCTGCCGAACCGGAAGAAAAATCCGAAAAAACCGCCAAACCGATGAAGCACGATCTGTCTGATGACGAACTCAGAAAGCTTCTGAAAAACGAACTGATGCAGGCAGGCCGTTTCCAGCGGGGAAATACTTTCCGCCAAGGTGACATGTCCCGATTCTTTCATTAATCCGTTAGCAACTGTTTTGCTATATACATTTACCTTTTAGAGGAGGAGTTTTACGAAATGGCAAAGTACACAAGAGAAGACATCGTAAAATTAGTAAATGAGGAAAACGTAAAGTATATCCGCCTTCAGTTCACAGACATTCTCGGAACGATTAAAAACGTGGAAATTCCTGTGAGCCAGCTTGAAAAAGCACTTGATAATAAATGCATGTTCGACGGTTCTTCCATCGAAGGTTTTGTCCGTATCGAAGAGTCTGATATGTACTTATATCCTGATCTGAACACATTTGTAATCTTCCCATGGACGGCTGAAAAAGGTAAAGTAGCACGCTTCATCTGTGACATTTACAATCCGGACGGCACGCCGTTCGAAGGTGACCCGCGTAACAACCTCAAACGGATTCTGAAAGAAATGAAAGAACTCGGTTTCAGCGATTTCAATCTTGGACCTGAGCCTGAATTCTTCCTGTTTAAATTAGATGAAAAAGGCGAACCGACGCTTGAATTGAACGATAAAGGCGGATACTTCGACCTGGCTCCGACTGACTTGGGAGAAAACTGCCGCCGCGATATCGTGCTTGAGCTTGAAGAAATGGGCTTTGAAATCGAAGCATCTCACCATGAAGTTGCTCCGGGTCAGCACGAAATCGATTTTAAATATGCCGGTGCCATCCGTTCTTGTGACGACATCCAAACTTTCAAACTGGTTGTCAAAACGATCGCCCGCAAACACGGTCTGCATGCGACATTCATGCCAAAACCGCTGTTCGGCGTAAACGGTTCCGGTATGCACTGTAACCTATCACTCTTTAAAGATAGCGTTAACGCATTCTTTGATAAAGACGCTGATCTTCAGCTGAGTGAAACAGCAAAACATTTCATTGCCGGTATCGTAAAACACGCGACAAGCTTTACGGCTGTCACAAACCCGACAGTGAACTCTTACAAACGCCTTGTTCCGGGCTATGAAGCACCTTGCTACGTGGCTTGGAGCGCGCAAAACAGAAGCCCGCTGATCCGTATCCCGGCTTCCCGCGGCATCAGCACGCGTGTTGAAGTCCGCAGCGTAGACCCGGCGGCAAACCCGTACCTGGCGTTAAGCGTATTGCTTGCAGCAGGCCTTGACGGAATCAAAAACAAACTTGAAGCACCGGCTCCGATTGACCGCAACATCTACGTCATGAGCAAAGAAGAGCGCATGGAAAACGGCATCGTAGATCTTCCGGCGACACTGGCGGAAGCTCTCGACGAATTCAAATCAAACGAAGTCATGGTTGCAGCGCTCGGCGAGCACCTGTTCGAACACTTCATCGAAGCAAAAGAAATCGAATGGGATATGTTCCGCACACAGGTTCATCCGTGGGAGCGCGAACAGTATATGTCTCAGTATTAATCTCTCAATCCCTTGGCACTATTGGTGTCAGGGGATTTTTTGGTTTCTTAACAAGTTTAATATCTTAATATAAATCAAGTATCATCCACAAAACACCCACAAAAAATCAATAAAAAATTACTCCATAAGTGTGGAGATATAGTCCTCGTACTTATTCATTGAATCTCTGTCAATCTTTTTGCTGATGTGTGAGTAAATATTTGACGTAACTTGAATACTTTTATGATCCAGTCGTTCTTGTATTATTCGATATTTGAAAGGTGAATACTCGGATCATGAACATAGTGTAAAACAGACCATAGATAAAATTATTAATTATTACATGGGCATTGATCAAGATATTAATAGAAAAATAGACGACTGGTTCAATCATGATTTTGAATCAGTTATGAAAGTGATGAAATTACTCGTTCTCTTTTGGGAGAACGGCTGGAGGGAGCTAAAAGAATCCGTTTCAAACTTTGAGAGCGAGGAAAAGGACCAGCTTTCCATAGAAATTTATGATGGGGACATGTCGTATTTTAAGGGGAAGAAAGCATGACAATTATTCACTGTAACTAATCGGAAACGGAGTTAAAAGAAATTCTGGGCAGCATGGTCATAATTGTGGATACGAGGGAGCAAAAAAATCAGCATGTTCTTGATTATCTCCGTAAAAAGAAAGCGGCAATCAATTTCAAAGGAAATTTGAATGCAGCAATTGCGGAAAAACGGAGTGGACGAGCTGGTGCAGTCGATAAAAGACCGCTCCCGTTCTGAAAATGAATTGATTCGGGCATCCAGACATCCTTTCACTCTTCTGGTGGAAGACCTGGAAGGATACCAAAAGATTCTCATCGGGAAATATCGTTCAAAGTATGAACCGAAAGCGTTGCTGGGTAGCTTGAAAACATTTGAAGTTCGTTACAATTTTTTAACGGTATTTATCAGACCTACGCTACCGGAAATTACATTTACCACCCCTTTCGTTATATGGCCCGGGAACTGTTGAAAGGCGGGCTTGTGTGAATTAAATCTTAAGAAGATCAAAAGAAGGAAATAGTAATGGGATTAGTCAGGAACATTGTATTTGGAGATTTTGCGTGCATTGGAACCGACCGTGAGTTTGTTTTAGTTATTAAAAATAAAATATACGGCCCCTTTAAGAATTGAAGAAATGCTTAGGAAAATAATGTTGTAATTGGAAAAGATTAAGAAGCATGAAACTAATAAAAAGATAAAGGGGCTATAATATTACAGCAGAGCATGTGCAAACTCTGTTTAAATGTCAAATAAATTTATTCTAGAAAGAAGAAACTACTCCATTGCACTATAGGATGCTACTCCATCAAACTTTCGTTGGCTGATTTGTACACCGTTTATTCTGCATTGTCCTGAAGGGTTTTGTATTGGATAGACTACATATAAATGTTCTCTACCACGCGAGTCAAAGAATACTCTGTGAATAAATACACGTGTACCAACTTTCCAAAATTCAGTGTCTGCAGGGGCTCTAACAATTTGGCCTACGCGACCTTCATACTTTCTTTGATCGAATTCATCATGAATTCGATATGAATCAAATTCTTGGTTAACTGAATATGGAACAAAATAAGGGTAATACACTGGATACATTCTCAAACAGCTCATTTGGAAAATTATTTACAGTGGCATCTTATTTCCAAATTATGTATTCCGTGTTAGGTAAATTTTATCGTTCTTGTTTTAGGTATTTAATCACGCGCTTGGGTTTTTATAAACTTGATATTGAATAAAACATTGCCTAATTATGAAAGGAGGACGGGTGTGACAGAACAACTTTCATTCCTTCATCCAGTAGATTTGAAGGCAGTCCGTAAAATCGTGATCAAAGAACTCAAAGATTATCGAGCATTAAAAGTACAGCTTGAGAATAAAAAGGAATCGGTTGACGCTGGCATCAGCCCGTTTCCTTCAATCAGAGATTCTTTCATATATTAAATGAACTGAAGGTTAAGCAGATGGAAAGGGCGTTAGAAAACAGCCTGGATGATGAAGAACGCATGATCATTGAGAAAAAATCCTTAGCAGCCAGCCAAACGAAAGACATCCATATTTATATGGAACCTGGGATTTCAGTATATGCTGGAGCAATTGCAGGGGCAATGTTTGCTGGTAAGTATGCCATAAAAAAAGTATCCGATAATGGAAAGTACGGAATTTCTTATAATTGGATAATTGGTACCCCTGTTGTTGTACCTTGGAGAAATGGTTAATTATTAAGGTGGTAATGTCAAATGAATCGTATATTAGTCTCAATAGCTATTATTATATTCTTAATTGAATATATTGTGGCTCCACTCACAGATATAGATACCGGAAAATACGGCACGTTTATAGGCTTAATATTATTGAGTATTACGGTTCTAAGGCTATCTGATAATGACAAATCATAAAATTTTGAAGGGAGCAGACTTAGGTCTGCTCTTTTTTGTTTATTTTATTTGGGTGTAAAACACGACAAATAAGCGTCAAATTTCCGACAAAACAGGGAACAAATTGGGGGAGAAAAGGGGGACTATTTATGTTTGAAATCTCGATAAACTTAACCTATCAACAAAACACGGGTGACGCGCCTAACCCTTATTAATGGCGTATCCGGATACGGGACAAAGGTGTTGAGGAATGAAGCCGAACGAGAGGAACATTCTGAACCTGGATAGCAGCTAGTCTGCGGCGGCCGTATCGGGGAATAGTAATTTCGTTTTACCTTCGATCTTACTGTACTTGGCTTCCTCTCGAAGTATGTGTGAGGCGCAATTCTTATTAAGCGATTAGCATAAGGAGTTGATAAAAAAGAGCAACCGGTAGGCTGCCCATTTAAATAATTATTTTTTGCGCTTGTTACTTTTTATTGTAATACTTTTGCTTAACTTAAGGCAATTAAGACCTTGGATTTTTGTAAATCCCAAGATGTTCTTTAATGGCCTCTTGAAGCAACTGTGAATAATTCACTTTATGCTCTTTTGCGATGTCATCCATCCAGCGGGGGATAGTAAGTGTTTTCTTAACTGCTGCATTTTCCATATCATGACGAAATGGGGGCATCCAAGTTTCAATTAAAACGATGCTTTGGCTTTCCTCTGCTTTGATTTCCCTTGAAGGTGTAGCTTCAGGTATTATATCGCCGTCTTGTTCGAAGCCATAAAGGTGCAAGGCCATAGCTTCTTTTGCCATTGCTAAAGCTTCTTCGTCGGAGTTGCCAAAAGTGATACACCCAGGTAAATCTGGAAATGTTACAGTGATGCCGTCGTCATCATAATCGAAAAGAGCAGGATAAATGTAACGATCTTTCTTCAATTTATTAACCCCTTTATTTTATTTTTATTCTTATTATTTATATTTATATATCCTTTTGCAAGGAGGGCTATTTTAGCCCCGCCTGCTCAAGGATTGATTTCAATGTTTTCTTTGGAAAGTCTTTTTTAGGATGTGGGATGGTAACCGTTCCGGGCTTTGTCGGATGTTTGAATTGATGATGACTTCCTTTTGCTCGGACTTCGTACCAACCATCTTTTTCAATTAGCTTGATTATTTCTTGCGAACTCATTAGATGATTACCATCTCCTTTCTATATATTTATTATAACACGTATTATAATACGTGTTTACTCCTATTTTTGAAAAAAAGCATCTTACGTTTGAGACTACTATGTGAAAGGACTTTTGTTCGACAAATTTCGCAAATTGTTCCTTGTTTCATCTCTTTCACCGATAATAAAGTAGGGGTGGAAAATATGTCGACTAACAAATCAAACTTATTTCAGCGGGTTGACCTTGATTTTGATTTTCATAACAAATTTAGAGAAGACCTTTCTAAACAAATGGATGAATATTAGCAGAAGAAACAGATGCAGAAATTGAACTTAGAGATGCGGAAGAAAAAGAATATAGGGAACAAACTCTTAAACTTCTAACTGGTATAGAGAGAAATACGGCTGTCCTGCAAGAGATTTCATTTTTAATGAGAAAAAACAATGACAAACAAGAACAAACATTTGCTCTAATTGTTGAAATTCTAGAAATAATGAAAAGTGAGACTAACGAAGAAGTTGTAAGTAAATATCAAAAAATCATAAATAAAATAAGTCAATTTACTGGTGATGTTGAAACAATGAAGTCGTTGTATTCAATAAGTGGAACAATATATAACATTGTTTTAAATATAATAACTTGATGCATCCTGCGGGGTGCTTTTTTATTTGGGTAGTTTCTCATACCACCGATGGGGAGCAGGTGCACATATGAACCGGAGGAAAGGAACGTTAGGGGAGGGTTAGCCTTTTAAACAGTCTTAACCCCGGGAACCTTGCAAATGTCGTTCCGCATCAACACTGGTCCGGTAAGTATTGTCCGCGCAAGTTGCTTGATCGGTGGGACTCTTTTAAGGCCGGTATAAGCGGCGGGCCATCTTCACCAGCGAAGACAGAAACCAAGACAAGCGGGGCGACGTACACCGTCAAGAAAGGCGACGCTCTTTCTGTCATTGCATAGAAAAATGGCGTGAGCATGGCCACCCTGCAAAGGTTGAACGGCATCAAGAATCCGAATTTTATCAAAGTCGGCCAAGTATTAAAGCTGACTGGCTCGGCTAGCTCTTCATCCGGTAAAAAGAAATCATCTTACACGCTGCCATCAGGCGTTTTTAAAGTGACAAGCCCTTTAACTAAGGGATCGGCCGTAAAACAAATCCAGACAGCTCTGGCGGCTCTTTATTACTATCCGGACAAAGGAGCAAAGAACAACGGAATAGATGGCTATTACGGGCCGAAAACAGCAAATGCGGTCAAACGATTCCAGTCCATGTATGGCCTGTCTGCTGACGGTATCTTCGGGCCGAAAATGAAAGCAAAATTGGAAGCTTCATTAAAATAAAAAAAGCCCTTCATTGAGGAGGGCTTTATTCAAAAGGGAGGTTTTCTTCAAATATTTTACTTTCATCATCCCGGCTCTTTTTTTCTTTCACTTTTACAGCATATTTTCGATTAGTTCCTAATTTTTTCTCAAACCAATTCATAAATGTGGTTGTTTTATTTGTTTCAGAATCTATGTAGCTATAATCAGTTATTTTAGAGAAGTCTTCACCATTATCTTTTGCAACTTTTTTAAATAAATGCTCTTTAAAACCGTATTTTTCATAGATATTAATTATCTCTGTTAGATCCTCTAGTTTCCTATTGTACGGATAACCAACTGTATAAATTATATATTCCCCATCGTCATAATTTCTTTTTTTATAAGAATCAATTAATATCCAACCATCTTTTATGTATCTATTAACATCTGTTTTTATCTCTTTAATTTCATAAAATTCTTTCAAAAAAATCACTCCTTTTAGAATTAGACAAGGTCAGGGAATTCATCAAATATTGTTCCAAAGCCTTGCGTATTAGCTTTTTTGTGAGCTATTGATTTAACTGAATCAAAGAATTTATGAGAATCAAAGTAAAGTATTTCTTTATCACCTATATCACTAAAATTCTTTTTTATATTTTCCATAATAAATTCCTTAGATTCTACGGGAGTTTCATAAACTCCAAAAGCTATATACTTTACATTAGACTTTTTTATAGCGTCAATGAGGTGTTGGTCATATTTAGGTTGTAGACTCTGCCCAAATAAAGTTATTCCTTTACAAGTTTTTGAAAGTCTGTCATAACAAAAATTTAAGTATCTGTTTCTTTTAATTTGTGCAAGTTTATTTTGATAAGTGCCCTCAGATACATATAAAGGAAATTTCCCTCTATCATATTCATTAGTTAAAGTGTCTAATATCTTGTACTTATCCGATCTAATTTTTATTATATCTCCGTTACTTTCAAAAAAGTGCAATCCTCCATGGAGATAATAAAGTTTGAACTGATGTTCTTCAAAATAATCCGGTTGAAAAGTCAAATTTTCCGGTCTTCTTCCGAGAAAGAAATCACCAGTATTGTTCTTCCCCTTAGACCTTTTCACCTCTAATAATGCCCAATATGACAATAAGTCGTAATTTGTAGTGAAGATGTTGCTTTTAAATATATTAAAACTCCAAGCTAATTTCTTGATATCCAGGCTATATCGTTCAGGGTGAATTCCTTTTACTGCATAAATCAAGTGTTGTTTTATTGTCTCATAGCTTTTCCATAAATCTTCAGTTTTTATTTTATAAGTCCCATTAATTTTAATTGCTGTTAATAAAGAATTTAAGACAAATTCAAAGTTAGTGGTATTAAATGATTTGAACAATTCTTGCTCTATATTGTCCAACTTTTGCTCATGATTTAGATAATCAAGGAGCCCACCGTATTTAAAACTATCATTAAATTCAATGGAGAACCCATTCCCTGTTAGAAGGTTCTCTAATAATTCAGGGTAATCATTAGATAACGTTTCAAACTTATATAGTTCAGCCAAATTAAATGCCTCATTCCTTACTTAAATATACTTTTGATAATCTTACTTGTAGCTTTTCCAGTTGCACGGCGAGCCACTCTTTTTCCTAATGTGCCGTTTTTTGCTGCGTTTACATCGCCTAAAATCTTCGCAGTCTTATATAAAGTCGATCTTATTTTATTTATATTCAATGACATCATTCCCTTTATATGTATATCTTTAGATTACAATAAAAATTTAAAAATGAACAGGTGTGGGCACCCCAAAATACCCGCAAATATAATATACTTGATGATTTCTTATTCGAAGAGACATAACAAAACCTTTTTAATTCAACGTTTATCATGTGTTATGACATTGAAATATTGCCTAAGTTATAATCCACACACAGGTTCATCCGTAGGAGTGCGAACAATACATGTCTCAGTATTAATCTCTCAATCCCTTGACACTATTGGTGTCAGGGGATTTTTTGATTTTGGCCATAAGATATAGTTGAAATCGGCAGTCCACTTAACCATCTTTTGACCAGACATGGGGGAGTAGTTCATATATTCTTCATAACCATCAACTGACGAATTTTCGTTTCTCTGAGATATCAGAGTACACGTCAGAAGTGATGGTTATATTTTTATGTGGAGATGAAAGATAAGTCGGATAGGCGCTGGGGAAACCACCGAAGGAGATTATTGATAACTTGCGTACTTATATATTTTAGACCTGTTCCAGTTATCAAGAAGTGTTTTGTGTGGTAAAATAATCCACAATAGGTATAATGAAGTGTAGATACAATTTATAAAAGAGGCGTTTTTTTGAGAGATAAAGTTTTGAATGCCTTTATTATAATAGGTATTTTGTTGATAGTTGGAGCGGTTACTGTTTTTAAAGATTTTGAATATCGCCAATATCTTCGTTTTGGCGGGGCAATATTGATAGCTTTTGGCTACATGTTTGGTAATGACAAAGTAAAAGTTGAAAAAAAGAGTAAATGACTTATAATTTCTGTTACTCTAGTTTTTTTCTTAACCATCTCACCTATGTCAGTAGCTCACGGAGGAACTTCTTGTGCTGAGCATAAAAGGCTGTTTATCGCTGTGCAAAATCCAGCTGGCTCCTTCTACACCTGACAAATGAACTTAATAACAAAAAAATACCCGCTTTTAGTCCCCAGCGGCGGAAAACTCACGGTTGTCTCGTGAATTGCTCATTATCGTTAACTTCTTCAAACGACCCTACTGAGCCTTCTCAAAGTCATTTTTCCTGCTCTTGCCGGGTTAAACAGCACTAGGCCAGGTAGTATCCTCACATACTCTCTGGCTTTTTTATTTTCAGGTTGGCACAGAGGACGATTGAGGGAAACTGTCACTTAAAAGTTAAGATGCTGCCGATATTTTTAACCGCAGTGTGTTTCTGTTTCACATATCCATTAAACCCTCGGTTAGTCATTACAGACTTTCCATACTTATCTCTGCAGCCACCTTTACCAACTCTAATTCAGTTTTACCGCACGCTGACATTTCTTAATATTTGCGAACCTGAATATACAAAAACTGGAGCAGTCATTTTGTTTCAAACCTGATTTAAATTCTCTGAAAAAAGAGTTGAAAAAGCAGAAAAGATTTTATAATATGAAATCAAGTTAGTTTGTTCGATCAACAAACTAATAAAACCACTTTAATTGTCCATCATGTAAAGGTCTTAAATGGGAGGGGGATAAGAGGCTCGATTTAATTGGAGGTATATAAAAAGCGAAAGCCAAGCTTTTATCCTGTTCACTGCTATCTGATCACCATTTGGATGTTGAAAATGCTCTGTGAAAGTAAACCGCTGTCATTTTTTGAAAGCGCTTTTATATGCCGCTCACTGGCCGATAAAATTGAAGAAATGTTATACCATTTCATCATGTTCCTTATGTAAAGGATCGAAAAGGGGAGGAAATCATGCTCAGTGAAAATGTAAAGAAGATCAGCATGGTTGAAAAAGTTGGATATGCGTCTGGAGATTTTGCATGTAATTTAATTTATGCAACAGTGTCTACGTATCTTTTGTTCTTCTATACAGATGTTTTTGGTTTATCGGCAGCAGCAGCCGGTACGATGTTTTTAGTGGTTAGAATCATCGACGCTCTCGCTGATCCTTTTATCGGAACAATAGTTGACAGAACAAATAGCAGGTTTGGCCGCTTTAGACCGTATCTTTTATTCGGAGCTTTTCCCTTTGTCATATTGGCAATACTCTGTTTTACAACCCCGGATTTTTCGGATATGGGGAAATTAATATATGCCTATATCACCTATGTCGGCTTATCGCTTACATACACCATGATAAACGTGCCATATGGCGCGTTAACATCTGCAATGACCAGAAATAATCAAGAAGTTGTTAGTATAACGTCTGTCCGTATGTTATTTGCGAATCTTGGGGGACTTGTCGTTGCATTTTTTGTTCCCTTACTGGCTGCTTATTTAAGCGATACTTCCGGCAGCGAATCTCTTGGCTGGCAGCTAACCATGGGTATTATGGGAGTTATAGGCGGGTGCCTTTTAATCTTTTGTTTTAAAAGCACAAAAGAGCGTGTCACGCTTCAAAAATCCGAAGAAAAAATTAAATTTTCGGATATATTTGAGCAGTTTCGTGTGAATCGGCCTCTAGTTGTATTAAGTATTTTCTTTATTATTATTTTTGGAGTGAATTCAATCAGTAATTCGGTCGGCATTTATTACGTAACGTATAATTTAGAAAGAGCGGATTTGGTGAAGTGGTACGGTTTGTTGGGAAGTTTGCCTGCTTTGGTCATTTTACCGTTTATTCCAAAGCTTCATCAATTATTAGGGAAGAAGAAATTACTAAACTATGCATTATTACTGAATATGATCGGCCTCTTAGCTTTACTTTTCGTTCCGTCAAGTAATGTATTCCTCATACTTTCCTTTCGATTACTGGCCGCTGCCGGAAGTCTCACTGCCGGGGGATATATGTGGGCGCTTATTCCTGAAACAATAGAATATGGAGAGTATAAGACTGGGAAAAGAATGGGCGGTCTCATATACGCTATTATCGGATTTTTCTTTAAATTCGGTATGGCTTTGGGAGGGGTTGTACCGGGTTTGGTTCTAGATCAGTTTGGATATGTGGCAAATCAGGTGCAAACGCCGGAGGCATTGACGGGAATTTTAATTACAACAACCATTATTCCCGTGTTCTTACTGGTTCTGGCCATGATTGATATTAATTTCTATAACTTAGATGAGAAAAAATATAAAAGCATGGTTCGAGAATTAGAGAATAGAGACAAAGTTTATTTGGATCATATTGACGATTTCAAAGCTTAAAACATGATGAGTCAACAGAAAATAGCTGAGGAGGAGTTCAAAATGAAGATTATCAATCCAGTACTTAAAGGATTCAACCCCGATCCGAGTATTTGCAGGGTTGGAGAGGATTATTATATCGCTGTATCTACATTTGAGTGGTTTCCGGGAGTCCAGATACACCACTCAAAAGATTTAGTCAATTGGCACTTAGTTGCACATCCATTACAGAGAGTATCGCAATTAGACATGAAAGGAAATCCTAATTCAGGCGGGGTCTGGGCGCCATGTTTAAGTTACAGTGACGGAAAGTTTTGGCTGATCTATACGGATGTTAAGGTCGTAGATGGCGCCTGGAAAGATTGCCACAATTATTTAGTGACTTGTGACACGATTAATGGTGAGTGGGGGGAGCCGATCACATTAAACAGCTCGGGTTTTGATGCTTCTTTGTTCCATGATACGGATGGAAAAAAATATTTATTAAATATGTTATGGGATCAGCGTATTGATCGGCACTCCTTTGGAGGTATTGTCATGCAGGAATATTCTGATAAGGAGCAAAAACTAATCGGTAAACCGAAAGTGATATTTAAAGGAACTGAAAGAAAGCTGACAGAAGCGCCGCACCTTTACCGTATCGGGAACTATTATTATTTATTAACCGCAGAAGGAGGAACGCGGTTCGAACATGCTGCTACAATTGCCCGTTCTGCAAATATTGAGGGTCCATATGAAGTTCATCCTGATAATCCTATCTTAACGTCATGGCATGCGCCGGAAAATCCGCTGCAAAAATGCGGACATGCATCCATTGTACAAACACATACAGATGAGTGGTATTTAGCTCATTTAACGGGACGTCCCATTCATCCGGACAATGATTCAATTTTTCAGCAGAGAGGATATTGTCCTCTGGGCAGAGAAACTGCTATTCAAAAGCTCTATTGGAAAGATGGCTGGCCTTATGTAAAAGGCGGAAAAGAAGGGAGCTTGGAGGTGGATGCGCCTTCTATACCTGAAACAATGTTTGAAGCAACGTACCCGGAAGTTGATGAATTTGAGGATGCAACATTAAATATTAATTTTCAAACGTTAAGAATTCCGTTTACGGAGAAATTAGGATCATTAACTCAAGTGCCAAATCATTTACGATTATACGGCCATGAATCCTTAACTTCGACATTTACTCAGGCATTTGTAGCCAGACGCTGGCAAAGTCTCCATTTTGAAGCCGAAACGGCTGTTGCGTTTTATCCGGAAAATTTTCAGCAAGCCGCTGGATTGGTGAACTATTACAATACAGAGAACTGGACGGCTCTTCAAGTCACGTATGATGAAGAACTTGGCCGTATTCTTGAATTAACGATATGTGATAATTTCTCTTTTTCACAACCGTTAAAAAATAAAATTGTGATTCCTCGTGAAGACAAGTATGTCTATTTAAAAGTGAATATTGAAAACGAAAAATATTATTATTTCTATTCATTTAACAACGAAGATTGGCACAAAATTGACATTGCATTGGAATCGAAAAAATTATCAGATGATTACATCCGCGGCGGGGGATTCTTTACAGGAGCTTTTGTAGGGATGCAATGCCAAGATACGAGCGGTAATCATATTCCGGCCGACTTCAGATATTTCCGTTATAAAGAAAAATAATTAGCACATGAAAAAGGAGATTTCTATTTTAGAACTCCTTTTTCATATTAGAAGGTGCCTATGTCAGTATTGATTCAGAAATACTCATAGAATAAAAAAACCCATCTTTAAAGATGAGCGTAAACATAGAAGTATGTACATTTCAGTTATGAACCATGTCGAGAAAATGATCAATCACAATAGAGGACATTCCTAAAGCGGGTGCATTTTTTCCTAGGATAGATGGTAATAATTCATAGCTATTGTCTAAATGGGAATAAACCCTGGATGACACTTCACTTTTAATTGAATGTAAAACCATAGGATGCGATTCAATGATGCTGTTTCTTAAAATGACGGCTTGCGGATTAAATGTATTTAAAATATTGGTCAGGCCTATTCCTAAATAGAAACCAAAATTTTGTAATGCCTGTAAAGTTCCAACATCATTCAGATGGGCGAGGTCTATGATATCTTGGCTGGACACTTTTTTCTCTTTCGTCTGAAGAGATGTTAATAAAGCCTTCTCTGAAGCATACAATTCCCAGCAGCCTCGGTTTCCGCAGCTGCATTTAGGACCCTTAAAGTCTATTGTCATATGTCCCATTTCTCCAGAAAATCCGCCAACCCCTCTATATAAATGATTGTTGATTATAACGCCGATCCCTATTCCTGTACCGATACTTGCATAAATCATGTTATCGTGATTTTTTGCAGCTCCAAATACTTTCTCTCCATATGCGCCGGCATTTGCCTCATTTTCAATAAAAACGGGCACATTGAACTTCTCTCGGATGAAAGATTTTAAGTCAATATCTCTCCAGTTGGAGTTCGGAGTGAAAACAATTTTTTGATTTTTGTCAATCAGCCCGGGCACGCAAATACCTATACCAATAAGCCCGTACGGAGATTGGGGCATATGCGTAATAAAGTGATGAATCATCTCAATTAAAATATCTTTAGTGATTTCTGGAGAATTGCATTCCAAACGATGGTGTTGATCAAGGACGATCGTCCCTTCAAGATCTGTTAAAATGCCATTAACATAATCCACGCCAACATCTATTCCTACGGAGTATCCTGCTTTTTTATTAAAAACAAGCATGACAGGTCTTCTGCCGCCGCTGGATTGTCCCTGACCTATTTCAAATACGAGGTTTTCTTTCATTAATGTGTTTACCTGTGACGAAACAGTTGATTTATTTAATCCGGTCATTTCAGATAATTTTGCTCTTGAAATAGGAGAATTCTTAAGTATTTCGTTTAGTAATAACTTTTGGTTAACTTTTTTGACAAAGGCTTGATCAGCGATATCCACTTCATCCACTCCATTTGTATAATCTTTAAATTAAGTTGAACGTTCTGTGTTATCGTGCGAAACGCAGTACATAGCGAATCCAACCTTTATTATATCTAATGTGTTCGTAAAAAACTAAAAAAAATATTGAAAATACTGATGAGGTTATATAAGATGAAAATAAGTTAGTTTGTTTGGGCAACAAACTAATGTGCAACATGACATAAAAGCATCTGTATTTGAATGATCATGTTTAGAATTTATTTTTAAGGGGGAAATCACACATGGCTCACTCTCATTCCGGTTCAGTCAACTATTTTGAAAGCGTAAACAAAGTGATTTACGAAGGGAAAGAATCCACGAATCCTTTAGCATTTAAATACTATAATTCTCAAGAAGTAATTGGCGGAAAAACGATGAAAGAGCATTTGCGATTTTCTATTGCCTATTGGCATACATTTACCGCTGACGGCACAGACATTTTTGGCGCAGCTACGATGCAGAGACCGTGGGATCACTATAAAGGCATGGATCTGGCGAGAGCGAGGGTAGATGCAGCGTTTGAGCTGTTTGAAAAACTGGATGCGCCATTTTTTGCTTTTCATGACCGGGATATCGCACCGGAAGGAAGTACGTTAAAAGAGACAAATCAAAATCTGGATATAATCGTGGACATGATAAAAGACTACATGAGAACCAGCGGCGTTAAGTTATTATGGAATACTGCAAACATGTTTACGAATCCCCGTTTCGTCCATGGTGCGGCGACTTCTTGTAATGCAGATGTATTTGCGTATGCCGCAGCCCAAGTAAAAAAAGGATTAGAAACAGCAAAAGAGCTTGGCGCGGAGAACTATGTATTTTGGGGCGGACGTGAAGGGTACGAAACTTTGTTAAATACCGATTTAAAATTTGAGCTTGATAATATGGCCAGATTTATGCATATGGCAGTGGATTATGCGAAGGAAATCGGGTATACAGGGCAGTTTTTGATTGAACCAAAACCAAAAGAGCCGACCACCCATCAATATGATACGGACGCAGCAACAACCATTGCCTTTTTAAAGCAATATGGCTTAGACAATCATTTTAAATTAAATCTCGAAGCCAATCATGCCACATTAGCCGGGCATACATTCGAACATGAATTACGCATGGCGAGAGTGCATGGCCTTCTTGGCTCTGTTGACGCGAATCAGGGTGATCCCCTTTTAGGCTGGGACACAGATGAATTTCCGACAGATTTATATTCTGCGACATTAGCAATGTACGAAATCCTGCAAAATGGCGGTCTTGGAAGCGGCGGATTAAACTTTGACGCAAAAGTCAGAAGATCTTCTTTTGAGCCTGATGATTTACTATATGCCCATGTTGCAGGGATGGATACATTTGCAAGAGGGTTGAAAGCCGCCCACAAATTAATCGAAGATCGTGTGTTTGAAGATGTGATTCAACACCGTTACCGCAGTTTTACTGAAGGGATTGGTCTTGAAATTGCAGAAGGAAGAGCTGATTTTAAGACACTTGAGCAATATGCGCTGAACAATCAGCCAATTAAAAACGAATCAGGGAGACAGGAGCGGTTAAAAGCGATATTAAACCAATACATTTTACAGGTATAATGAAAAAAGAAGCTCCAGATCCCGCTGTAAAAAAATGCAGGCAGCCAAGTTCCCGGAATTGCCCGTCATGAAGTTACTGTTATGGCGGGTCATTTCAATGGGGATCTATTTAGAGAGGAAGGAGTGAAAAAATGAAGTATGTCATTGGAATAGATCTTGGAACGAGTGCCGTTAAAACCATTTTAGTCAATCAAAACGGCAAGGTTTGTGCAGAAACGTCCAAAAGTTACCCGCTCATCCAAGAGAAGGCGGGATATAGTGAGCAAAATCCTGAAGACTGGGTGCAGCATACAATTGAAGCATTGGCTGAATTGATTTCGATATCCAACGTTCAAGCCGGGGATATTGACGGGATTAGCTATTCAGGACAAATGCATGGGTTAGTACTGCTTGACCAAGATCGGCGGGTGCTGCGTCATGCGATTCTTTGGAATGATACCAGAACGACGCCTCAATGTAGCAGGATAACCGAGACATTTGGCGATCATCTGCTTGATATCACAAAAAACCGTGTTCTTGAAGGGTTTACATTACCTAAAATGTTATGGGTGAAGGAACATGAGCCTGAACTTTTTAACAAAACCGCTGTTTTTTTGCTTCCGAAAGACTATGTGAGATTCCGCATGACTGGCGCCATTCACACCGAATACTCCGATGCGGCGGGAACGTTACTTTTACATATGACCCGCAAAGAGTGGAGCGATGAGATTTGCAATCAATTTGGTATTTCAGCGGAAATTTGTCCTCCGCTTGTTGAATCCCATGACTGTGTAGGATCGCTGCTTCCGAGCGTTGCGGCGGAGACTGGGCTGTTGGAAAAAACAAAAGTGTACGCTGGGGGAGCAGATAATGCTTGCGGTGCTGTCGGAGCCGGTATTCTTTCTTCCGGAAAAACGTTATGCAGCATTGGGACGTCAGGAGTCATACTTTCCTGTGAAGAAGACAAAGAAAGAGATTTTAAAGGGAAAGTGCACTTTTTTAATCATGGAAAAAAGGATTCATTTTATACGATGGGGGTCACGCTCGCTGCAGGGTACAGCTTGGACTGGTTTAAAAAAACGTTTGCGCCAAACGAATCGTTTGAACAATTATTGCGGGGAGTGGAATCTGTTCCGATAGGAGCAAATGGACTGCTGTACACTCCTTACTTAGTCGGTGAAAGAACGCCGCATGCTGATTCATCTATTCGGGGAAGCTTGATCGGAATGGACGGAGCCCATAAAAGAGAGCACTTTTTGAGGGCGATAATGGAAGGCATCACATTCTCTTTATATGAATCAATTGAGCTATTCCGCGAAGCGGGAAAATCAGTTGATACGGTTGTCTCTATTGGCGGGGGAGCTAAAAATGAAACGTGGCTTCAAATGCAGGCTGATATTTTCAATACGAGGGTGGTTAAGTTAGAGAATGAACAAGGTCCCGCCATGGGGGCTGCGATGTTAGCTGCCTTCGGAAGCGGGTGGTTTGACTCTCTTGAAGAATGCGCAGAGCAGTTCATTCATGAAGCAGCTGCATTTTATCCAAAAGAACAAAATGTTCAAAAATATAAAACACTATTCGAGTTGTATAAGAACATTTACGTTCACACAAAAGATCTCAACACAGCTTTAAAGAGCTTTAGACAAAAATAAAGAAAGAACCTCGCCAAATTGGCCAGGTTCTTTTTATATTGCACAAAAACAGACACGGTGATATAATCAGAACACGCGTGCTTTCTGTGTGAAAATTCATAGTTATCCATCTTATATTATGATTATATCATGCTGAAAAGCTCTTGTCAAATTTTTTTGAAGGGGAGATATAGAATGAGTTCTTTGGTTCTCGGCATTCACGAAATTGAAAAAACACAGCCTTTGCTCGTTGGAGGAAAAGGGTTACATTTAGGGGAATTATCAAAAATTCAAGGAATACAAGTACCGGAAGGATTTTGTGTCACAACCGCAGGATATCAAAAAGCCATTGAACAAAACGAAACGTTACAAGCGCTGTTGGATCAACTGACCATGCTGAAAGTGGAGAATCGGAATCAAATTGGTGAAGTCAGCAAAAAAATCCGGCAAACCATTATGGAAGCAGAAATTCCTTCAGATGTAGTCAAAGCAGTTGCTTGCCATCTCTCCCGATTCGGCGAAGAACATGCCTATGCCGTACGTTCCAGTGCGACAGCTGAGGATTTACCGCATGCCTCTTTTGCCGGTCAACAAGACACCTATTTAAATATTACCGGCGTCGATGCGATCTTGCAGCATATCAGTAAATGTTGGGCGTCCCTATTTACGGATCGCGCGGTCATTTACCGTATGCAAAATGGATTTGATCACAGCCAAGTTTATTTATCCGTTATCATCCAAAGGATGGTGTTCCCTCAGGCTTCGGGAATTTTATTTACCGCTGATCCGATAACCGGAAACCGAAAGCTGCTGTCCATCGATGCCAGTTTTGGACTTGGTGAAGCACTTGTCTCCGGCTTAGTCTCTGCCGATTGTTATAAAGTACAGGACGGGCAAATCGTCGATAAGAGAATAGAAACTAAAAAATTGGCTATCTATGGACGAAAAGAAGGCGGAACAGAAACACAGGAGATCGCTCTTGATCAGCAAAAGATTCAAACACTGACTGATGAACAAATTTTACAGCTGGCACGTATCGGGAGACAGATCGAAGCTCATTTCGGCCAGCCGCAAGATATCGAATGGTGTTTGGATCGCGATACTTTTTATATTGTCCAAAGTCGTCCGATCACAACGTTATACCCCGTTCCTGAAGCGAACGATCAAGAAAATCACGTCTATATCTCTGTTGGTCATCAGCAAATGATGACG
Organism: Bacillus sp. N1(2025); assembly: GCF_053470005.1. Lineage (NCBI taxonomy): Bacteria > Bacillati > Bacillota > Bacilli > Caryophanales > Bacillaceae > Bacillus > Bacillus sp. N1(2025). The sequence goes on from NZ_JBLTJB010000012.1 coordinate 88,184, forward strand.
GATCCCATAAAACCCCTTGGATTGTCTTTTTTTCTGTTGACGACTGCTGCACCCATGCGTAAAGCCGGCGGAAGGCTATTCGTTGATGTCACACATCAGCTGGCATCTCCTAATGTCAGAGAAGTTTTCTTAAAAGGCATGGGGCAGCACGATCCGCTCTTAAAAGACGCACTTATGACCATAATAGAGCGAGATGATTTCATTAAGCCGATACCTGATAAAACGGCACCGATTCCCGGCAAAGGCGATGCAGATATGCCGGAACAAGCTGAAAACGATCCGGCAATTGTTTCTGATTTGATTAAGAGCAGTCAAGCATCGATAGAAGAGTTAAAACAAAACATCCAGGCGAAATCAGGATCTGATTTATTTCGTTTTATTTTGGAAGATATCCAGGAATTAAAGAAGATTTTATTTAACCCAAAAAGTTCGGTGTTGATTCGAACTGCAATGGATGCTTCATCATGGATTAACGAAAAAATGAACGAGTGGTTAGGTGAAAAAAACGCAGCAGACACGCTTTCTCAATCTGTATCCCATAATATTACCTCAGAAATGGGGCTTGCGCTATTAGACGTCGCTGATGTGATCCGCCCTTATCCAGAAGTAATTGCCTATTTAGAGAATGTAAAAGATGATCACTTTTTGGATAGGCTGGTGACGTTTGAAGGCGGGCGGGAAACCTATGACGCTATCTATGCTTATCTCAACAAGTACGGAATGCGATGTGCCGGAGAAATTGATATGACAAGAACTCGATGGAGCGAAAAACCAACTGCACTTGTCTCTATGATTCTTAATAATCTCAAAAACTTTGAGCCAAATGCCAGCCAGCGGAAATTTGAGCAAGGGCGGCAGGAGGCGTTGAAGAAAGAACAAGAGTTATTAGACCGATTGAAGCAATTACCGGATGGTGAACAAAAAGCCAAAGAAACCAAACGAATGATCCGCATCATCCGGAACTTCAGCGGGTTCAGAGAATATCCAAAATACGGCATGATCAGCCGCTACTTCGTTTATAAGCAGGCTTTACTGAAAGAAGCCGAACAACTCGCAGAAGCGGGCGTTATTCATGAAAAAGAAGACATATACTATCTCACTTTTGAAGAACTTCAGGAAGTCGTACGCACACATAAATTGGATTACCAAATCATCAGCACACGAAAAGGCGAGTACAAAGTATATGAAAAACTAGCTCCGCCGCGTGTTATCACATCTGACGGTGAAATCGTTACAGGCGAGTACAAACGAGAAAATCTCCCGGCCGGTGCGATTGCAGGGCTGCCCGTTTCCTCGGGAGTCATAGAAGGGCGGGCACGGGTTATTTTAAACATGGAAGATGCCGATTTGGAAGATGGAGATATATTAGTTACCTCCTATACTGATCCCAGCTGGACGCCATTGTTTGTATCCATAAAAGGCCTGGTCACTGAAGTTGGCGGACTGATGACCCATGGAGCGGTTATCGCGCGTGAATACGGCTTACCTGCAGTTGTTGGAGTTGAAAATGCAACCCAATTGATAAAAGATGGACAGCGAATACGCGTTCATGGAACAGAAGGCTCTATTGAAATATTATAATAGCGGGGTGTGCAGCACGTCACTAGATATTTCCTGCATTTTACTAAGAAAGACCGGAACCTCTTAGAGGAGGAATCCGGTTTTTTTTATGTGAAAATGACTTAATGTGTGAACACCGCATTTTGTGGGTGAACCCTTTTTATATGAGTGTGGAAGGCCGCTAAGATACCAAACAAAAAGATTCAGTGACTAAATCTAACAAATGACAATTTTATAAAGGTGAGTAATATCCTTTTTAAGTTCACAACATCTGTAATCCTGATGAATTAAAAACGCCTTAGTAACAACTATTTAGGGGCTATGTTCATGAACAAGTCTTTATTCAAAACAAAATGACATTTTGGGTTAAGGGAGTTAAAGATGAAGATAAGTCTGGTGTCTTTGAAAGAGAAAAGTCTGCAGAAGATACAACGGGGCCATCATCAAACATGCTGAGTGCTAAGTGTTGGACTGGAAATGTATCAGATTGTTTAGGCGATAAGAATATTAGCCAATGGGCAATCACTGGTTTAGCTATTTTATATGGAACTGCTTACGAATTGTTGATTTTCGGAATCGTTTTTAAAGAATAGATCAATGCTTTTTGGATTGTTCGCCTCATCCTTCATAGCGGCAATATTGGCGCAGGCAGGGGAGGAAACTCTCCCGCTTACCAGAATAAAAATAAAAAATGTTTATCTTAGATGGATTTTTTCAAAAAGTAAAAACGCCATAAAACTTCTTATGGCGTCTGTCCGAACTAAGGGATGCAATGTTTGGGAGACGAATATAAATCGTCAATGTGCTAGAAAAGGAATGCAGCACCTACAATGATTAACAAAATGAACAGCACAACGATCAATACGAAAGAGCTTCCACCGTAATTTCCACCGTAGTTCCCCATATTATTGCCACCTCCTGTTGTTAGGATAGTACATAATATGCCGGACGATAAATTTCGACATAGATTTAAGTCTAAATAAGAAAAAATGGATGTTATGTCTAAAATGAAGAGCTTCTAAGACAATAAATAATAGAGGAGGGATATGGCCAAACACGCAATAAAACTGTGTATGAAATTGGTGATCATGAAGTTACTTCATCATGCAGAGCCACATACGAAGAGGTACAGGGAAATTATAGTTAACGAAAATATTCATCATTTCCCGGGCAAGCGCAGTATACGACAAATCAAAACAAATCACAAAGGGACGGAAGGTACGATACAAGGAGGCTGCTTGCGGGTTTGTGATGTAGATAAAGTTATAGGCAACGATGACCGGGGCGGCTGCGGATCAACTGAAACGAAGTATATTCCCAAGCAAAGGAGTATTTCTTTAACGTGAAACTTTTATAAAGCATTAACGTATTACTTTTATAAAGGTAAGTAAGGAGGCTTCTGAATGGGATTAAAAAATTTCTTTAATACTGAGTTAAAATGCTCTATCTGCGGAAAAACATTAAAATCAGGGGATGAGATAACAGCTTATCTTACACTTCCGAGTGAGAAGAAGATGCCTGTGGGGAGAATGGACAAAGTGTTAAGCAAACACTCTGATAAGGTCTGCTGTAAAAAGTGCAGTGAGTAGGTTTTTAGTGTTATGAGGAACCTCTGGCGGGTTTCCTCATAACAAATATCAACCAATTAAATGAGAAAAAAGCGAAATTGTGATGATTAAAGTAGATAAAGAACTGAGGGATACCAAAGGGATCATTTTTCGTTTACTTTGCTTTTTTGAAGGTTTGTTTAGCTCGTGGATCACTGCACCCCATAAAAGCATGGATGCTAAAATGATAAGACTCATATGTAACAACGCTCCTTTGTTTTTATAAATTTTACCATATATAACACAAGGATGTCGATTGACCGAACATCTCTATAAAAAGAAGATGTTTATCTAAAATTGTTGAGAGATTCAGTGAACTATTATGTAGATTAAATTGGGCGTCAAATTACTCAGTGAAGATGAAGCTGTATACATAAGCAAAGGTTCAACAGGCGTTTTATTGAATATCAGATGAAGCAATAGAAGGGTTTATCGGTGTCGCAAAGTATAAAGCATATGGTAATTCGCGTATTATGCGGTTAGGTGAAAAAATTAAGCTTTCTGCGTGGTATCTTGAAGTGACAGGAGGTGAGCGGCATAAATGTGTCAGAGCAAAAAGAGCACTTCCAATTCTAATAAGGAAAGGAATTGAGAATTGAAATTAGAACGTTTGTTATCAATCATATTCAAGCTCTTACATAATGAAATTTTATCTGCTTCCAGTTTAGCTGATGAATTTCAAGTATCAACGCGGACAATTTATAGAGACATCGAAGTGATTTGTGCAGCTGGAATACCAGTCGTTTCATACCAAGGGGCTAACGGCGGTTTTGGGATAATGAGAGGATACAAATTTGATAAAAGTTTAATCGGTTCTCATGATGTATTGAATTTAATTACAGTATTAAGCAGTTTGTCGAGTGTTTTTGAAGATAAGGAAGTTGAACACACGATAGATAGATTAAAATCTCTGGATACAAGCGAAAGCAGCAGGACTTTGTATGTTAACTTGGAAAGCCTTAGAACAGAACCGAATTCATTAATCCGGCTGCGAAAAGCTATACAGGAAAAAAAGGCAGTACGCTTTGATTATGTCAGTAATAAAAATGAATTTACATCACGTGAAGTAGAACCTATCCACCTTCATTATAAGTTTCGTAATTGGTATGTATATGGCTTCTGCAGAGAACGTCAAGATGATAGAGAATTTAGAGTATCACGTATGATGAATATAACGCTTACTCAAGAAGAGTTTTTGCGCAGTCACAAAGTGAAAGATGAACCATCTTATTCAGAATCCGACCTGGGAGGGTTTGCGGATGTAGTCATTTGGGTTAATCCTAATTCCATAGCTAAAGTATTAGATCAATTTCAGAACGCTTCAAAAGTCATGAACAGAGATGGAAGTATGACGTTTACAATCTCTGTGTATCGGCCTCAGCATGCCGGATGGCTTAAATCAATTCTTTTGAGCTTTGGCAGTGGCGCTAAAATTATAAAACCGGTGGAACTGCAATCAATTTTAATAGATGAAGCTGAAAAAATAATGAAAATTTATAAAGATGTATGACAATCTGCTGTCATATATCTTTTTTTATAATCACAAGTATCAACTTTAAAGGAGAGATGTTAAATGAACCATGTGAAAAACATGTATCAGTACCATGTTTGGGCGAATAAAGCGTTATTAGAAAGAATAAAGGAATTACCAAGTAATGTCCTTTATGAAGAGGTTCACAGTTCATATCCTACAATTGCTCAAACGTTCAGTCACATTTGCGCGGTGGATGTTATGTGGCTGCAAGTACTTAAAGGAATAGACATGCAGGAAGCATTGGAAGGTTCTATGGCTTATGCGGAAAGGGCTCATTTATATTCTGCAGATGAATTTGCGGCGTCTTATGAAGAACTGGCTTCACAGTTTGAAGAATGGATGAATAGCCAAACAGATTTAGAACAAAAAATGAACTTAAATAATCCTTGGTTAGGTTACAGAGAAACTGCTTACTCAGAAATTTTATTCCATGTTGCCAATCACGGAACTTATCATCGGGGCAGCATAACAACTATGTTAAGACAGCAGGGCTACGCTTCGGCAATGACTGACCTTGCATTATATTGGTATCAGGGTTAGTTCAGGCAGTACTCGCTAAATGAATGTCCGCTGAATGGTCTGTAGAGCTTCTTTTCTGAACTAAATGACAAAGTCTCATTCAGTCTGGGTGGGGCGCTGAGCAAGAATCGAGATCAAAGGCTGCCGTATCATTCCCGGCAGCCTTAAGATTAGGAAGTAAAATCGATAACCATGCGGCCGGTCACTTTACCTTGCTCCATTTCTTCAAAAATATCATTCACATCTTCAATCGGGCGCTTTGTCACTTTAGGTACAACTTTACCGTCTGCAGCAAATTGAAAAGCTTCCTTCAAATCTTCTCTGGTACCTACTAATGAACCTACTACCTGAATCCCATCTAACACGAGACGGGGAATATCTAAATCCATTTTGTCCACCGGTAAACCGACAGCGACTACACGGGCTCCTGCTTTTACAACATCAACCGCTTGATTGAAAGGGGTTTTAGAGACAGCCGTGATGACCACAGCATCAAGCCCTGAATCGTTAGTCACTTCTTTTGCTTTAGCGACGGGGTCTTCGTTTAAACTGTTTACAACCGCATCAGCGCCTAAGCTCTTAGCAAAATTCAATTTTTCATCGCTAATGTCGAAAGCAATCACTTTAGCGTTAAAGACGTTTTTTGCATATTGAACAGCCAAGTTGCCTAAACCGCCGACTCCAAATACACCGATCCATTGACCTGGTTTAATTTCACTGACTTTAACGGCTTTATAAGTTGTTACACCCGCACAAGTAATGCTGCTTGCTGCTGCAGGATCTAAATTTTCCGGCACCTTTATTGCATAATCAACCGCTACGATTGCTTCTTCAGCCATTGCGCCGTCAACTGTATAGCCGGCATTTTTTACATCCCGGCACAAGGTTTCACGGCCAGTTAGGCAATATTCACAGCAGCCGCAGCTTTCAAACATCCAGGCAATAGAGACGCGGTCGCCCTTTTTCAGGCTTGTTACACCTTCACCAATCTCAGTTACAATGCCGATTCCCTCATGACCTAAAGTGACGCCTGTAACATCCCCGAAATCAGCATTTTTAACATGTAAGTCAGTATGACATACACCGCAGTATTCCATCTTAACTTTGGCTTCACCATGTCGCAAAGGACGTAATTCTTTTTGTACGATCGCTATACTTTTGTCTTTTGTTGCTACTACTGCTTTCAAATCATACACCCCTTTCAAATATTCGCAGAAAATTTTTACTTATCTTACAATTTAGCACACTGCTCTTCTTTTGAAAACCCTTACATTTTTTTGCGGACAAGTGTCTCTATAAAAATTGAGGGAGCTATGCAGGGAGGATTCTATGGATGATTTATCATCTCCAAATGCACAGAATTTACATATATACATGAATAGATACGTTTTCAAAGGAGGCCTTTTTTTGAGCGATAAAAAGCTGACGGAAGATAAATTTGACAATCACCGGCTCACTAAGTTTTTGCCCTTATCAGCCCTAACCCTGTTACATCATTTAATCCGGTTCAAAGACACCCTAAAATCGATAAAACTTCGTTCATAAGTCCGTTTTCCAGCGTGAAAGGAGACGTGAGAATAAAGGACAATGTTTAAGTAACGTCAAATGCAGCTATTCGTGCGATTGGTTCAAATCAAGACGGAGTCATTTTACATGGTTTGTTAACACAATTTGTTTCAGTCAAAGATAAGGCATATTTCATTTATATCGGAAACAATGTAAGTGTCGGACATGATGCTCTCATTCATGGCCCTAAAGCTTCGCGAATGAGCCTAAAAGCGGCTCTTTTATAATTCACCTTTAACGCTTTAATGGAGAAATGCAGCACTCATGGTTCTGCTGGATAAGACAACTTTTCTTATACAATTAAACATCTTGCAAGTTACTTATTTTTACTTAACTGTTGGAAATCGTCTTTCTATCTGAGATAATAAAAATCATATTGATTGATACATGGGGGAGTAAGGATGGGCCGTTTTTATCAAGCGGCAGGCAAACCATTTTACAAACAATTCCTCAAGCGGTTTTTAAAATCAGTGCTTTGGATAAACGCTGTAAGAAAGACTCTCTGTTTAAATAAACGAGGTGAAAATCAATGAATGGTATAGAATTCTTAGAATCTGTGTCGCGACTTGGACAACTCATTTTGGTGTTTTCCTGCTACGCCGTTTATTGGAAATTGGGTAAAACGAAAAGGGAGCGAAGACTTACAAAATTCGAAGCTTTGCTTAGGTTCTTTGTAATGTTTGGTCTATCTGCATGGGGGCTGTCGTTTCTTGCTTTGAATTTGTGGTCATAATCTTTCTGCCGATATTTGAGCTTAAACTGCAGAGAATTATACTGGCAGGATATGATTTTACCCTTAGTGAAAAGAATTTCACGGGTAATCATTTGAACTTGAGCGCGGCTGATAAGGTGAATGGTGATGCAAACAGAAATCATTACTTATTGATCACAAAAGGAGCCGGCTGCGGAGATGTGTGGATTAAAGGCTTTTACGGATTCGAACACGATGAACCGGATGCAGATTGGTGAGCGATACACAGTCAAGGTATTTCCTTGACCTTTTTTAATGGCAATAAAATTTCTGGATATTAAGATAGTGAATTGATGATCTGCCAAAAAACATAGATCTTTTAAAGTGATGGATATATATTGATTTTAAACAGTAGGAAAAAATGAGAAATGTATTTTGATAAAAAGCAGGTGAACTATATGGAAGCAGCGTCTTGGAGCAAAAGTCAAAGCTGTACCTACACATTGGCTTTTTCAAGTTTGTCGTATGGTTTGATCTTCGGACTATATATGTTTGTATACTCGGGTTTTGTGCCATTTGCATTGGTTACTGTGGTTATCATTGCTTTTTACGCATTCATTACTTACCTTTTGTTTGCTGTTCCTGTGCAACTATGGCTAAGAAAGAAGCCTAAAAAGTTTAGTTTGGTTCATCTTTTCATTTATACAGCAGTCGCTTTTTTAGCTGTGTTCTTGTTCTGGTACATAGATAATCCGCTAATTGATTTCTCAGTTTTCAGAACTTTCATTTATTACATAATGAGCATTGTTGCTGCGTTCATATATTGGTTCTGGGACTCTATATTTCTGAGAATTTACAATACTCCCCAGAAGTAAAGCTGATGTTCTAAAAAAGACCGACTAGCGCCATGCCCAGTCTGCATTGTTCAAATTGAAATTCATGTGATGAATCCAGAAAGCGGGTGAGGAAAAATGGAATACATTGAGTTGACTAGGGACAATATTGATGACAATCATATTTGCTGTGCATTAGGTACGAAACAATATGAGGATGCGGTAAATGAAAAGAAGAGCTGGCTCAAAGATCGGATGAGTGATGGCTTGGTGTTCTATCGCCTAAACGAACGGGCAAAAGTTTTTATTGAATATTTACCTGCAGAAGAAGCGTGGGTTCCGGTAAGCGCACCTAATTTTATGTTTATTAATTGTCTTTGGGTCTCAGGTAAATATAAGAATAACGGACATGCCAAACACTTGTTAGAAAAATGTGTGTCAGATGCAAAATCCCGCGGTATGGATGGGATAGTTCATATAGTGGGGAAGAAAAAACTCCCTTATTTAAGTGATAAGCATTTCTTTGAACATATGGGATTTGCTGTGCAAGATGAAGCAGAACCCTATTTTCAGTTGATGTCACTGACGTGGAATAAACATGCACATCCTTCTGTATTTAAAAAACAGGTGAAAAGTAATTCCGTTAATGATGAGGGAATCAAAATATTTTATACAGCTCAATGCCCATTTGCAGTCGGATTGTTAAAGGATGTAAAGGAACTGACTGAAAAGAAAGGACTACATTTTCAGGCCCGGCGAATAACGACAAAAGATATGGCGCAAAAATCCCCGGCAGTTTGGACGACTTTCAGCGTGTTTTATAATGGGACATTTCTCACTCATGAGATGATGAGCGTGAATAAGTTTGAAAAAATACTCAATAGTTTAATTTAACGATCTTAAGAATAACTTCGAGGGAAATGAATGCTGTAATGACCTTTACTGCGCTGTTAGCTGTTTATGGCATAAATAATATTGGGTTGTCACATATGAAGGCATCTAGGTGTACTCGTTATCTCACTTCCCTGCATTTAAGACTGGGATCCATACTCTTTATAACCATCAGCCGGTGCATTTTCCCTGATTTGACTTGCGGGAGAAAACATCAGTTTGATGGTTATTTTTATGAACGGAGAAAGTTCAACGCAACAAAAAAGAAGTTCTTCAGGCATTATATCCTATGGTGAAATTTAGACAGAAAGAAGCGGAAAGGAGACGTAAATGAAAGTATTTGAAGCAGCCTCGTTCATTTCAGCCGCAGAAAAGCGGGCTAAACAATACGATCAGATTAGAGAACAATTTATTAATCTCAGAAAAGCGTTTCAGGGAATGGCTGACTTAGACGACAGTGAGTTTTCAGGCAAAGGCGCCGACAATATCAAAGCCTTTTTCCAGGA